>MHNE01000015.1 GCA_001819605.1 Candidatus Portnoybacteria bacterium RIFCSPLOWO2_01_FULL_43_11
CAATTAAAGACGGAGAGATAAAAAATGTCATCCAAGAATATTTTATAATCAAGGGACAACGGGAAAAAGACACGAAACGAATGGCGGAATTAAAAAAAATTATCAATCAATATTGCGATGAAAAAGGCATTGACAGGGTTTTTGGCGAAGATGGTTACATCACTCGCCTGCCCCAAAAACGATTTGAGTATGACGCTCTTAAACTTAGAGAAATTTTAGAGCCGTTAGAAAAATGGGAGGAAATTTTAACCATAGATAAAAACAAATTTAAAAAGGTGATTTCTCAATTACCTTTTGACTTAAGAAAAAAAATTGACGAGAGCAAAAAACTGGAAAAAGAGTTTAAGATAATTACAGCCAGTAAGACTACTAAAAAATGACTTTAAACTTTATTCTTGTCTATAATCCGCCGGAGCTAATTTGTAGAAATTAGAGTCAGGTTTATAACCGGCGGCCTTGGCCTCGGCTTCGGAATTAAACCAGATTTGATTTTCCGGCTTTATATTTTTAGCCGAAGGACACCAAGGCCAGTGGTATTTGTCGCTATTAATACTCCCGACAAACTTTCCTTGTTTCGCCGGCTCTGACTGATTATTCTCTTTAACGCTCGCTCCTAACGATTGTTGAATTGAAGCAGTAGTCGCCGGATCCTGAATAGAAATCGGCTCTTTATTGGACTCAAAAACGGTTAATCTGCCGGCTCCAAAACTAATTAAGGCAATTAAAATAATACCGATAACTAAAACAATATCTGGCTCATTTTTCTTGACAAAATTAATCAATTTTGTTAACATAATCTCATGGCGAAAACTAAATCAGCTGGTTCAACATCATTGGGCCGGGATTCCCGGCCAAAATATTTAGGAGTTAAATTATTTGACGGACAACCGGCCCAACCCGGCAGTGTTATAATCCGCCAGCGCGGCAGTAAATTTGTCGCCGGCAAAAATGTCCGTCAAGGCAAAGATTATACCCTTTATTCCGTGGCTAAGGGCGTAGTCAAATTTGCCACTAAAAAAATCAAACATTTTGACGGCTCGCGGAGAATCGCCAAGGTGGTTAATGTTGTATCGGGGGCAGCCCCTGGGTAGACTCCAGTAGAAAGCTTTTCAAGAACCTTTAAAATTAGGGGAGGGATGGATAATGTCTAAAATAACGGAACAAGCTATTGAAAAATTTAATCTCGAGTTCAGGGATATTACCGGGCTCGACGGTAGTTTAGACGGATGGTTAAATTATTGTGCAATAAGAAAATATCTTATCAAAGAAGACCCTATAATGGGGAAATTCATTAGCGACCTCGTCGCAAATGATGAACCCTTTTCTTCTAAGATTTTATCTATTTTCAAGGTCTATGCGCTCATGAAAGTCCAAATGCACCTGAATAGACAGGCTAGATGCGATAAATTTTACCAGGAGGATCCAAGAGATAATGAGGGGTATTATAAGTGGTAATCAATCTATCAAGATTTTAGAGTTCAAACGGGAAAATGCGGCAGCGACTGATAGGTCAGTGCAAAGATGTTTTTCAAGAACCTTAACCTCTAAACCAAAACCTCTCTAAGGGACGCGTCAAATAACCGCGTCTCTTTTCATTTCAACCCGGCTTTCACAAATTCCCTAAACAAAGGATGGGGCCGAAGGGGTCGGGATTTGAATTCAGGGTGAAATTGGGTGGCGATAAAAAATGGGTGATTTTTAAGCTCAATGATTTCCACTAAATTGCGTTCAGGATTAAGGCCGGCTGTTACTAGTCCCCTACTTTCTAAAATGTCCCTAAAATCATTATTCACTTCGTAGCGATGACGATGTCTTTCAGAAATTGTGATTTGTCCATACGCTTTTTGGGCTTGCGTTCCTTTAGTTAATTCACAAAGATAAGCGCCCAAACGCATACTAGCGCCATAATCTTTTTTCTGAATTTTTATTTTCTGCTCGGGCAGTACATCTATAACCGGGTATTTTGTCCGGGGGTTGATTTCTGTGGTATGAGCCGCATTCATTTTACAGACATTTCTCGCGAATTCCACAACCGCCAATTGAAGACCGTAACATAGTCCCAAAAAAGGGATTTTATTTTTTCTCGCAAATTCAATGGCTTTGATTTTTCCCTCCACTCCCCTTTCGCCGTAGCCGCCCGGCACAATCAAGCCGTCAAAATTTTTTAATTCTTTAATCTTTTTGGGATTTTTTTCGTATTCTTCTGAATTAAGCCATTGGATCTCCGGTTTTCTTTTAAAATGCCAAGCCGCGTGCTTAATCGCCTCAATGACAGAAATATAAGCGTCAGCCAAAATAAAATCGCCGGTGTTAAAATATTTGCCCACAATGCCGATTTTAATATTCTTATGATTATTTTTAATTATTTTTACCAAACTCCGCCAAGATTTTAAATCTTTTTTTCTTGCTCTTAAATTAAATTTGTTTAAAATTCTCTGGCCTAAATTGTCTTTTTCAAAATTTAAAGGCACTTCGTAAACGCTTTCAATGTCAGGCGCCGAGATAACATCTTCCGGAGAAATATTGCAGAAAATAGAAATTTTCTTTTTCCGGGGTTCGTCCAGAGAGTATTCGGAACGGGCCACGATGATATCCGGCTGAATGCCGGCTGAATTAAGGGTTCTGGCCGCGTATTGAGTCGGTTTGGTTTTCATCTCGCCGATTTTTTGAGGCACCGGCAAGTAGCTCACCAAAACAAAAAGAACATCTTTAAGATGCTCTAATTTCATCATTCTGGCCGCTTCCAAAAAAAGCATATTCTGATATTCGCCCACTGTGCCGCCTATCTCTATTAAAACAAAATCAGCTTTAGTTTGACGGGCCGCGCGATAAATTCTTCTGTTGACTTCTTCCGGAATATGAGGCACCACCTCAACGCATTTACCGTCATATTCCAAATTCCTTTCCCGATGAATTACGGTCTCATAAACCTTGCCGGTCGTCATGTAATTATCAGCCATAATGGTTCTGTCTAAAAATCTTTCGTAGTTGCCAATATCTTGGTCGGTTTCCATGCCGTCCTCCGTAACAAAAACTTCCCCATGTTCAATGGGGTTCATAGTGCCGGCGTCAACGTTAATGTAGGGGTCAATTTTAATGGCGGTTACTTCAAAACCCTTGCTCTGTAAAATCTTGCCAATGGAAGCCACGACTATCCCCTTGCCGATTCCGGACATCACACCGCCGGTGACAAAAATATATTTAGCCATTTTATTTTCCTTGTTCCTCTGTCACAATTACTTTTATGGCCGCCTCTAAATTATGAGGAAATTCTATGGCAACTTCGCGCTCTCCTGTTTCCTTAATCGGCTCATTTAGCCTAATCTGCTCTTTTTTAATTTCAAATCCCCGCGTTTTTAATTCGCTGGCAATTTGAGAAGCGGTAACAGAGCCGAAAAGCTTTCCATCTTCTTTGATTTTAGCCGGTATTTCAATCTCTAAACCATCCAGCTGACCGGCTAAGTCTTGAGAAATTTTTAACTCTTCTTCGGCTTTTTCAGCGTCAATTTTCTTCTGCTCTTCCGTCTTTTTAAAATTAGACTGGTTGGCTAAAACCGCCATTTTTTTGGGAAACAAAAAATTTCTGGCGTAACCGTCAGCCACTCGTTTGATTTCGTGTTTTTTACCTAAGTTATTGATATCTTCTAATAAAATAATTTTCATAAAAAATAACTATAATTAATTTTACTCGTATCTTATCTTAAACCCCTTAAATTCCCCGGTTGACTCTCCCCACTCCGTATCCACTTTTTCCACCCGGGCCAGCATAGGTCCATTATAACACCAGTTAATTAATTCTTTCAACCCTCTTTCATCTCCTTCGGCCATAATTTTAACCGTCCCGTCTTTTTCATTTTTCACCCAGCCGCTAAGCCCAAATCTTTTTGCCCTTCTTCTGGTTGAGTCTCTAAAAAATACCATTTGAACCCGACCGTAAATTTTTAAGGTTATTCTTTTACTCATAAAATATCTTATCAATATTTTACCATAAATGACCGTTTTTTTCAAATGCCAATTGCTTTCCGCTTCTAATATTTATACTCGTCCGCTAAAAATCCGTTTTTGTCTTTGAGAATTAATTTATCGCTGTCGTTATCTAAAATATCTGTGGATTTATTAAGAAAAACCCGCCATTTGTCTTCAAGGAAATTCGTTTCCAGATAATTATTCTTATAACAATAATTATAATTGAATTTTTCATTAAGAAAAGCGGTGCACTCGTTATCCGCGCTGATTTTCCAGTTGCCGGAATAATCAGGGATTTCACAGGAATCTAACCCTTTAATGAAGTCGCGGCAAGTTTTTTTCAAATGACCGTATTCTTCTTCCTCTATTTTAGGACAATTTTTGGGAAGAGAGGGGAAAAATTGTTTATCCCGATCCAGATAACCGGTACATTGATTTAACCGGCAATTTACGCCTTCAGGGCTTTTCCCAAAAGAAATAAGAACCTCGCCGCGGGAGGGAACCCTGATATCAGCGGAATCTCCGGCTGAAAAAGGATATTTTAACTGATTAACGGCCTTAGGAACAGAAAAGCTGTCCGCTTTGCTTTTAAGAGTCCAGCCGCTTATGTTTATCTCTTCGCTTGAATTATTTTTTAAAATCAGGTAATCGTTTTCAAATTTCTTTTCTTTTGGATGAACGTTTATGATTTCCATTTTTTGATAAAAAGGAGAAACGCCGATTTGAAAAGTACGCGAGGCCGGGGTCGGATCAATATAACCTTCGTCGTTTTTGGCCCGCGCGTAAAAGGTGTAAATCTTAGCTTCGTTTGATAATTTAAAAGTCTGGACGGTTTTTGTTCGCTGGTCTTTCCAGTTTAAATCATAACCCTTTAAATAGGTCTCAAAAGATAAATTTTTTACTTCTCCCAAAGGATTATTCCCGGAATATTTAAAACTAATTTCATTGCTCTCCAAAAGCGCGTCTTCTTCAGGACCTTCAAGAATAAAGGTATTGGGATATTTATTAGATTCCTGCTTCGCGCTAATAATCGGGCCGCCGGTAAAATAACCGTAAAATTCCGTTTGATTGACCGGCGCGATTTTTGACCAGTCAAACCCGAGCTGATTAAAAATCTCGGCTGTTTCTATCCACCTTTTCTGATTATTCTCTATTTTATAAACTTTATAATCCCCCATCAAACGAATCAGCTCTGAATCATTGTAAGCGTTGAGTTCGGTTTGGTTGACCTCAATAATGTCTTCCCATTTATTGCCGTAAGAAAGAAAAACCTCTGAATTTAAAACATGCCTCTTAAGTCCGCTTTCCGTGATATAATAAACCTTGGAAGTATTGGCTAATTTTATGTGTTTGACTCTCGGATATTTATCTAAATCCGCTTGGCTGATAATCTGAATATTTCCCCATTTATAACCGGGATAAGAATTAAAAACCGCCGGCGTCGGAATCCAGTGTTTTTTCCCTTTAGTAATCGCGTAAACATCGGAAGTATCAGCGGTTTTTATTAAACCGCCCTCCGGCAAAGACAAAGCGGCCTCGCTTATTCCGAAACTGAAATATGTTACCCAAAAACCAAAAATCAAAAAAGTAAACAGGAAAGGCGCAAGGTTTATTTTTTTCATAATTTATAGTAAAATAATATCGCGGACTAATTTAGTCTATTCTAATATGAAAATTAAAAATCGTCAAACCGTTATCCTTATTTTCTTAATATTAATTTTAGCCTCTTTTTTCCGTCTCTGGCGGATTGATTCTGTTCCGCCCGGGCTTTATTCCGACGAAGCCATGAACGGAAATAACGCCTTAGCCACTCTTGAAACAGGCCAATTTAAAGTTTTTTATCCGGAGAATAACGGCCGGGAAGGACTCTTTATAAATATCATTGCGTTCTCAATAAAGATTTTTGGCAATCAGGCCTGGGCCATTCGCCTGCCTTCAGTGCTTTTTGGGATTCTTACGGTTTTGGGAATATTCTTTTTAACGAAAATATTATTTCAAAACGAAAGAGTCGCGCTTTTTACGAGTTTTTTTCTGGCCGCGAGCTTTTGGCATATTAATTTTTCCCGCATCAGCTTTCGAGCCATAATGGCGCCGGCGTTTTTAGTCTGGAGTTTGTATTTGTTATGGAGGATAATAAAAAAAACCGAACGGCAAAAATTAAAACCGGAAACAAACTTTATGTTCCGCTCTTCTATTTTAGCGGTCTTTTCCGGATTTATTTACGGCCTCGGCTTTCATTCCTACATCGCCTACCGGATTACGCCGCTTTTAATTCTTGCGGCTTTACTCGCATTTTTCTTTAAAGCTCCGGCTTATTTAAGGAAAAAGATTTTACTTCCGATTTTTCTTTTTCTTATTTTTGCTTTTATCGCTTTTCTGCCGCTCGGTTTTTATTTTTTGGAAAATCCTCAAGATTTTTTCGGCCGGACTTCCCAAATCTCTATCTTTGAATCAAGCCGGACGATTCTTAATCTCTTTAAAAATACTTTTATAACTTCGCAGATGTTTGTCTTTTTGGGCGATTTTAACTGGCGCCATAATTACGCCGGCGCGCCCCAACTCTGGCTTCCGGTCGCCTTATTATTCCTGCTCGGAATTTTTAAGAGTTTTAAAAAATTATTTTCAAAAATCAGTCAATTTCGTTTTGAAAATCTGATTCTGCTTCTCTGGTTTTTTCTTTTGCTCTTGCCGGTTATTGTTTCAAATGAGGGTTTGCCTCATTCGCTTAGGGCGATTCTGGTCGCGCCGGCCGCGATGATTTTTGCCGGCCTCGGCCTTGAAGAAATTATTAAAAAAATTCCAGGAAAAAAAACAACCGTTCTCTTCATTGTTGTTTTTTTTATCCTTATTGCCGGCCAAAGCTATAATCGTTATTTTAGAGAGTGGGCGAAAAATCCAAACGTTTCTCTGGCCTTTAATGAAAATCTAAGCCGGGTAGCAGATGAACTAAATGACGCTCCGGAAAATATCCCAAAATATATTATAATGAAAAATACGGAAATATTTGATTACCGCGGCACGCCAATGTCGGCCCAGCCAATTATGTTTTTAACCAAAACCTTTCTGCCTCAATGGCAAAAAGAGAAAAACTTTTTTTATCTTCCCCAAAAAGAGGCGGTTAATCTGCCTTCTGGCGCAAAAATTATATGGATAGAATAACAAAAATCTCGGCTCTTTTGATTTTGGTTTTTATGTTTTTTATTTTGGTTTTTTCTTCCTGGAATGATTCTCTTACCTTTGATGAAGTTGCTCATATTCCGGCCGGTTATTCGTATCTTAAAAAACAGGATTACCGCTTAAACCCCGAGCATCCGCCGCTTATAAAAGATTTAGCCGCTTTCCCTCTTTTATTTTTAAATCTTAATTTAAGAACCGATACGCCGGCTTGGCATAAATCAACCAACGACAGACAATGGGAAGTCGGAAATGATTTTCTCTATGAATCCGGAAATAATCCCGACCAAATCCTTCATTTTTCAAGACTGCCGATGATACTTCTGTCAATCTTTTTTGGTTGGCTGGTTTTTTATTGGGTAAGAAAAAGATACGGCGATAAAGTCGGTCTTCTGACTTTATTTTTCTACGCGATGTCTCCGACAATCATCGCTCATTCCCGCTATGTGACAACTGACATCGGCGCCGGCCTTGGATTTTTTATGGGACTGATTACTTTTCTTAATTTTTTAAAAAATCAGACGAAGAAAAATCTTGTGATGGCCGGCTTAACTTTAGGTCTGGCTTCTCTTTTAAAATTTTCGATCATTCTTTTAATTCCGACTTACTTTATTCTAGCTGTTTTTTGGTTTATTCTTGAAGATTATAAAAACCTAAAAACAACATTTTCTAATTTCTTTAAGATTATTTATAAACTTTTGCTCATCGGCCTTATTTCTATTCTCGTTATCTGGCCGGTTTATCAATTTCATGTTCTAAACTATCCGCCGGAAATTCAACTTGAACACGCTAAAAGTATCTTGGGATCGGCTGACGCGCCCGGGGTTAATTTTATAATCAAAATTTCCGATAAACCGTTAATTAGAGGACTCGCGCAGTATTTTTTGGGAGTGGCTATGGTTATTCAGCGCTCCGGCGGCGGAAATAATTTTTACTTTTTAGGCAAAGTCTCGTCAGCCGCCACCCCCTTTTATTTCCCTTTGCTTTATTTGGTAAAAGAACTTTTACCGCTTCATATCTTAACGCTCATCGCTCTTGTTATTTCTTTAAAAAATATTATCTCTTCTCCGCGAAAAAAAATCAGCTCAATTAAAGAATGGCTAAGAAAAAATTTCGTTTTAGCCGCCAGCTTAATCTTTGTTTCCATTTATCTGATTCAGGCCATCACTGGAAACCTTAATATCGGCGTGCGTCATGTTATTCCGGCGCTCCCTTTTATCTGTTTTTTAACGGCCAAACAAATTGTCAGTTGGCTTGAAAAATCTTTTTGGAAAAAGGCAGTGGTTTTTGTTCTGCTTTTATGGATTTTAATTGAGACTCTTTGGGTTTTCCCTTTTTATCTTTCCTACTACAATGAGCTGGCCAAGGGAACAAAAAATGGCTATAAAATAGCCACTGATTCCAATTACGATTGGGGACAAGACTTAAAAAGATTAAAAGATTGGATAGATAATTATAATATTGATAAAATTTACCTTGATTATTTCGGCGGCGGCTCGCCAAAATATTATTTAGGAGAAAAATATGAGCCGTGGTGGTCAGCCAAAGGACAGCCAACCAAAGGCTGGTTCGCGGTTTCAATAAATCAGCTTCAAGGAGCTATGGCAAAACCGGTTAAGGGATTTGAGATAAAGCAGGAAGATACCTATTTATGGCTCAAAGACAAACAGCCGTTTTTCCGAGTCGGCACTTCAATTTTTATTTATCGGTTTTAAAATACGCCCTATTCTCTATTCTTAAATCTATATATTCTAAACCTTCCCGCGCTTCTTTAATTTCTTCTTCTAAAACCCGTTTTAAAACCTCAATTTGTTTATCAACCGGCTTTTGAGGATTAAAATAAATCCGCCAGCCAAGAGAAGTCATTATTCTCAAATCTTGAATTGAAATAATACTGAAATTAAGCCCTCTTATATTTAATATTTCCGGCAATTTTTCTTTAGCCGTTAAAATGAAATCCGTTAATTCCCGTGAAATCACTTGCTCTCCGATTCCGATATTCCGCTTTCTTAAATCATTGATAACTAAAATCAGACTGCCGTCCATAGCCGGCGATTCTTTATAAATAATTCCTTCTTTGTCAAGATAAAAACACTGGCCTCTTTCTTCCGTTTCAATAATTTCGGTAGTGGTATTATTCTCAATGCCGTTAAAAGCCGGCACCATCTTAATCTGACACCACACGCCGACAGATTCCCGTTCTTTAATTTTTATCTCTAAAATATTATTTGAGCCGTTGACTGAACTTTGTAAGTCTGTCTGACCCGAGTTAACCCATTTGATAAACATAGCGAGGCGGCCGAAAAAATCTAAATTAAATTTTTTATTGACCTCAACTGAAGCTATTTTTGGAAAAACTCCTAAAATATCCGCCTTTATTTCATGAACCGGGATTAAAATAAGACTCTTTAAGGGAATAATTCCTGAAAATTTTTCCGACAAAGAATTTTGAACGATATTTTCTATTTCTGAAACAGAAACGGATTCAGCTCCCTTTATCTCAATTTTTTCCACCCGTAAAAACGAAGAAAAAATAAAAAAGTAAATTAAACCGATAACCAAACAAAAAAATAACCCTCCGAAGATTATTATCTTAAGGCGGGATTTTTTTGTTTTAGAAGACCGTTTAACTTGATAAACTCCGCGCTTTTTCCTCATAATGCTCTTCTTATAATTTTATACCAATCAGGATAATCAAAAATACCTTGAAAAATCACGCCAATAATCATTCCCTGAAAAATAGTCTCTTTTAAGACCGGCACAATGTCAAAAATTCCTAAAAAAAATAAAGAAAGGCCAATCAACCAATGATGAAAATGAAGACGATATCGACCTATGTTTAATATTATTGATTTTATCCGGCCCGGTAAGCCGACTTTTTTGCCACCACCCCATCTGGCCAAAAAATAACCCGTCACTCCGGCAAGTGTAATCGGAAATGAAATAAAACTCAAAGCCCCTAATGAAGAAATTAAAAGTTTTTTATTTTTAAGTAATTTTATCTTTTCCCACATATTTTCTTAAAACTTTCGGCACCAGCACACTGCCGTCTTTTTGTTGATAATTTTCTAAAATAGCGATAATTGTTCGGCCAATGGCCAAGGCAGTGGCGTTAAGCGTATGAACAAAAGATGTCTTATTTGTCTTTTGGTCCTTATAACGAATATTAAGCCCTTGGGCTTGAAAATCAGAGGTATTTGAACAAGAATGCGTTTCCCGATACTGATTTTGGCCGGGCAGCCATGTCTCAATATCATACTGCTTTACGTCAATCCAGTCCATATCCCCGGCGCAAAGAAGCACCACTCTATAAGAAAGCCCTAATAACTGCATAATCATTTCTTCTTGAGCGAGTAAAAAATCGTGCTCTTTTAAGGAATCTTTTGGCTTAGTAAACACAAACATCTCTACTTTATCAAATTGATGAACCCGTAAAATACCTTTAGTATCTTTACCATAAGAGCCGGCTTCGCGCCGAAAACAGGTGGAAAAACCCACATAACGCCGCGGCAGATCCTCTTCTTTAAAAATCTCATTCATATGCATCGGACCAACCGTATGTTCGGCGCTGCCGATTAAATAAAGCTCGTCCTTGGGAATAAAATAACGTTCTTCTTCCATACCGGCTAAAAGACGGCCAGTTCCTCTATAAGGCCCGGGTTTAATCATCACCGGTGGCGCAATCGGAATAAATCCCTCTTTTATTAAAACATCAAAAGCTAATTGAATCAAAGCGAATTCCAATAAAACCGCTTCTCTTTTTAAATAACCGAAACGACTGCCCGAGACCTTAGCCGCTCTTTCTATGTCAATTAAATCTAATTTTTCCGCTATGGTCAAATAATCTTTTGGCTTAAAATTAAACTTTGGCTTTTTGCCAACTTCACGCAAAACTTTATTGTCTTTTTCGTCTTTTCCTTCCGGCACCTCGTCAAGCGGCAAATTCGGCGCCTGCTGGATTAAATTCTCCAGTTCTTTTTCGGTTTTTTCCAGTTCCGGCTCTAATGATTTTATTTGCTCTTTTATCTTTTTGGCATTTTTATGTTGTTCGCTGTTCGCTGTTCCTTGTTCGCTAATTCTATTCTGTTCTGCCCGCAGTTGCTCCACTTCCTGAAGCATTTCTCGCTTTTTTTTATCCAATTCCAAAAGCCAATCAATATCAACCTTGACCTGTTTTTTCCGACAACCCTCTTTTACTTTCTCCGGATTTTCACGGATGAATTTGATGTCGAGCATAATAATTTTCAACAGCGAAGAAATATGTCTTCGCTGTCCGCTTCATTTTATTTCGGCCTCATCAAAGGAAATAAAATTATTTCCCGCAAGCTGTGCGAATCGGTTAAAAGAGCGGCTAAACGGTCCAAGCCCATGCCAAAGCCCGCCGCCGGCGGCATGCCGTATTCCAAGGCCTCAATAAAGTCTTTATCGTATCTTTGCGCTTCGTCGTCTCCGCCTTTCCTGTGTTTTTCCTGCTCTTTAAATCTTTTATCCTGCTCCAAAGGATCGTTTAATTCTGAAAAAGCGTTATTTAATTCAATTCCGCCGGCAATCAACTGAAACCGGGCTGCCTTAGTCAAATCCCCCTCAACCGATTTAGCCAAAGGCGTCATTTCAATCGGATGATTAATCACAAAACACGGCTGAATTAATTTCGGCCTGACTGTTTTTTTATACAACTCATCAATTATTTTACAACGCGGGTCTTTAGATTCTATTTTTAAGTCAAATTCTTTTACCTTTTGACGCAAGTCTTTTGTCTCTGTTTTTTCAATGTCTATCCGACATTCTTTTTTTATTAAGTCTTGAAATTTAATCCGCGGCCAAGGTCTTTCAAAGTTTATTTTATGATTTTGATAGTTAATCGTTGTCTGTTGTTCGCTGTTTGCCAATATCTGCTTTAACAGATATTCAAACATCTCTTCAATCATCTCCATTAAATCCTCATAATCAGCGTAAGCCCAATAAAATTCAAGCATGGTAAAATCAGGGTTATGAGAAAAATCAACGCCTTCGTTTCTAAAACAACGGCCGATTTCATAGACTTTTTCAAAACCGCCGACTAACAACCTTTTTAAAAAAAGCTCCGGCGCTACCCTAAGATACAAATCAAAATCCAAGGCATTGAGATATGTTTTAAAAGGTCTGGCCGAGGCGCCCCCGGGAATTAACTGAAGAATCGGCGTCTCTACTTCAATAAATCCCTGTTTTTCTAAAAATTCTCTGATAGATTTAATAATCTGGTTGCGGACTAAAAATTTTTCCCGGACATCTCTATTCATCGCTAAATCCAGATATCTTTTTCGAAATCTCTCCTCCACATCCTTTAGGCCGTGCCACTTCTCCGGCAAAGGTAAAAGAGTTTTGGTTAAAATCCGGTAATCTTTGACCAACAAAGTCCTCTCGCCTTTTTTAGTCAAAAAAACCTCGCCTTTGGCTTCAATAAAATCGCCAATGTCAAAATTATCCAAAAAAAACTTATATTTTTTTTCGCCCAGCCGGTCTTTTTTAAAATAAAGCTGGAATTTGGCTGCGGCGTCTTCAATATGCGCGAAAGTTGAACCGCCATGCTCACGAATATTTCTCAAGCGACTGGCCAAAACTACCTGACTCTTTTGACTGGATAAATTCTTAAAATCATCAAAAACTTCTCTGCAGGTATGAGTCCGTTTAGTTTTAGCCGGATAAGGATTTAAACCTTCTTGGCGGATATTTTCCAGTTTCTTTAAACGAGTTTTTCTAATAGATTGAACAGAAGACATATTATAGGAATTATTTGATATTTACTATTTTATACCTAACTTTTTTTCCGGGTATTTCTACATCAACCACATCGCCGACCTCGTGACCCAAAAAGGCTTTGCCCAGAGGCGATTCGTTAGAAATTTTTCCCTGACTTGGTTCGGCCTCTTGGGAACCGACAATGTTAAATACGTGTTTTCTAAGACTTGACCTGACTTCAATCACGGACCCCAGACCGACTTTCTTTTTAGAACCGGTGTCTTTGCCCGGCTGAATAACAATTATATTTCTAATCATATCTTCCAATTCTAAAATTCTTCCTTCATTAAATGACTGCGCTTCTTTCGCAGCCGAATATTCCGTATTTTCGCTTAAATCTCCTAATGACTTGGCTTCTTCCAATCTTTTAGCTATCTCTTGCCGTTTTTCAATTTTTCTCTCTTTTAATTCATTTTTTAACTTTTGAAGACCTTCTGGAGTAATGTATTTCATCTTTTTAGTGTCTTATATATTGTAAGAAATCCAACCGTTGTTTACATTTCTTGAGAAAAGAGCAGAAAATCTTTTCCCAACCAGCATATTGGAGCAATAGAGACAAATTACCGAAGCGAGCGAGAGGGAGACCGAAACTGCGGGAGCGAAGCGACCAAATTTCGGAGGGTTCCCCGAAGCGAGCGAGGATAATTTACCTATTGCGAAGATCCGGCTGGCGGGAAAAGATTTTCTGCTGAATATAAAAATCTAAACAACACTCGTAATTCTTACATAAGAATTTTACCGACTAAACCACCATTCAAATACTTCCTTAGCTACCGGCACAGCCGCCCGGTGCCCTTCGCCGCCTCCTTCAACCACCACGGCTAAAGCGATTTCCGGGTTTTCATAAGGGGCAAACCCGGTAAACCAAGCATGAGTTTTATCAGAAACGCCAAATTGAGCTGTGCCGGTCTTTCCGGCCGCTCTTACGGGCAATGTCCCTAAAGCCTGAACTGAACCGGAAATAACCGATTCGCGCATTCCTTTTCGCACTATGGCTAAATTTTCTGAACTGATAAAATTTTCCCGGATAATTTTTGGCTCGATGTCTTTTATGGTATTTTTCTCTGAATCCATAATTTTGTCAACTATCTGCGGCTGATATAAAATCCCGTTGTTCGCAATGGCCGCGGTGGCCAAGGCCATCTGAAGCGGCGTAACCATTATGTCTCCCTGACCAATAGAGGCATGGTAAGTATCGCCGATATACCATTTTTCTTTCTTGGTTTCTTCTTTCCAGTTTTCGTCAGGAATCAAACCGTCTTCTTCAAAAGGCAAATCTATATCAGTCAATTCACCCAAACCGAATAATTGAAGGTATTTTTTAATTCTATAAATGCCTAAACCATCTATATTTCCGTAGCCGCCTCCGACAGTGTAAAAATAAACATTGCAGGATTCGGCGATTGCCTTTATTATATCAGTTAATCCGTGAATTTTCCAATCTGAAAAGGTATAGACGACTTGCGGATTATACGGATTGACCACGGAAATTTCGCCCTGACTGTCATTGATTTTCTGACTGGGGCTGACTATTCTTTCTTCAAGAGCCGCGCTGCCGATTAAGGGCTTAATGATTGAACCGGGCGGATATTGTCCGGCTATTGCCCGGTTAAAAAGCGGTTGGTCGGGATTCTTAATCAAAGCGTCGTAATCAGCCGAAGAAATGCCTTGAGAAAAAATATTATTATCAAAAGCGGGAAAACTTACCAAAGCGAGAATACCGCCATTTTTTACGTCAACAACTACGGCAGCCGCTTTTGTAACTTTTCCGCCCGGAGCGGAAATTTGACCAATTATTCTATTCAAACTCTGATAAAGTTTATCCTGCAGTCCTTTATCAATAAAAAGACCCAGACTTTGACCCGGCTCAGATGGCTTAAGCGCTAAGAATTTCCGGCTTTGTCCGAAAACATCCACCTCTATTTCTTCTTTTCCGGCCTCTCCTCTTAATAATTCCTCGTACTGAAGCTCTAAACCGGTTTTGCCGATCTCGTCATCCGGCCCGTATGAAAATTGAGACCCCAAATCAGCTGAATTAATCTCTCCCGTATAACCCAAAACATGAGAAAGAATCGGAGCTTCATTTTCTCCTAAAATATATTGACGATGAATATTTCTGACCAGTCTCACGCCTGGCCACTCGCTGACCAAACTCTCCAGAACCAAAGCGGCTGACTGTTCTATGTTTTTTACTAAAACTACCTGGGCTGTTTTGCCTTGAGCTTCTTTTATCTTTTTTTTAAACTCTTCTGATTTGTTGCCTGCTTTAGGAATTTTTTCTTCGCTCCGCGCTAAAGAATTTTTCTCCTGGTTTTCCCTTAAAATAACACTTATTTCTTTTAGAATCTCTTCTTGAACTGAAGCTGAATTTACCAGAAAATCCGCTAAATTAACCCTTAAATCAAAAGCCGGAACATTATAAACCAAAGGATCTCCGTAACGGTCATAAATAATGCCCCGGGGCGCGGCTAAAGAATATGTTTTAATTCTATTCCCTTCGGCTAAGTTCCTGTAATATTCACCCTTGATAATCTGAAGATACCCGGTCCGGATAAATAAAGCAAAAAGAGCGCTGACTATTAAAATATAAAAAAGGATAAAATTACGCGCTTTAATAGGCTGTTCTAATTTCCCTTTATCTTCCAAGGAACGAATGGCCTCGGCGTCTAAAAAAATCTCCTCGGCTTCAATGTTTTCATCTGAATTGTTTTTGATAGAATATTTTTTTAATCCCATAAAAAATCAAGGTAATTAGAATCGTGTTATAGACCGCTTCTAAAAGAATTGAATAAAATGAATACGGATTAACAGGCCAAGACCCGTCTTTAAAAGAGATTGAACCAAAAAGAACAGAAATCGGAATAAACAGTCTAATCAAAATAATTAAAATCAGGTTATAAAAAAGAGTGGCCGCGAGCGATAAAAGAACTAAGCTCCCAAAATTTATCCGGCTGAAAATATTTTTAATCAGCCAATCAACTAAATATGTAAGACCGATAAAACTTAAACTGAACACCCCGAAGGGCAAACCGCTGAATAAATCTAAAAGCAAACCGGCCAATATAATCGGCCAGAATTTCCGGCTGTCGGACAAATCTTTCTGGAAAACCAAGATAACCCAAGCTAAAATAAAAACTAAAACTAAATTAGGCGCTGCCCCGTAAATACCCAAGGCCGGCCAAAAACTGGTTTGACTGATAACGGATATCAATAAAATCAGAACAATGCTTAAAGATTTCATCTTATTACAAAAACTCTGTCTATTTTCCCGAAATCCGCCGCGGGTCTGATAATCGCCTCTTTGAAAACCTGCGGCTGGCTGGAAATAACTTTTTCAATTTGACCAATAAAAATCCCTTTTGGAAAAAGATTAGCCAAGCCGGAAGTAATTACGGTTTGATTAGACTCAATTTTCTCGTCTTGAGCTATCCAATCCATAATTAAGCTGTTATAAGATCCCCCTCTGATAATCCCGCTGATTCCGGATTCCTGAATCAAAGCGTTAACCCGGCTGCCGGGATAAGTAATCAGCAAAACTTTGGCCGTTGAATTTGAAACTTGAGAAATCCTTCCCACTAAAAGATTGCCGGCCGCGATCACTGTTTCTCCTGCCTTTAAGCCGTCTTTTTCTCCTTTATCAATTAAAATATACTCCCCTAAATTGGCCGGACTTTGTCCGATAACATCGGCTAAAATCAATTGCCCTTTAATTTGTTCCGGTAAATCTATTTGCTGGCGAAGGAATTTATTTTCCCGGGCTGTTTCTTTTAATCCAGCCAATTCCCCCTTTAATTTCCTGTTTTCTTCCTGATATTCAATATTTTGAGAATTAAGCCGTTTGATATTTTTTAATAAATCAATAATATCCTTAAACTTCAGACTAATCTGATAAGTGGATTTTTGGAGAGGCGCCGTTATCCGAAAAAAAATATCTTTGGGCTGTTTTAATAATCCCTGACCGTTTATAAAAATTAAACCGATAATCGTCAAAAGGGCTAAAATTACGGGTTTTTTAAATATTTTTTTCATCACAGGCAGTTTATCATAAATAAAAAATCCCAACAATACCAACTAATTTGTCAGGTTTAAAATTAAAAATAATAAAAATGTAAGACTAAACTGACTTTTCTTCTTCGGATTCGGTCGGTTCTTCCTTGCTCATCGAAGACGTCTCGGTCCCGCCCATTTCTTCCTCTCCCTTTCCTTTTCTAGACATTGCCCACCAAATTATACCGATAATTACTACTGCCGCGATACCGATATAAACCCATGTCATATTACTTTCTCCTTTCTGTCGCTTAGGCGACTAAATTTAGTTTAGCATATTTTAATTATTTTCCAAACTAGAACTCTGTGGATAACTTCCAAACATCCCCGGCGCCCATTGTTATAACTACATCATTTTTTTTAAGGTGTTTTTTTAAATAATTTGCCGTCTTGGGAATGTCAGGAATATAGTTCACCCTTGCTTGATGCTCAAGAATTGATTTTACCAGGTCTTTTGAATGCACTCCCCCTCTTTTTTCCCGAGCCGAACCATAAATATCCAAAATTATCACTTCGTCGGCCATATTAAAAGAACGGGCAAAATCATTTAAAAGAACTTTAGTTCTCGTAAAAGTATGAGGGTGGAAAACGCACCAAATTTTTCTATCAGGATAAAGTCGTTTAGCCGCCTTTAAAGTAACTCTCACTTCTGTTGGGTGATGAGCGTAATCGTCAATAATTAAAATTCCATTTTTGAGTTTTTTCCTAATTTCAAATCGCCGCGCTGTTCCCTTGAATCTTTCTAAAATCTCTTTAGCTTTTTTAACATCAAGACCTAACTCTCTGACTAAAGTTAAAACAGCCAAAGCGTTCAGCCGATTATGCTCGCCCGGCAATTCTAAAAAAAGCTCGCCAAATTTTTTAAAATCTTCTTGACGATATAATAGAATTTTACAAGGCGTTTTCTCTATAACTTCTTTAATGGTTTTGTCGCCGCCCCAACCGATAAACAAGCCGTCCTTCGGCAGCCTGGAAATTAATTTTAAAAAAGATTCTTTATAATCCTTAAAACTTCTAAAAAAATCAGGGTGGTCGTATTCAATATTAGTTAAAATTAAAATTTTAGGCCGGTATTTTAAAAACTTATTTTGATATTCGTCTATTTCAGCCGCGAAGTATTTAGACCTGCCGACCCGGGCATTGCTTTTCCACTCTAAAACCTTACTTCCGACTATAACTGTCGGATCCAAACCCAACCCCTCTAAGACTCGGCCAAGCATTGCTGTCGTAGTGGTCTTGCCGTGGGTTCCCGCTACTCCCAAACCATAGCTCTCTTTAAAAAGTAAAGCTAAAATATCAGAATAAGAATAAACGAATTTTCCTTGTTTTTTAACATATTTAATCTCCGGATGAGAATCTTTATAGGCGCTCGAAGCCACGATTAAATCCGCGTCTTTGGGAACATTTTTAACTTTAAACCCTTCAAAAACTTTTATTTTCAATTTATTTAAAACTTCATCGGTAAAAAATTTCTCGTGGGTGTCAGAACCCGAAACTTCAATGCCCCGGCCCTTTAAAACTTGAGCCAAAGCAGTCATCCCCACTCCTTTAATCCCGATAAAATAAGCTTTTTTTGTTTTTGAGAGATTTATTATTTTTGTCATTTTATATTTAACTATTTCGTAAGCAAGCAAATATACTTTAATATTTTTTCACTTTAATAAATTCTTGATTTAATCACCAACCAAGGAAATACCACAACGGCCTTAAAAATTCTTTTAACGCGCCGTGGCTCTTGAATCAATCGCCACAGCCATTCCAAACCAATAATCCTTAAAATCTTCGGCGCCCGGGGAATTTGCCCGGCTATAAAATCAAACGCGCCGCCAACGCCCATCGCTAATTTAATTAAAGGCATTTTCCCTAAATTTTCAACTATCCATTTTTCCTGCTTTGGGGCGCCAAAAGCGACAAATAAAATACCTTGACTAAAAAGTACTTCCCGAGCCTCAAACGCCTTAATATTTAACAGGTAGTACTTCTTTTTTAAATTATTTACTACACTTTCCGCCACCCCCTCCCTGCCTCCTAATAAAAAAACCGGCCAATTTTTTCGGCTGGCCAAATTACAAATACTTTCAATTAAATCAACGCCGGTAATTCTCTGTTTTAAGGGCTGACCCAAAAACCAGGAAGCAAAAACCAAACCAACACCGTCCGCTACGGCCAAGTCCGCTTGATTCAAAATCTTTTTAAATTCATCGTCATTTTGAGCTTTAACTAAAAATTCCGGATTAGCCGTGACAATATAATGCTGTTTTCCGTCCGTCATAAATCGCTCTACTTTTTTTAAGGCCTTGCTTGCGGTTAAATTATCAATTTTAACGTCAAGAATCTTTATTTTAAGCATTAATAAATCAAAAGAAAGGATAGCTACTTACATTTTGCGAAATTGTGAAGTTTTGGAAACAGATAAACGAGTGGAGTCAGAAGGGGAGCCCGATGGAGGCCGCCTGAAAGGCGGCCGACATTGGAGGGGCATCCCCCTGACGGAACAAGTATTATCTGTCCAAAACGAAAGTATGAAGTAAAATGTAAGTAGCTATCCTCCCAACGGTGTCGATTCTAAAACCACGTACTCCGCCCCATCTCTTAATAATCGGCTCTCCATTACTTCTATTGACTCAACTAAAAAAGACAAAGAAACTTCCTTTTCTATATTGGGCTTTGAGGGCATTAATCGCCACTCTCTCTGCCTGATTCTCGCCAAAGTAATGTGAGGACGAAAAGCCCGAACTTCTTTACGATTGTAACCGCTCTGGTTTGAATCTAATAAATGACCTTCAAAATCATCTTTCAATTCAGCCAAAGCTAAATTTTCCTCCCCCTCCAGCCAAATTATCCGGGGAGAGCGGCCGGGCGGCCCAAAACAAATCCTTTTTAATTCAATTTCAAATGGTTGATGCCTCCTGCCTGTTTCTTTCGCTGTTTGACAAACCTCTAACATCTCTTCATCTCCGGCATAGCCGATAAAAACCAAAGTGATGTGAAGACTTTGCTTTTTAGTCCACCTGACCGGCAAGCTCGTCCACTCCTCTTGCCAATTTAATATTCTTTTCTTAATATATTCCGGCAAATTAATAGCCGCGAAGATCCGTCGTTTTTTCATGTGTCGCCTTGTATTATACCTCTTTCTTGATATACTACAAGTATAATTACAATGCCCAAGAAAAAAAATAAAAAACGGGGAATAAAAAAACAAAAAGAAACCGCAATCCAACAGATTGTTAATTATTATTTCCATACCAAGGGTTTAAGTTTGAACCAGATTAAAAATAACGCTAAAAAAAGAAAGATAATTTATTCCCGATTCACTAGGCCGGCCAAACAGCTTTTGGAGCTGGCCGGGTCAATCAGAGCCGCGAAAAAAGCCGTCAGCAAAGTGGCTAAATGGGCCAAATCCAGAAATTTGGACTACGCCATTGAAACGGTCTTTAAAAAATGGCTGGAATTGGACAGATTAAAGCCAAAAGAAATCGTCAAGAAACCATTTTTTGACGATAATCCGATGATTTGGTCAGCGACTAAAAAGAAATGGTATGTCATAAGAGACGATGGCCAATGGTTGGAATTCGCGGGCCAGGAATCAGAAATAGAATGGCGGATAATAAAATAACCCTCAAGAAAATTACTCTTGAGGGCTAGAAAAAGATTTTAACCTTTAAGCCTTTTTAAAAATTATCATTATAGCCCCCACAAGAAGTGCAAACAACCAAAAAACTGTTAGAAGCGAAAGAAATAAGGATTTTTTAAGTTTGTTATTTATTTGAATACGACTTCCTCTTTCAAAGTCTTGGCAATATTCTTTTGCCACAATAAAAGAAAGAAAAAAACCCACTATTAAATACCCCATTATTAACCATTTCATTTTATCTCACCTCTCTTTATTTTAAAAAGTTAAAAAAGAACAAATGATTATCCCCATCCAAACTAATCCTAATAATCCCATTTTACGGCAAAAAGCTAAAGAAGTCAAGGAAATTACCGCTGAAATTAAGCGGCTGATTTTAGATATGGAAGAAACCATGGAGAAAGCGGCCGGAGTCGGGCTGGCCGCGCCTCAAATTGGCCAATCGCTTCGGGTGCTCGTCGCCAAATCAAATGATGAACCCCGCACCTTTCGCGGACAAAGTATTTTTGCGCGAAAACGCGGCCCGCAAAAGGTGCGGGGTGAAATCATCGCTCTGATTAATCCGGAAATTAAAAAATTTTCTCGGAAAAAAGTCGTGATGGAAGAAGGGTGTTTAAGCTTGCCTAAACAATTCTCTCTTATAGAGCGACCGGCTAAAATTAAAGTAAAAGGATTAACTGAAGAAGGCGAGAAAATTAAAATTAAAATAAACGGACTCTTAGCGCGGATTATCCAACACGAAATTGACCATTTGGACGGGATTTTAATTATAGATAGAATCAAATGAAAAAATTAAAAATTATATTTATGGGCACCCCGGATTTTGCCGCGCCTGCTCTTAAGCAATTAGTCAGTAATAATTATGAAATTTCAGCGGTGATTACCGCGCCGGACAAACCGATCGGCAGAAAACAAGAAGTCACTCCCCCGCCCATTAAAAAACTGGCTCTTCAATATAAAATACCAGTTCTTCAGCCAGAAAAAATCTTAAACTCGTCTTGGCCGAAGCCAGATCTCAAATCTCAAATCTTAAATCTTAATCCTGATTTAATCGTGGTTTCCGCTTATGGAAAAATTATTCCAAAAGAAATTTTGGACATCCCCCAATACGGCTCTTTAAATATCCACCCTTCGCTTCTGCCTAAATATCGCGGCCCCTCGCCTATTCAATTCGCTATTTTAAACGGCGAAAAAATAACCGGCGCGACCATTATGCTCATGGACGAAAAAATGGATCACGGCCCGATTCTTGCTCAAGAAAAAATAGAAATTCCGTCAGACGAAACCAGCCAAACGCTTCATGATAAATTAGCTCAATTAGGAGCTGATTTACTAATCAAAACTATTCCTCAATATGTTCAAGGCGAAATCAAACCAAAGCCGCAAGATGAAAAAAATGCCAGCTATACTAAAATATTAACCAGAGAAGACGGAAAAATTGACTGGCGAAAAAGCGCTGAAAGCATTGAACGGCAAATCAGGGCTTTTACTCCCTGGCCCGGGGCCTGGACCATTGACGGAAAAAGATTAAAAATCCTTAAGGCGAAAGTGGTGGATAAAAAAGACGGATTGACTTTTAAAACCAAAAGGGGTTATTTACTTTTAGAAATGGTCCAGCCCGAAGGCAAAAAAACAATGAGCGGCGAGGAATTCATAAGAGGTTATGGGCGAGGAAATATGCCCTTGAGCGACATAGAATTGCGAGCGGGCATGGTGCCGCCGAAGGCGGCGAGCGAGCAATTATAACGAGCAAAAATTCTCGCTGGGAATTTTTGCGTTCGCTCAAGGGCATATTTCCTCGCCCATTTGTCCAATATTATGTCATTTTCAATCGGCATCATCGGCCTCCCTAATGTCGGCAAATCAACTTTATTCAAGGCCCTGACCAAACAGCCAGTGGATATTTCCAATTACCCGTTTTGCACCATTGACCCGAATGTCGGCATAGTTAAAGTGCCTGATGAACGGCTTCTTAAAATAGCGGCCGTCATAAATCCCCAAAAAATTACTCCCACTATCATAGAATTCGTTGATATTGCGGGCTTGGTTAAAAACGCTCACCTAGGCGAAGGATTGGGCAATCAATTTTTGGCCCGCATCCGGGAAACAGACGCAATCTGCCAAATTGCGCGGGCTTTTGAAAACGAAAATATAGTTCATACTGAAGGCCGGACCAACCCCAAAAGAGACATTGAAATTATTAATAAAGAATTAATAATGAAAGACCTGGAAACAATAGAAAAAAGACTGGAAAAAACCAAAAAAGAAACTAAATCAGGCAATAAAGAAGCCACGCGAGAATTAGAAATCTTAAATAAAATTCATGAAATATTAAAAAGGGATAAAATGATATTAGAATATGAAACGGCTGAAATGAAACAAATAATTAAAGAACTTCAATTACTGACCGCCAAGCCGATGATTTATGTTTTTAATGTCAGCGAACAGCCGATAAGCAGTGAAGAAAATATTGCGTCCATTAATCTTCAGCTTGAATCGGAACTTTCCGAGCTTGCGCCAGAAGAAATAAAAGAATTAGAACTGCCTCCTTCTAAACTCAATGAACTTATTAAAACTTGCTATCAGGCCCTAAATTTAATCACTTTCTATACGGTAACCGGCGGCAAAGAAACCCGGGCCTGGACACTTAAGAACGGCTTAAAAGCGCCTCAAGCCGGCGGGGTGGTTCATACTGATTTTGAAAAGAATTTTATCAGGGTTGAAGTAATTAACTGGCAAAAATTAGTTGAAGCCGGCGCTTGGTCTAAAGCCCGTGAAAAAGGCCGGCTCCAAACAGAAGGGAAAGATTATATTGTCAAAGACGGAGATGTTATTGAATTCAAGATATAACCACTTGACCCCGTTTATCTTCTTTGCTAACCTATAACTATGAATGACCAGCCAAAACTCTACCAACTCACCTATCTTCTTCCTCCTTCCTTAGATGAAAAAGGAGCAGTTGAAATTAGCCAAAAAATAAAAAAGTGGATTGAAGAAAAACAGGGAAAAACAGAAAAAGAAGAAACGGTCAATAAAAACTTGGCTTATCCGATTAAAAAATATCATCAAGCCGTCTATTCAAATTTATCTTTTCGAATAATCCCGGAGTTCATAAAAGAAATTCAAGAATATTTAAAATTAGAAAATAATATTTTACGATATGCGATTCAAAGAGAAATGCCCCGCCGTTCTCCGTCTAAGAGCGCGAAACCGGCCCGGGTAAAAATCGGACCGGCTAAAGTTTATCCGGACCGTGATTTATTCAGACAAGTTCACCTTAAAGAAGAAAAAACAAGGAAACCGATAGAAAAACCGACCCCCGCCTCGCCGCAAAAAGAAAAAGTGAAATTAGAGGAGTTGGACAAAAAGCTGGAGGAAATATTAAAAGAGTAATCACTAATCAATCGCTAATTTTATCTCTAATAATCGCGAATAAAAAATTATTTATTAGAGGAAATTTGCGATAAAATTCGGGATTGATTAGGGATATAATACTTATGAATTTCAATAAAGTCTTTATTGCCGGCAACCTGACTCGTGATCCCGAAGTAAGAGCCCTGCCTTCGGGCCAAACCGTGGTCTCGTTTGGGGTGGCGACTAACAGAGTCTGGACCAACCAAAGCGGGGAAAAACAGGAAGCGGCTGAATTCCATAATGTAGTCGCTTTTGGCAAATTAGCTGATATTTGTTCCCGTTATTTAAGTAAGGGGCGGCTGGTTTTAATTGAAGGCCGACTCCAAACTCGTTCCTGGCAGGGTCAAGACGGAATTAAAAAATACAAAACGGAAATTATTACCGATAATATGCAGATGGGACCCCGCTTATCCGGCTCCTCCGGCGAAAACGACCAATTCAGAAAAAAAGAGAGAAGCGGCGATATGACCAAAGAAGAAATACCGGTTATTGAAGCGGACGAACCGGCTTCGGAAGAATCATTCTCTTCTTACGAAAGCGATAAAGAAACCAAAGAAACTTTTACTGAAAGCGACGACAAAGGAGAGATAGAAGTAAAGGATATACCATTTTAATATTATGACAAAGTCTTGCTATTTTTGTCAGCAAAAAATCAGTGAAATCGATTATCAAAATACCGAACTTCTTCGGCAATTTATTTCTGGACAGGCAAAAATAATCTCGCCCAAAAGAACTGGCACCTGCGCCAAACATCAAAGAAAAATAGCTAATGCAATAAAAAGAGCCCGCGTTATGGGGCTATTGCCGTTTACGACTAGATAATTTTATAATAAAATCTATGCCTGCTCTTGAGCGGCTTTTTTTATTTTATTGGCGATTTCAGCGGCAACTTTTGGATTTTCTTTAAGATAAACCTTTGAAGCTTCCATTCCTTGACCTAATTTCTGGTTTTCGTAATTAAACCAGGCGCCGCCTTTGTTTAATATTCCGTATTTAACGCCGGTATTTAATAAATCTCCGAGATATGAAATGCCCTGATTGTAAAAAATATCAAACTCGGCAGTTCTAAAAGGCGGAGCGACTTTGTTTTTAACTATCTTGGCCTTAACCCGATTGCCGATAATTTGCTCCCCTAATTTAATTTGAGCGGCTCGCTTAAGCTCTATTCTCACTGAAGAATAAAATTTCAGAGCCTTGCCGCCCGGCGTCGTTTCCGGATTCCCCCACATCACTCCTATTTTCGTTCTGATTTGATTGGTAAAAATAGTGGTGGTGCTGCTTTTAGCGGCGATAGCGGTCAATTTTCTAAGCGCCTTTGACATTAAACGGGCCTGAAGTCCAATTTGCTGATCTCCCATCTCGCCCTCAATTTCCGCCCGCGGCGTTAAAGCGGCCACTGAATCCACAATCACCAAATCAACCACGCCGGATCTGACCAAACTCTCCACGATATCTAAGGCCTGCTCCCCGTTATCCGGCTGGGAAATTAATAAATCATTTATTCTGACGCCGATTTTTTTAGCGTATTCTGGGTCTAAAGCATGTTCAGCGTCAATAAAAGCCGCCAAACCGCCTCTTTTTTGCGCTTCAGCCACGGTGTGTAAAACCACGCTTGTTTTTCCCGCGCTTTCCGGACCGAAAATTTCAATAATCCGGCCCTTTGGCATACCGCCCACGCCCAAAGCCAAATCCAAAGAAATGGAACCAGTGGGAATAGCGTCTACTTCCACCCGTCTGGCTTCGCCTAATTTCATAATCGCGCCTTCGCCAAAACGATCTTTAATTTCAGCCACGGTCGCTTCTAAAATTTTTTGTTTTTCCTCTTTATCCTCCGCAGATTTATTCTTAACCATAAGTTTAGTCTATCCTCTCCTCTTCCGTTGTCAATATTTCGCGCGGTTTGGCTCCTTCAGCCGGACCCACGACTCCGTTTTTTTCCAATATGTCAATCAGCCGCGCGGCCCTGGCATAACCAATTCGCAGACGCCTTTGAAGTAATGAAGCAGACGCTTTGCCGGCCTGAATAATCACCCCTTTGGCTTCTTCGTATAATTCGTCATCAGTTTCCAAAGAGGCAAAACTTCCTCCATAACTCATTTCACTTCCGGCGCTGGCGCTTAAAATAGATTGGTTGTATTCCGGCTCCTGAACCTTTTTCAAATAATCAGCCACTTTTTTAATTTCTTTGTCTGAAACATAAGTGCCCTGAATCCGGCGGGGTTTGCCCGCGTCGCCGGCCAAATAAAGCATATCGCCGTGACCCAATAATTTGTCCGCCCCGGCCATATCCAAGATAGTTCTGGAATCTATTTGAGAAGCGACTTGAAAAGCAATCCGCGAGGTAATATTTGCTTTAATCAATCCGGTAATCACTTCAACCGAGGGACGTTGGGTAGAAACTACCAAGTGAATGCCAACCGCCCTGGCCATTTGAGCCAAACGAACAACAGCGGCCTCCACTTCCCGGCCCCGGGAAGTCATTAAATCAGCCAGTTCATCAATAACAACGACGATGTAGGGCAAAGTTTCGTGATTTCTGCCGTTATAAGCTAAAATATCCCGAGTCCCTCTTTCCTGTAAAACATCAAATCTTCTTTCCATTTCGCTGATGGCCCAGCGCAAAGCGTTAACCGCTTTATCAGGATGAACGATAACCGGAGTTAATAAATGAGGAATATTATTATAAGGAGTAAACTCCACTCTTTTGGGGTCAATTAAAATAAGTCTTAAAGTAGACGGGGAATTCTGATAAAGTAGACTGATGATTAAGCCGTTAATGCCGATTGTTTTGCCGGCGCCGGTGGCTCCGGCGATTAAAAGATGGGGCATCCGGGCCAAATCGCCGTAAAAAGGCCGGCCAGCCACGCTCCGACCCAGGGCAAAAGACAAACGGGACGGCAATTCCCTAAAAGTCGGATGCTCCAGAAGATTTCTCAAACGAACCAAGACCGTTGTTTTATTGGGAATTTCAATCCCGACTAAAGCCCGGCTGGGAATAGGCGCTTCTATACGAAGAGGATGAGCGGCCAAAGCCAAAGCCAAATCATTATGAAGAGCCGTAATCCTGGCCAATTTTACGCCCTGGGCCGGCCGAAGAGTGTATTGAGTAATTGTCGGCCCGATATTGACTTCAGCCATCTCCACTTCAATGCCGAAATTATGAAGAGTTCGTCTGATAATATTTTGGTTGGCTTTTATGTCGCCGCTCGTCGGCTGACCTTTATCTTTTTCCAAAAGATCGAGCGGCGGCAGTTTAAAATCAGCTAAACCAGCGGGGGCTTTAGCTTTTTGGTTTTTAGATAATTTAGCCGCGCCTTCCTCAAAATATTCGTCTTTTTTAACCGCTTCTTCTGCTCTTGGCTCTTCTCTTTCTGATTCTTCTTTTTTAGGATTAGCTTTATTTTTAAATTTTTCCCATAAGCCCGGTTTCTTTTCCTCGGGCAAGGGAATTTCTTCTCTTATTTCTTTAATCTCCTCTTCTTTTTTTTCTTCTTTTTTAATTTCTTCAATCTCTTCTTTTTTCCTTCTTAAGGGCATATTAAAGGTTATTAAAATAGAAATTAATAAAAGAGCCGATAAAACCACCAAACTGGCCCAGAAACCTAAAAATTTGGCCAATGGCCAGCCAATTAAAAAGCCAAAATATCCTCCTCTTTTATTTAATACTTCTTCTCCGCCAAAAATATGGAAAACTCCCAAGATACTTAAAATAAAAAGCGTCATTCCAATCAAAGTGGAACGATAAGCCGGCCGATGAAAAGACTTTAAAAAAGCCAGACCGGTCAAAATAAAACCAATGGGAATCAGAAAAAATCCCCGGCCAAAAAATATGCGGCTGATATCCGCAAAATACTGGCCGAAAGCGCCGGCTGCTTTAAAATAACTTAAAAAACTTAAGAGAGCCAGAGTAAAACAAACAACCACCGCTATCCCCTTCTTAGTTTCAGGATGAAGGGCCGGTTTTTTGGGCTTGATTTTTTTGTTTTTAGAAGATTTTTTAAGTTTAGCCACAGAAAAAATTTTTAATTTCTAATTTTTAATTTATAAACTGTTTGAAAATTGGGTTATTGAAAATTTAATAGAAATTGATAATTGAAAATTGAAAATTATTTGCGGAATCCCGTGCCAGCCGGAATCAGCTTTCCTATTATAACATTCTCCTTTAGTCCTTTCAATTTATCAATTTTTCCCTGAACAGCCGCGTCAATCAAAACTCTGGCCGTCTCCTGAAAAGAAGCGGCGGAAAGAAAACTGTCAGTACTTAAAGAAACTTTAGTAATACCCAAAAGCAAAGATTGAGCTTCGGCTGGTTTTAATCCCTTATTTTTGGCCCGGGCGTTTTCTTCCTGCAGACTGGCTTGTTCAACTACCTGTCCGGCTAGGAAATTTGTCTGACCCGGATCTATAATCAGGGCCCGCGAAAACATTTGCCGGATAATTATTTCTATGTGTTTATCGTTAATTTTTTCACCGGCAATGGCGTAAATAGACTGAACGCCCTTGACAATATACCTCTGAACCGCTTCTTTCCCC
This sequence comes from Candidatus Portnoybacteria bacterium RIFCSPLOWO2_01_FULL_43_11, assembly GCA_001819605.1. Taxonomy (GTDB): domain Bacteria; phylum Patescibacteriota; class Minisyncoccia; order Portnoybacterales; family UBA2143; genus WO2-40-15. Next base: position 28,544 of record MHNE01000015.1, read on the forward strand.
GCTAATCTATATAAGTCCTTTAAATCAACATGGCCCTCGTTTAACTGCTGTCCCTTAGTTATTAAATCGCCTTTACTAATCCATGTTCCTGTATTCGTAGGCACAACATATTCTTTAATTTCTTCTTTCTTTTCTTTAAGTTTTTTAGAATTTTGGATTTTAGATTTAGAATTTGTTTCGGATTTCGGATTTGGAATTTGGAATTTTATCTTAATTATCTTCTGATTTTCTTTTTCAAAAACATCTATCACCTGACCGTCAACTTCAGAAATAATAGCTTTGCCCTTTGGGGATCTGGCCTCAAAAATTTCGTCTACTCTGGGCAAACCTTGAGTAATATCCTGTCCGCCGGCCACGCCGCCGGTATGAAAAGTCCGAAGCGTTAATTGAGTGCCGGGTTCGCCAATGGCTTGGGCAGTAACAATACCCACTGCCTCGCCCAAATTAACCAATTGATTGCGCCCCAAATCATAGCCATAGCATTTCTGGCAAACCCCGTTTATGGCTTTACAGGTAATGACTGATCTGACTTTAATCTTATCAAGACCGGCCTCCTCTATTTTATGAGCTATTTCTTTATCAACTAGTTGTCCGACTTTTATTTCTATTTCAGACCCGGGTATCTGGATTTTCTCAAGAATAACTCTCCCAATCACCCTCTCGGCTAAACTATGATTAAACTCTTCTTCATCTTCTTTGTAAATATAAATACCTTCTCTATCTCCGCAGTCATTTTCCCTGATTACGATATCTTGAGTAACATCAACCAACCGCCTGGTTAAATAACCAGCCGTGGCTGTTCTAAGAGCCGTATCAGCCAGTCCTTTTCTGCCTCCGTGAGTGGCGATAAAATATTCCAAAACGTCAAACCCTTCTTTATAAGAACTTCTGACCGGCAATTCAATGGTTTCGCCTGAAGGATTAACCACTAATCCTTTCATTCCCATCATTTGCGCGGTCTGTCCCCATGAACCGCGCGAACCGGAATCAATCATCATATAAACCGGGTTGGCCGGACTTAAAGATTGAGAAACCTGCTTAGCCATCTTTTCCGTTACTCTTGACCAAACCTCAATTACCCGTCCTTTTCGCTCTGTATCGGTTAAGAGTCCGTCAAGATACTGGCTCTGAATAGTTTCAACTTCTTTATCCGCTTCTTTTAACCATTCTTTCTTTTGATGAGGCACCTCTAAATCATCCATTCCCCAACTAATGCCTGACACGGCGGCGTACTTAAATCCCATTCTTTTTATCTTATCCAAAATTACCGCGGTTTTCTTTAAACCGCATTTATCAATTAATTCGCTTATGAGCTTGCGAAGCTCCCGCTGATTCATAATCCTGTTAATAAACCCGACTTCTTCAGGCAGGTATTCGTTAAAAATCATCCGGCCCACGGAAGTTTCTAAAAGATTTCCGTCTAACCTGACCTTTATTTTCGCCTTTAAATCCACCTCCCCGAAATGCTTAGTCAAAAGAGCTTCTTCAACTGAACCAAAAATTTTTCCCTCTCCTTTTAAACCTTCTCCCATGCTAGTGAGCCAATAACATCCAAGAACCACATCTTGAGTAGGGATGGCCACCGGATCGCCGGCTGCCGGCTTTAAAAGATTTTTTGAAGAAAGCATAATTTCCCTTGCTTCTTCTTGGGCTTTTTCAGTTAAAGGTAAATGAACGGCCATTTGGTCTCCGTCAAAATCAGCGTTAAAAGCCCGGCAAACCATTGGATGAACCTGAATGGCGTTTCCTTCAATCAGCTTTGGCTGGAAGGCCTGAATGCCCAAACGATGCAAAGTGGGAGCCCTATTTAAAAGAACATAACGATCCTTGATAACTTCTTCCAAAACGCTCCAAATATCGTCTGATTCCTGATCAATCAAACGGCCGGCGCCGCGGATATTATGAACCAATCCCCTTTCAACTAATTTGTTAATGACAAAAGGCTTAAAAAGCTCCAAGGCCATATATTTGGGCAGACCGCACTCATGAAGCTTTAATTCCGGACCCACGACAATTACGGAGCGGCCGGAATAATCAACCCGTTTTCCTAAAAGATTCTGTCTGAACCGGCCTTGCTTGCCTTTGAGCATATCAGCCAAGGAACGGAGAACCCGTTTTTGGCCGGTCGTAGCCGACACGGCTGACTGGCCGCGCCGGGCCGTATTGTCAATTAAAGCGTCAACCGCTTCCTGAAGCATTCTTTTTTCGTTTCGGCAGATAACTTCCGGCGCCTTTAATTCCAATAAATGCTTTAAACGATTGTTTCTGTTAATTACCCGGCGGTATAAATCATTAACGTCAGAAGTGGCGTAGCGGCCGCCGTCTAACTGAACCATAGGTCTTAAATCAGGCGGCAAAACAGGCAAAGCCGTTAAAAACATCCATTCTGGTCTGATTTGAGCCCTAATCAATCCCTTAATCAGCCGTAATCGTTTTTGTATTTTTTTCTGAAGTACCGGACTGGCCTCTTTGACCCGCGCTGTAAGTTTTTTGGCCAGCTCCTCTAAATTCATTTCTTCAAAAATTTTCCGCAGGGTTTCGGCCCCGGTCCCGGCTTCAAAAACTTGAGCGTATTTCAAGCTTAAATCCCGATATCCCAATTCGGGAAGAATCTGAAAACGATGCAAATCCCTCAATTCCCTCACTGCTCTATCCCGCTGTTCTTTTAATTGATTTTTTAAATTTGAAGGTTTTGAGTTTTGAGATTTGAGTTTTTGTTTATATTCTCTCTCTATTTCCTCAATTGATTTTTTTCTCGCTTCTTCATCAATCTTAGTAATAATATAACCGGCAAAATAAATAATTTTTTCCAAATTTTGAACGGAAACGTCTAAAAGCAGGCCAGTTTTAGAAGGCACGCCTCTTAAAAACCAGATATGAGAAACCGGCACGGCTAATTTAATGTGTCCCATCCTTTCCCGTCTGACAATGGCCCTTGTCACTTCAACGCCGCATTTGTCGCAAACTACTCCTTTATAGCGAATCCGACGGTATTTGCCGCAGTAGCATTCCCAGTCTTTTTCCGGACCGAAAATTTTCTCACAAAACAAACCGTCTTTTTCCGGTCTCTGCGTCCGATAATTAATAGTCTCCGGCTTTGTAACTTCGCCTTTTGACCAATCTAAAATCTCATCCGGCGAAGCCACTCTTAAAACAATCGATTCAAAATCTGAAACTTTAGTGCTCATAATTTATTGCTCCCTTTTTAATCCCTTTAATTCCACATTCAGCCCCAGCGCTTTTAATTCGCTTATTAAAACATTAAACGAGGCCGGCACATTAGGGGCTTGAATCGGCTTGCCGCGAATAATGGCGTCATAGACATTAGCCCGACCCAAAACATCATCCGACTTAATTGTCAACATCTCCTGCAAGGTATAAGCCGCTCCATAACCCTCCAGGGCCCAGACTTCCATTTCGCCGAAACGTTGACCGCCGAATTGAGCTTTGCCGCCCAAGGGCTGCTGGGTAATCAGAGAATAAGGACCCACTGAACGCATATGGATTTTATCCTCAACTAAGTGAAGCAGTTTCATAATATAGATGTAACCGACCGTCACCGGCTGATCAAACGGCTCGCCGCTTCGGCCGTCGTATAAAATAACCTTGCCGTTTTCCGGCAATCCGGCTTTTCTTAATTGATCCTTAATGTCTTTTTCTTTAATCCCTGAAAGAGCCGGACTCAAAGCCGGCTGACCGAGATGTTTAGCGGCCCAGCCCAAATGGGTTTCTAAAATCTGCCCGATATTCATCCGTGAAGCCACGCCTAATGGATTAAGAATAATTTCTATCGGCGTCCCGTCGGCTAAGTAAGGCATCTCCTCTTCGGGTAAAACTTTGGCAATGACGCCTTTGTTGCCGTGGCGGCCGGCTAATTTGTCGCCCACCGCCACTTTGCGCAGCTGCGCCACTTCCACCTGAATGCTTTTAATTACGCCGGCCTGCAGTTTATCTCCCCGGTCGCGGGAAAAAATCTGGATGTTAACCACCCGGCCCCGCTTGCCGTGAGGCAGACGCAAAGAAGTATCTTTGACATCGCGGGCTTTCTCTCCAAAAATAGCCCTTAATAATCTTTCTTCGGCCGTTAAATCCGTTTCGCCCTTAGGCGAAATTTTACCGACCAAAATATCATTGGGTCTTACCTCTGCCCCGATTCGGACAATTCCCTCTTCGTCCAAATCTTTTAATCTTTCTTCGCCAACATTAGGAATATCCGGAGTGGTGATTTCCGGACCCAGTTTTGTTTCCCGAACATCGCAGGTAAAGCTTTCAATGTGAATGGAAGTATAACGATCGTCTCTGACTAATTTCTCGGAAAGAATAATCGCGTCTTCAAAATTATTTCCCCGCCACGACATAAAAGCCACCAAAACATTCTGGCCCAAAGCCAGTTTGCCGTGATCCGTGGCCGCCCCGTCGGCTAAAATGTCTCCCTTTTTTATTTTTTGTCCCTTTTTTACTATAGGATGCTGATTAATGCATGTGTATTGATTGGTCCGGCTAAAAGAATGGAAAAGATATTTTTTGGATTTCTTGTCAGTTTTTAGAATTACCTGATCAGCGTCCACTTCTTCCACAAACCCGTCTTCTTCCGCGATAATTAACTGGCCTGAATCGCGAGCCGCTTTTTCTTCTATGCCCGTACCCACCAAAGGCGCTTCCGGATTAATACAGGCCACGGCCTGACGCTGCATATTTGAGCCCATTAGAGCCCGGTTCGCGTCATCGTGCTCCAAAAAGGGAATCAAAGAAGTGGCCACGCTGATGCATTGCTGGGGCGAAATATCTATGAAATGAACTTTAGAACGTTCAATAAGACCCGGCTGTCCTTGAATACGGGCTTCTACTCTTCTGTCTAAAAACTCGCCCTTCTTACTTAACTTTATTCCAGCATGAGCAATATTGTATTTTCCCTCTTCCCAGCCATCAAGATAAACAATCTCGTCTGTTATCCGCCAATTTTTTACTTTTCTATAAGGCGTCTCAATGAAACCATGTTCGTTCAACCGGGCATAAGTGGCTAAATGACCGACCAAACCGATATTCGGACCTTCCGGAGTTTCAATGGGACAAATCCGGCCGTAATAACTGGAATGCACATCCCTTACCTCAAAACCGGCCCGCTCTTTGGTGAGGCCGCCCGGCCCCATGGCTGACAAACGGCGCTTATGCTCCAGTTCAGCCAAAGGATTAATTTGATCCATAAACTGGGACAATTGAGAAGAAGTAAAGAATTCCTTAATTGAAGCGATAAAAGGCCTGGCGTTAATCAACTGCCCGGGAGTTAAACCGTATATCTCCAAGGTAGACATCTTGTCGCGGATAATTCTTTCAGTCCTCGTCAAGCCGACCCTTAACTTATTCTGAAGCAATTCGCCCAATGTCCTCACCCGGCGATTGCCCAAATGGTCAATATCGTCCGGTTTAGAATTGGGCGTATTATTCAGTCTGATAATTTCTTTAATAACGGCGATAATGTCTTCCAAATGTAAAATACGGTCTTCTTTGGTAATTTCCTTTTTTCCGCCGGACGCGCCTTTTATATCCTCTAATCTTTGATTAAACTTCCACCTGCCTACTTCTTTTAAATCATATCTTTCAAAACTAAACATGGCGGCAATAAAAGAACGGGCATTGTCCACTGTGGCCAAATCGCCCGGCCTGATTCTTTTGTAAACTTCAATAAAACCCTCGTCAGCGCTCTTTGACGAATCTTTAGCCAGAGTGGCTTCTATATAATCCGTTTCGCCTTTATTGATATCGCTGAAAATATTTTTAATGTCCTCATTAGTTAATTTGTCATCCTGAGGGCGAAGCCCGAAGGATCCCGTAGATTTAGTATTTTTGCCGCGGGATTCTTCGCCCGCTGGCTGGCGGGCTTCAGAATGACGAAGTTTTTCTAAGGCCGCAAAAACTCTCAATAAAGCCGTGGCCGGGGCCTTTCTTTTCCGGTCAATCTTTACGCCAATGGCGCCGTCTAAATCCGTTTCAAATTCCAGCCAGGCGCCGCGGTTGGGAATGACTTTTGCCCCGAACAATTGCCGGCCGCGGACAAATTGAGAAGTAAAAAAAACCCCGAACGACCGAATCAATTGAGAAATGACCACTCTTTCCACGCCGTTAACGATAAAAGTGCCTCGTTTGGTCATTATGGGAAATTCGCCCAAATAAATCTCCTGCTCTTTGACTTCTTTTGTTTTTTTATTTATTAACTTCAAACGGCAACGCAAAGAAGCCTCATAAGAAGCGTTATGGGCTTTAGCTCCAACTTCATCATATTTTGGCTCGTCTAAATGATAATCTAAAAAATAAAGCTCTAAGTCTTTGCCGCTCCAGTCTCTGATTGGACTTATCTCGTCAAAAAGCTCTCTTAATCCCTTCTCTAAAAACCACTTATATGAATGGAGTTGTGTTTCAATTAAATTAGGGAGCCGGAAACCTCCTTTGAGCATAAAAACAAAACCAAACTTCCCTACCTCTTTTTAGGGTTTATACGAAAATATTTCTGTTGTTTTAAGTATAAATGATTTTGAAAAAAAGTCAACCCCTACAAAGCGGGCCGACTAAGTTCGTTAATCTTTGCCTCAACTTCCGCGTTGCCCGGCGCAAGCTGATTAACAATCTGAAACTGAATTAAAGCTTCCTGATTTCTTCCTTTCATTTGATAAGACGCTCCTAATCCGTATCGGGCGTTAGCGTGCTGGGGCGTTACAATAACTGATTGTTCAAACAATTCAATGGCCCTGTCAAAATTCTTCAAGTTAAAATGCATCCGACCCATCTGAAAATAAATTTCCGTGGCCGCTCCGGCTAAGGCGGATCCCCTTTTAAAACTAATGCCCTTTAAACGATCCAAAGCTCCTTCCAACCGCTTAGCCGCTTCTTCCAAATTGCCTTTTCTTTCATAAACCATGGCTAATTGAATATGAGCGTCCAGGTAATTTGGTTTTAAGTCAACCGCTCTCTGGCATTGATTTAAAATCTCGTTACTGATTTCCTGTTCCGTCATCAGATTAAGCCGACAGAGTTCTCTGTAGAAAAACGGGTTAGTTGGTTCCAGTTCTAAAGCCCGCTTAAATGAATCAACGGCAAAGGGCGAAATCCCGCTGACTAAATTACTTAAATCACGATAGATACCGCCTAAGTTCTCCCAGGTCATAACTAATTTTGGACTTATTTCCGTCGCTTGTCTGGCTTGGTCAATGGCGCCGGCCGCGTAATTTTGTAAAAGCTGAATATCCCGCCCATCTTCCGGCTTTTGAACCTCTCTCCAGGCCATAACCAAATAAACTTGGGATAAGCTAAAACGATAATTAACCCGATATTTATTAAGATTAACCGCTTTTTCAAAATTAGGGAGCTTATTGTCTATATCGCTTTGATTCAAGCCCTTAAGATAATAAACGTCAGCCGCGTAAAATCTGGCGCTTAAATAAAATAATCCCAAAACAGCAAAAACAAGAACAAGAAATATGGTGCCTAAAACTAAACCAAATTCCGGCCATTTTTTAAACGAGAAACTTATCTTTGAACGAGGAATACCAAGATTATCTCGCCAAGCCACGATACCCAAACCGGTAAACAGCCAAAAAGAAAATGATAAAACAGTATTTTCCAAGTAAATAAATTGGGCGATAAAAAAAGAAAGCCAGGGGAAAAAAATTGGTAAAATAACTGCTCCCGCCGTCATCCTGAGCGAAGCGAAAGATTCCGTATTAGAGCCATTTTCTTCGGAATTCTCCGGTAAAACTCCAGAATGACGTTGTTTCCTTAAAAACATACCCATCACAAATAAAAACATTACGACAACTGCCAAATAACTTAAAATTCCCAATATGCCAATGGCGCTGACCAGTTCCATTAAATAACTTTGTCCTTTGTCAAACCTGATATTCCAAAATCTGTTATCGTTAAATTCCTCCTGTTTGAATTTAGAAAAGCCGTATAAGAAAGTGTCCGGCCCGGAGCCCAAAACCGGATAATTTTTAACAACCTCTTCCGTAATAAAGCCGGCGGTCTTGTAATCCAAAATAACTTCTTGAGGCAAGGGGTTATTTGTAAAAATAGAAGTCCCTTGTTTTGCTTTTAATACAACTCCGAAAAATCCGGCGGCTGAAATAACAATCAGAACAATCGGCAAAAGCAGAACATTAACTCGCTCCCTAAACAGCCGCGTCCAAAATGACGCGAGCAAAAGAATCAGCATCGTTATTCCCAAAACAACCCAAGCGGCCCGGAAATCAATCAGGAGTAATAAAATTATAGCGGCCAATAGAATTAAGTAATGAGTAATAAGTAACGGATAATGAGTAATTGATTCTTTATTCTTAATTCCGATTAAGACTCTTCCTACAACCAATCCAATCACAGCCGCTAAAAAAATCGCCAATCCCTCCAAACTTCCGGTCATCGGATTAAATGTTTTTAAACTCATTAAGCCCGGCAATCGCTCCCCTAACCAGGGAATTTTCGTCCAAATTCCCAAAATAGAAAAATAAGCCGCGATAATAACCAAAAAACTTGAAGCTAAAAACCAATTCAATAAAGAATAAACATTACTCTTTATTCTCCGTTCTTTATTCAGTGACGCATTATTAACCACCACAAAATACATTAAGAGTATTGTTAAAAATCCGGCCGTTGCGCCGCTAAACCGGCCGTAAAACCCCAGCCAGGAAGAAATGCCGTCTACGGAAAAAACAGCGCTTAAAATTATCACGAGCATTAAAACTAAAATTGGAATATCCAAAGCCGTCCTCTGCCAAACTATTTTTTTCCGGACAATAACCATTTTAAAAAGCCAGACTAAAAAAACAAGTCCGACTAAGAAAAATAATAAATACTGCTTATTAAACTCATAGGCCTCTAAAGTAAAAGGCAGCCAAAATAACGGCGCTAAAAAAACAAGCAGACAAATAGATGTTCTGATAATAAAATTGCTTAATTTTAACATAAATTTTTCCTTTCTTTTTTAAATTAATTCGTGTTTGAATTTTTGACCCCAATATTTTAACATTTTTAAAAATTAAATACAACTAAAAAAATTCTAAGCTTGCGGTTCTGGTTCAGGCTCGGGTTCCGGAACAACTTCCTCTACAACTGGTTCAAAAACCGGCTCTTCCTCTGAAATCTCCGGAGCGGGTTCTTGCTCCTGACTAGGAACTTCTTCAATAGGAGTTTCCTGGATAGGAACTTCCTGACTCTGATAGCTTCCTTCAGCGCTCGTCTCGGCCGAAGCTGGACAAGCTCCTTGCGTTTTATTCCATTCTCCATTTGCGATGCTCACGCAGTAAATCTCTCCGGTCGCGCTGTCTTTCATTTCCAATTGCTCAAGAACCGCTTTTTTAGCCGTGATTTTATCAGCGATAAATTCTTTGGCGGAAACAATGCCATCCCAAAAAGAAACGCCGATATTTTCAAACCAAGCTAAAATTAAGCTGAACAAACCATTGTTATCAGTGTTATTTAAAGAATCATTAAAGGATTCGCTTGAAGTTGAAATTGGAGAAATTAACGCTTCTAAATCTTCAATTCTTAAAGTCAAATCATCAACCCTTTCCCCTTGAACTTTCACTCCGCTCTCACCCAAATTCACAAACATTAAAATCTTTCCGGTTCCGTCTTCTGAAACTTTAGTCTCGTCAAAATCTTCCAAAGCAATGCCAAGAGTCGTTGATGAACTAGTGGCTTTCATACCAATACCCGGAATAGAACTAACGGCGATTCTATCGCCCAACTTAATCTCTCCGCCTTCTAAATTAACTCTAACCGGCACTCTTCCTGAAAGAGCGACAAATACGGGTCTGCCTAAGTTAATTGGCTCTGCTTCGCCTATGGCAAATCCCGGTTTCTCCGAGACTACTCCCAGTATCGC
>MHNE01000016.1 GCA_001819605.1 Candidatus Portnoybacteria bacterium RIFCSPLOWO2_01_FULL_43_11
CCCCTAACCGTGGCTTTTATGCTGGAATTATTGGAACCGAAAAAAGGAGATAAAATTTTAGACATTGGTTCCGGCTCGGGCTGGCAAACAACCATGCTTTGCGAAATAGTGGGAGAAAAAGGTTTCGTCTTTGCCATTGAACGGATAGGGGAATTAAAAAATTTTGGCGAGGAAAATGTCAGAAAATACGGCTTTAAAAATGTTGAATTTATCGCCCGCGACGGCTCTTTGGGATTAGCCCAAGAAGCCCCTTTTAACAGAATCATTGCCGCGGCCGCAGCTGAAAAAGTCCCTGAAATATGGAAAGAGCAATTAAAAATAAACGGCCGCTTGGTAACGCCGATAAACGGCAGTATCTGGCTGTTTGTCAAAAAAGATAAAAATCAATTTGAAGAAAAAGAATATCCGGGCTTTAGTTTTGTTCCCCTTATAACTAAAAATGAATAAATACATAAAAATTCTTTTATTTCTGATTATTTTTTCCGGCCTTCTTACGGGCGGTTATTTTTTTATTCTTAATCAAATAAACACGCCTGTCAGCGGCCAATTTAAGGAACAAAGTTTTGTTATTGAAAAAGGCGAAAGCTTAAAGGAAATCAGCGAACATTTAGAAAAAGAGGGGTTGATTAATCAGGATTATTGGTTTAAATTTTATGTCTTAGGCAAAGGCTGGGCCGGCCGGCTTCAAGCCGGAGAATATACTCTAAGCCCCTCAATGAGTATTTTAGAAATCGCCGAAAATCTGGCGGAGGGTAAAACCATTTCAGATATTTCAATAACTATTCCCGAAGGATTCACTCTTAAACAGATTGACAGTCGTCTAACTCAAGTCGGTTTAATTGATAAAGGCGGGCTTCTTAATTTCAATCAAAAAGAATTTTTAATTCTCAATTCTCAATTTTCAATTTCTAATTTAGAAGGATTTTTATTTCCCGATACTTATAAATTCAGAAAAGACAACTCTCTTGAAGAAATTATCAGAAAAATACTGAATAATTTTGATAAAAAATTGAGCGAAGATTTAAGAGCTGAAATCCAAAAACAAAGAAAAAACATTTTTGAAATTATCACTCTGGCTTCCATTGTCCAAAATGAAGCCCTGACCAATGAAGAAATGCCTGTCATAGCCGGGGTATTTTCTAATCGGTTGACTATCGGGCTGCCGCTTCAATCCGACGCCACAATAAATTACATAACAGGCAAAAATCTCCGTCAGCCGAGCATAAAAGACACGGAAGTTAATTCTCTTTATAATACTTATCTTCATAAAGGTCTGCCGCCCGGGCCGATTTCCAACCCCGGTTTAGATGCCATAAAAGCCGCTATTTATCCCCAAAAAACCGATTATTTTTATTTTCTTCATCCTCTTAATGGCCCAACGGTTTTTAGTAAAACTCTTAAAGAGCATAACTCAAATAAAGCGAAGTATTTGCCGTAAAGCTTGACATTTAAAATTAGATAAAATATGATTAAATTAACCAGCCGTAGACAATGGGCAGAACAAAGTCCCATCGAGGCAAAGCAAGGAAAACGCTTTTTAGTCTATGGCTTAAACCATAGATTTTTATTTTTATGATTACAAGACAAGAGAAACAAAAAATTATAGAAGACCTGGCTCTAAAATTATCCCGCCAAAAAGCAGTTGTTTTTTCCGATTTTACCGGTTTAAAAGTCAATCAAATGCAGAATTTAAGAAAAAAACTAAGAAAAGAAGGAATAGATTTTCAGGTAGCTAAAAAAACCTTAATTGACTTGGCCCTGGAAAAAGCTGGCCTAAAAAATATTAAGACAAAAAATCTTAAAGGACAAATCGCCGTGGCTTTTGGCTATAAAGACGAAATAGAACCGGCTAAAATTATTTACAACTTTTCAAAGGAGCTTGTCTTTGCTAAAAATGAATCCTTAAAAATTTTAGCCGGCCTGGTCAATAAAGAATATTTTGAAACAGGCGATATGGAACGGCTGGCAAAAATTCCTTCCCGGGAGCAATTATTGGCAAAATTAACAGGCGCTATTTCTTCTCCTTTAAGCGAACTCATAAATGTTTTAGAAGGAAATTTAAGAAATTTTATTTATTTGTTAAAAAACCTGAAACCTGAAACGTAAAGTTTGAAACATAAACAAGGTTCCAAGTTTTAAGTTTCAAGTTCCAAGAATCTATGTCAGAAGAAAAAAAAGAAACTTCAAAAAAAGAAGTAAAAATTCCGGAAAAATTTAAAGACTTAGTCAAGCAAATTGAAGAACTGTCCGTTTTGGATTTGGCTGATTTGGTCAAAATTTTAGAAGAAAAATTCGGAGTAAGCGCGGCTATGCCAATGGCTATGGCCCCGGCTGCCGGAGCCGCTCCAACAGCCGAAGCTGGAGCAAGTGAAGAGAAAACCGCTTTTAATATAGAATTAAAATCAGCCGGCGGCCAAAAAATTAATGTCATAAAGGTAGTCAAAGAAATCACCGGCAAAGGATTAAAAGAAGCCAAAGATTTGGTTGACGCCGCGCCTAAAGTAATTAAAGAAGCCGTGGCTAAGTCAGAAGCGGAAGAAATCAAAAAGAAGCTGGAAGAAGCTGGCGCGACCGTGGAATTAAAATAAATAAACTTCACATCTGAACTTAATAGTGGTAATATAAAAAGGGAGGGATCAAACTATGTCTGAACAAATCTTAGAACAACTTTTTGATTCGCCCCTTAAAGTTAAATTACTGAAACTTTTTCTTAGAAATCCAAATCAGGGATTTACCTTTAAAGAAGCGGCTAAAAAAATCAAAGGCGATTCGCGGTCTTCCCGCCGTCAAATTGAAAAATTAAAAAGCATTAATTTCCTTACTTCCAAATATCGGGCGAAAAAAATAATTTATTCAATCAATCCGCGATTTGTTTTTTATAACGAGTTAAGGACTCTGGTTCTAAAATCAAGCCCGGCTTCTAAAGAAAAAATCATGCGGCGTCTAAAAGGTTTGGGCCGGATTAAACTGGCAATTATTTCCGGCGTTTTTATAAACGCGGAAAACCCCCGCGTTGATCTTTTAGTGGTGGGCGATAATCTTAAGAAAAAACGGCTGGATAATTTTTTAAAAGATTTGGAAGCCGAAGTGGGCAAAGAAATTGATTATGTGATTTTAACCACTGAAAATTTCAAATACCGCTATGATATGTTTGACCGCTTTATCCGCGATGTCTTGGAAAAACCGCACGAGAAATTGATTAATAAATTGAGGATATAGGGCGCATAGCTCAGTGGTTAGAGCGCTGTCCTCACACGGCAGAAGTCTCTGGTTCGAATCCAGATGCGCCCACATTTTAATCAATGGGGATAAGTTGTGGATAGAATTGTGGATAGAAACACGGCTAAATTGATAAAAATGGCTTAATAAAGCCGTTTTTTTGTTTTTAAGGAAGAAATTTTAGGATGAAAATATTGTGTTTGACAGGGGTGGTTAAGTGGCTTAAAATAAGATTGAAGTAGTTAATTGTGGATAAAAGTGGGGATAAGTGAATAAAATTGTGGATAACTATGTTTATCGGCGAATACGCTCATTCTATTGATAATAAAAAAAGATTGGCTATTCCGTCTAAATTTAGAAAAGAATTAGGCCCAAAAGCAGTTATTACGAGAGGTTTAGACCAATGTTTAGTAATTTATCCATTAAAAGAATGGAATCTTTTAGCCGATAAAATCGGTAAACTGCCAATCAGCCAAATGGAAGCCAGGGGATTTACAAGAATAATGCTGGCCGGCGCCATGGACGCGGAATTAGATAAATTAGGCCGGATTCTTATTCCTGATTATTTAAAAAAATACGCTAATTTAAAAAAAAATGTCATTATCACCGGTCTCTATAATCGTTTAGAAATTTGGGATAAAGACAAATGGAATGCTTACCGGGTTAAAATGGAAAAAGAAATGGGGGATTCAGTTTCTAAATTAGGTGAATTAGGAATTTAGCATATTATGCACCAGCCGGTTCTTCTAAAAGAAGTTTTAAAATATTTAGACCCAAAGCCAAACGAAAATTTTATTGACTGCACATTTGGTTTTGGCGGACATAGCTTGGCCGTCTTAGAACGAAATAAGCCCAAAGGAAAAGTTTTGGGAATTGAATTAGATAAAAAAGAATTACTTCAAAGCAAACTCCAAGAAAGACTTACTCTTGTCCAAGGAAATTTCTCTGATCTAAAAGAAATTGTTGAGAAAAATAATTTTCATTCTGTTTCCGGCATTCTCTTTGACTTAGGAATGTCTTTGTGGCAGATAGAAAAAAGCGAAAGGGGATTCACGTTTCAAAAAAACGAACCGCTGGATATGAGATTTGGCGACACTCGATTAAGAGCCGAAGAAATTATCAATAACTGGCCGAAGGAAAAATTAGAAAATATTTTTAGAGAATACGGTGGGGAAAGATACGCTCAAAGAATCGCTAAAAATATCTGCCAAAAAAGACAAAGACAAAAAATAAGAACGACGGGGGAGTTGGTAAAAATTATCCAGGAGGCAGTGCCGCGGCAGTATCTTTACGCGCGAATCCATTTTGCCACCAGAGTTTTTCAGGCCTTAAGAATAGCGGTTAACGATGAGCTGAATAATCTTAAAAAAGCCCTGCCGCAAGCTCTCAATATTCTTGAACCAAAAGGCAGAATAGTCGTTGTCTCTTTTCATTCTTTAGAAGATAAAATCGTTAAAAATTTTTTCCGCGATAAAGCCAAGGAAAATGTTTTAAAAATATTAACCAAAAAACCAATTAGGCCAAACTTGGAAGAAATAAAATTTAATCCGAGAAGTCGAAGCGCCGGATTAAGAGCGGCGGCAAAATCCTGAAACTGAAATTGGAATATGACCTACATCAAACCCCAGCAAATTAACAGACGAAAATCAAACCGGGGAACGGCTATTTTAAGCTTGCTGATTATTGTTTCTCTCTTTATAACGGGCTCAATCTATCTTCTACAAACCAACGGAGTGGTCAGCGAGACCTACAAACTCCGCGAAGAGAAAAATCGCCTAAAAGAACTTCGAGCGGAAAGCCAAACTCTTCAAATTCAAGCGGCCAATCTCCAATCTCCGGCTAACCTTGAAACAATAGCCAAGGAATTAGGAATGACGGAATCGGGAAAAATTATTTATCTCAAGGAAGAGGGAACAATGGCAATGAAAAAATGAAGCGTTCTTGTAAATGGCGCGCGCAAACACTCTTTATTTTTGTATTAACCATAGGCGGGATAATAATAGCCCGCTTATTTTTGCTCCAAATCATCGGATATAATCATTATAACGACTTAGCCGAAAATCAGCACCAATTCTCCCAAAAATTATTTCCCCAGCGGGGCGAAATTTTTATTCAGGATTTAAAAAGCAAAGAATATCTGCCTTTGGCCGTTAATAAAGAATTTCAGCAGGTTTACGCGATTCCCAAACTGATTCCGGAAGAAAAAAGAGAAGAGATAGCCGAGCAATTATCTTCTATTCTTGACATAGATAAAGAAGTTATCTTAAATAGAATCAATAAACCAGACGACCCTTACGAGCCGTTAAAACATAAATTAGACAAAGAAAAAACTGAACAAATTGAAAATCTGAAAATTGAAGGCGTTAAATCAGCCAAAGAATCATGGCGATATTATCCGGCCGGTTCTCTGGCCAGTCATTTAGTCGGTTTTGTCGGTTTAAAAGACGAACAAAAAATAGGCCAATACGGCCTGGAGGGTTATTATGAAAATGAATTAAAAGGCCAGAGTGGTTTTTTAAAAGGAGGAAAGGACACTTTCGGCTATTGGGTTCCGACCGCGGCCCAGGAAATTCAGCCGGCTCAAGACGGAGCCAAGCTGATTTTAACCATTGACCGAAATATCCAGTTTAAAGCTGAAAAAGAACTGGAAGAAGTAATGAAGAAATGGTCGGCTGACACAGGAACGATTATTGTGATGGAGCCAAAAAGCGGGGCCCTTCGAGCCATGGTTAATCTGCCGAATTTCAATCCGAATGAATACTCTGATATAGAAGATATTGATATTTTTTTAAATCCCTCAATTCAAAAAATCTATGAACCGGGCTCGGTCTTTAAACCGATTACCATGGCTATCGGCCTAAATGAACATCAAATTACGCCTGAAACCGCTTACGAAGATTTGGGATATGTTCAGATTAAAAACAGCGTTATCAGAAACGCCAATAACAGAAGTTACGGCCGATCAACCATGACTAATGTTTTGGAAAATTCCATAAATACCGGCGCTGTTTTTGTCCAGCAAAAAATCAATCATGAAATTTTCCGCCGATATGTAAAAGATTTTGGCTTTGACCGGCCCACTGGCATAGACTTA
>MHNE01000017.1 GCA_001819605.1 Candidatus Portnoybacteria bacterium RIFCSPLOWO2_01_FULL_43_11
AAAGAGATGATTTTTCTAAAATTCCCGGCTTGGGATTTAAAAAAGAAAATCAGGTTATTCTTACTTCTTTTCGGGATTTAATTCCGGATATTAATATTTTGCCTATCCCCTCCTATGAACTTTTTAACATTAAAAAATACTGGGGGCCTTATACTTCAAGAACGCCGTTTATGATTATGACAAGGTCAAGGGGCTGTCCGTTTCTCTGCACTTTCTGCGGGGTAACCAAAATGTTCGGCCGAAGATACCGGGTCCAGACGCCTCAAAGAAGCATCAAAGAGGTTGATTATTTGGTCAATCAGCTGGGCATCAAAGAAATCGGTTTTAAAGACAGCGAGTTTACTCTTGACCCCAGAAATGTTGAAGAGTTCTGCGATCTCCTTATAGAAAGAAATTATGATCTGACTTGGAACTGCAACGGCCGAGTTAATCATGTCACTCCTTCTCTTTTAGCTAAAATGAAGCGAGCCGGCTGTTATTCCATCACCTACGGCATTGAATCGGGCGACCAAAAAATCTTGGACAATATCAAAAAACAAATTACTCTTCCGCAAATTAGAGAAACAATGAAAATGACCCGCGAAGCCGGCCTTCAGGTTATCGGCAATTTTATGATCGGAAATCCGGGCGATACGAGAAAAACAATTAAAAAAACAATTGATTTTGCCAAAGAATTAAAGCTGGATTACGCTTATTTTGGTTTTACCACTCCATTTCCGGGCACTGAATTAAGGGACGAGGCCATTAAAAACGGCTGGATTTTAGATAAAAGCATGGAAGCGGTAAAATACGAAGACTGCATAATGAACGCCACAAGTTTACCGACTCAAGAATTAAAAACTTATCTCAATAAAGCCTACCGCTCTTTTTATTTCAGACCTTCTTATATTTTTAAAAGATTAAAAAAACTAAGCAGAAACGAAATGTATAATTCCGTGAGGGGCGCCTGGGCCATATTCAAAGACGGCTTAAGGGTAAAATTTAATTCTTAAACTTTTATGAGAATACTGCTTATCAACCCAAGTCTTCATCAAGCCACCACCGGCCAATACAAAGAAGATGTGGAAAAAGGACGAGGCGTTTATCCCCCCTTGGGATTGGCTTATATCGCCGCGGTTCTTCTAAAAAACAATCATCAGGTAAAAATGATTGATTACGATATTGAAGGAAGCGAAGCGGAAATTAAAATTGAAAATACCTGCCGCGATTTTAAGCCGCAAATAGTCGGTTTTTACGCGATGACCTGGTCATACGGACAGGCAAAACGACTGGCGAAAAAAATCAAAGAAATTGACAGAAATATCATAGCCCTTATCGGCGGGCCAAACGCAACTTGCTTGCCCGAGCCAACTCTTGAATTCGGGGATTTTGATTTTGGCATTTTAGGCGAAGGGGAAGAAACGATAATTGAATTAATTGAAAAACTGGAAGGAAAAAACAACTTAGAATTTGAAAAAATTTTAGGACTGGTTTTTAAAAAAGACGGACAGATTATCATTAATCCGCCCCGGCCCTTGATAAAAGATTTAAACGCAATTCCTTTTCCGGCCAGACATCTTTTGCCCATTAAAAAATATTTTGATGTTTTTTCCCGCGAGAAACGCTTTGCCACGATTATTGCCACCCGCGGCTGTCCTTTCAACTGCGTTTTTTGCGACAGAAAAAATAGAATGGGCCGGACCTGGCGCATGAGGTCGCCCGAAAATATTGAACAAGAAATTAAAGAAGTGATTGACCAATACGGCATCAGGGAATTTATGTTTTTTGACGATAATTTTATTATTGATAAAGAATGGGCCTACGAGGTCTGCGAGCGGCTTAAAAAATTAAACATTATCTGGGAATGCCGGGAAAGAGTTGATATGGTGGACGAACCAATTTTAAGGGCTATGAAGAGCGCCGGCTGCTACCGGATTAGATTTGGTTTTGAATCCGGTGATAACCGAATTCTTAACGTTTTAAAAAAAGGAATCACCGTTGAACAATCCTTAAAGTGCGCCCAAATTTGTAAAAAAATCGGTCTGGAAATTTATGGATACTTCATGATTGGCGCGCCCGAAGAAACGCCTCAAACCATAGAAAGAACAATTAATTTAGCTTTAAAAATTGAGCCGAGCTTTGCTATTTTCAGTAAAACCATCCTGATTCCCGGGAGTGAACTTTTTGAATACGGAGTCTCAACCGGCCAAATTGACAAAGACTATTGGCCGCGATTCCTTTTGGGTCGGGAAACCAACGGCGCCCCTTCTCTGTCAAGCGAATTATTGCCGGAAAAATTGGTTGACCAATATGTGAAAAAAGCGGACAGAAAATTCTATTTCCGATTAAAATTTATATTTAAAAAAATCTTGGAAGTTAAAAGCTTCAAGCATCTTATCAGCCAAGCAAGAATCGGGTTTGCTTTATTATTTAAATAATTTCTTATGAAATTTCTCGGTAAAATATTCAGCCGCTGGTATATCATTATTGGTTTTCTAATTTTCTTTTATATTGTTTTTTATAAAATTGACGTTTCAAAAGTTTTAGAAACGCTTTCAAAAACCAATCTGTATTTAGTCGGCTTGGTAATTCTCCTTGTCTTTTCAATGTCTCTGGTTCAACCGGCCAGATGGAACTATCTTAAAAAAGTCCAAAATATCAATTATCGGCTTAAAGATTCTTTTTTGATTTATAACGCCGGCTTTTTTTTCTCCGCTATTACGCCAGGCCATCTTGGGGACCTGATTAAAATATTCTACTTAAAAAAAGACGGCCATTCAGTGGGCAAATCGCTCGTAAGCGTTCTTTTAGACCGCGCCTCTGACATATTATTTCTCCTCTTGGTCGGTTATGTAAGTATGTATTTTTTTGCCCAATTTTTCCTAAAATACATCATAACCATAACCATCGTCGGGCTTTCTGTTTTATTGTTTATTTTTATCTTTCAAAGGAAGAAATTTTTAAAAATCGCCTTCCAAAAAATTATTCTTTCAATAATCCCGGTTAAATATCAAAAATCATGGCATCTGAATTACCATGATTTTGTTATTAGTATCGCAATTTATAAATTTAAAAATTACTTTATTCTTTCGCTGGTTACCATTTTTAACTGGTTTATCTACTATCTAAGTGTGTTCTTATTGGCGAAAAGCATCGGCTTGGACAATATTCCTTTTATATTTTTAGCTATGTCAATCACTTTAGCCACTTTAGCCACGCTTATCCCGATTTCAATTTTCGGTCTTGGCACAAGAGACGCCTCTCTTCTTTTCTTTTTCTCTTTTTTTGGCGTCAGCCCGGAACAAACCATAAGTTTTTCAACTCTGTATTTATTGATGCTTTTAATCACCGCCTCCATCGGATTCATTTGCTGGCTTAAAAAACCGTTGAGGTTTAGATCTTGAAATTATTTTTTTTGCCAATAGTGGCCACATTGAAAAATTATTAACAATACTGTTCTGAATCGCGTTCTCAAAAGTGCAGACGCAATTTTTATCTTTGATAAACTTAAAAATTTCTTTGGTCTTGTCTTGAGACAAGATTTTTTTAATATCATAATCAAAATCCCTTAGACTTCCGAATTCAAAATTCAGCATCTCGCACGGCTTCACCAAACCGGTTTCGGAAATAATAATCATCTTTCTGCCGGCGGAACAGGGATAAAATCGCTTTCTGCCTCTTAAAACCTGATAAATTATATCGCGGGCCGCTAATTTATTGCCCGCGATTATTCCTGAAAATGTAAAACCTGAACTGAAATTCCTTTCTTCTTTATCAACCAACTCCCTGACCTCGCGATAATCCGATGCTCTGATGTTTTTACTCTCCTTCTCACGAGTGTCGCCCCTGGCCCAACAGAAATCAAAAACCGCTTCAGGCATTTCGCTCCTAACAAAATCCATCACTTGTTTGACTTTTTTGTAATTAAAAGCCGAAACGGTCATATTGATCATTATTTCAAAATCCTTAACTTGTTTTTTCAGCTTAGCCAAATTTTTGTAATTCGCCCTTACTTTTTCAAAAGCGCCCGGCACCCCCCTGATTTCGTCGTGGTCTTTACCCACTCCGTCAAGAGAAAGACATAATTTTAAATACGGGTTTCTGGTTGTTTTTAAAATTTCCTCAACTGTTTCCTTTATTTTCTCTGTCATTAAAGAATTTGTCGGAATACTCAAAAATTGAACCTGATTATTTTTATCAAAAATGCGGGCAATAGCCGGCAAGTCGTTTCTAATACTCGGCTCGCCGCCGGTTAAAGTCGCATACTCTAAAAATCCAAAAGATTTAGAAATTCTTTCTATTTCCCCCAAAGACAATTCATTTGCTCTGTCGACCTTATCAATATTCTTCCAATAAAAACACATTTTACAGCGGGCGTTACAGCCGGCCGTGACATATAAAATTATGTAAGTCGGAGTTTTAGAAAACAAATTTCTAAAACTACGCAGATATTTATTCATATATTAAATCAAGCGCTTTGACGCTTAAGTAAAATCTCAAAGGGCAGAATAAAAAATTTATGCTTTAATCTGAAAGTCACCCATTGGTTAATTAAAGCATAAATTCCCAAATATTTTAGAATTTTATTTTTAAGCCGGTATTGTCTCATAGCCAGAAATTCTTTACTGGTGATTCTTTTAAACATAAACAAAATCCTTAAAAGCATTACCAAACGATACTGCTCATCAGTTACCCACGGCGTTACCCGTTCTGATAAATCAATTCTCCCCCACGATTCTAAATCTTTTGGCTCTTTAAAACCTCGTTGAACGCTCTCTTTATATAATTCAGTGCCGTAATAAGGAGTGTAAAAAAACAAAAATACCCGCGCCAAAGGATTCGTTTCATAAATTTTACTGGCCAGATCAACAGTCGCGCTTAATTCTTTTCTCCATGATTTTTCATAATCAGCCGCGTTATCGGTTAAAGGCGGAAAACCGGTCATAAAAGACTCAATCAGCTGAATATCATATTTTTTAGCCAAGGCCTCGCATTTAACCAGATCTTCCACGGTTGAACGTTTATTAATCAGGTTGAGCATATCCTGATCACCGGATTCTGCTCCAATTAAAAGCTCCCTAAACCCGGCTTTTTTCATTAATCGCCAAGTTTCCGGACTGTATTTGTTTACTTGTTCGGCTCTGGCGTTGGCCCAAATAATGCCGATTTTTATGTTTCTTTCTAAAAGCCCTTCACAGATTTTTTTAACCCGTTGTTCGTCCACGCAAAAATTAGAATCCCTTAAATCAACAGCGTCAATATTATATTCTTTAACAAGATTTTCAATCTCGTTAATCACCCGCTCGGCCGAATAGCTATCCCAGCGGCTCTTAAAAGACGAATTACTCACATAACAAAAACGGCAGTTAAAAGGACACCCCTGACTAGTTATGTAAGACAAAGTGCGTTTATCTCCGTAGTCGGTTTTTTTCAGATATTTTTCTATATTCCAAAGCAGATGATAAGGTAGAGCGGGAAATTTCTCCAATTTCTCAAGCGGCCGCTCGGGGTTATTGATGATTTGGTCATCTTTTTTATAAGTCAATCCCAAAATATCGCCAAACGGTTCTTTCTTGTCCAGCCGATGAACCAGTTCGGTAAAGGTAATCTCGCCCTGACCTTTAACTATAATATCAACCAAGGGATGTTTTATGGTTTGTACCGGTAAGATTGTCGGATGAATGCCGCCCCAGATAATCGGCACAGTTTTATTTTTCCGGCGGACCAAATCGGCAAACCGCAATCCGTCGGTTATCTGGTACCCGGTCATTGCCGTGATTCCAACACAAATCGCCTTATCTAAATGATTTAGAGCTTTCAAATAATATTCTTCGTCATAAGAATGGAATATTTTTATATCATAACCTTCTGAATCTAAGTAGCTGGAGATAGCCAAAAGACCCATCGGCGCGATTCGGCGTCCTTTGGGCGTCGGTTGGGGAGAAAATAATAAGATAAACTTGTCTTTATATTCAAGCATATTTTTTTTATGAATTATTTTTTAAACATATAACCGAGAACGGAAAGACCGGCTCCCAAAGCGGTTAAAAAACAAAATAATAAATCCAAAAAAACAAAAGAAGGAATTAAATAAACTTTTTTTTCTTTAAATAGAAAAACATAAAAGCCGAAACTATAAAAAACATAAATAAAGAAAATCAAAATGAGAAAATAAAAAACTAAAGGAGCGAAAAACGATAAAATAAAAAGAGGTAAAACTAAGGCCCCAATTAGAGTTTTAACTCCTCTCTCTTTAGTTGAATAAACCGGATCAAATTTTTTTCTTTTTAAAAACAATCTAATCCACTGCCAGCTTCGTTTTAAAGTCTTTTTAATTGATTGCTTAAAAGTTTCAAAGTGATGAAGGACTTTAATTTCTCGGGTAATGTAGATCTTAAAGCCGGCTTTATTCAAACGATAGCCGAATTCAAAATCCTCAACATCGGCTTTTTTATATTTTTCGTCAAAATATCCAACTCTTTCAAAAATATTTTTTTTAACGGCTGATCGCTCGGTGGTAAAAGAGCTCTGAAATTCGCCCGGCTGATTCCACAAATAATATTTATAATAGGCCCAAAAAAGCGGGGTTAAGCCATCATTTAATGGGGTTTTATCTTTAATCATAATCACGCCGTCAATTTCCGGTTTTTTCTTAAAAACCTCCGCTAATCTTTTTAGGGCATAATTACCTTTAAAAGCCACGTCAGAATCAATAAAAATAACGATCTCGCCTTTAGCTTCTTTAATGCCTCTGTTTCTGGCCGCGGCCGGGCCGGAGTTTCTTTCTAATAATACCTGACGAACTTTATATTGTCCAACTATCTGCTCTGTCTTATCTATTGAACAATCATTAATCACAATCACCTCAAAATCAGAAAAGTCTTGCTTCATTACGGAATCTAAACATTTTTTAATTGTTTTTTCGGCGTTGTAAGCCGGAATAATAATGCTGAATAACATAAAAAAATCACCTGATTAAATTCATCAGCCAGCTTTTAGTTTTTGAAACCTTTGGCTGACTTAAATCTATCTCATCGGTTGTAATATTTTTTACGGAAGAATTCTCTAAAATTTCCCTGGTTAATTCCGGCGAATACCCTAAAATATAAGATACTCTGAATTTATCAAAAGCAATACTTAACTCGCCTTTTTTTATCAGCTTCTCAATAGTCTCCGGCGCAAAGACCACCATTGATTTATTGGTCAGATAATTCAATTCTGCCCATTCAGTTCCCGGGACATTAACCGCAATAACTTCTTTGTCGTTGATTTCTAATTTGTTCACTTCCCGGGCATAAACCGAAGCCATTAGAGGCGTCTCGCTGTCGTATTCTCTCCCCCATAAAACATGGTCGGATAAAATAAGATTGTATAAAACCAAAAACGGAAGAAAAAACATTATTATCTTTTTCCCTCTTTCTCCCAACTTAAAATGCGCGGTTAAAATTTGAACCAGAAAAATTGTTCCCAAAGCAACTAAAAGAGGGATGGCCCAGCCGAAATCCATTAAATGGGTACGCCTGCCCATCACAATAAAGGATATTGTAAAAATTGCAAAAATAATCCAAAAAACAAAAAACCGGAATAAGTATTTATTTTTCTGGTAAAGATAAATAAAACCAAAAATGAACAAAATAAAAATAAACGGCCCGCCTATATCCTCAATAGATAAAAACCGAGAAAGATGCCTCATTAAAAGAGCGACGCCAATTTTAAACCTGGAAAATAAATCTGGTTTTTTAAATCCTAAAAAATCAATCTCTTTTGCCATTTCAATCTTTTGGAAAAAATCCGTCTCCGAAAACAAAAGTTCGGCCTCGTATCCTTTTAAAAATTCCTCCCGGCCAAAATGATAAGTGTAAGGATCCGGAAAAAGATGGCTGTAAAAACCATAATCTAAAAAGTCTTTTCTTAACTCCCCGGTTTTGCCCCCAAGAAAAAAACTATAAGTATTTTCTCCGAAAAGCATACCCGGCAGCCAAAAAAGAGAAACTAAAACAATGAAAGGGACAAAAACGGCCAAGAGATAAACTCTTTGTTTTTGAAAAAATAAGAAGAGGAGGAGAACCGGAGCCAAGAGAAACATCGCTTCTTTGGCCAAGCCGGCCAAAGCCAGAAAAATTCCGGCTAAAATCAGAAATAAATACTTAAATCTGAATATGTTTTTCTTTCCTAAGGAGAAAAATAAAAAAAACAAAGATAAAAAGAGTAAAGCAAACTCGTAGGTGCCGAAATTATACAAAGTTGACTGCCAAAAAAAGGGGGACAAAATATAAATAAAAGAAAATAAAAGTGCGGTCCTGAAATTAAAGGATAAATAAACCGTCAAAGTGAAAAACAAAAGAGATAGACCTAAAATTACGGCCGGGAAAAAAATCAGATTTTCGTATTGAGGCAGGCCAAAAACCTTAAAAAGCTCGCCGTAAATAAGAGCGGTCAATTTATTGCCGCTGATTGATGGATTGGCGTTTTCTTTCACTAAAGGAGGACTAACGACGATATTTAAATCGTCTTCAATGCCAAAAACTCCGAATTGAGCGTAATTACGCGCCAAAAGAAGCGCGTCGCGCGAAATTAAGGTAGAATGCTCCTTAAACAAAACGGGCGAATACCAGATAATCACAGCTAAGGGAACCACTATGAATAAAAGTAAAACGGGTTTTAATTTTTCTTTAAGCATAAAATTACCTGATTAAATTCATTAACCAGCTTTTATTTTTTGAAGTTATTGGAGGAAAAACCAATAAAGAATCGTCTGAAATATTAATTGCCTCCGTATTTTCTAAAATCTTTTCCGTTAATTCCGGAGAATAGCCCAGGACATAACGTATCTCAAATTTATCAAAAGCTTCGGGTAATTTATTTTCCCCAATCAGCTTTTCTGCGGTCTCCGGCGTAAAAACAACCATTGACTTATCAATTAGATAATTTAATTTATTTATTTTAAACTGATCCAGATTAACCGCAATCACCTCCTTATCGGCAATATCCCGGCTGTCAATTTCTTTAGCGTAAGCCAATATTTTTAAGTGATGCGGTTCATCGTAAATCCGACCCCATAAAACATGACTGCTTAAAATTAAATTATATAAAACTAAAAAAATCAAAAATAAGCCCGTTATTGCTTTAACTTTATTCATCATCTGAAAATACTGAGCTAAAATATCAACGAAAAACAATAAGCCAAGAGCGATAAATAAGGCAATGACCAAGCCAAAATCAATCAAATGACTGCGCGCCGCTAAAATCACAAAAGAAAGAACCGAAATAACAAGGATAAGCCAAAAAACAAATAAATTAAACAAGTCTTTGCGTTTTTTTCTTAGAGCCAAAAAACCTAAAACAAATAATGAAAATATCAAAGGCCCCCCAATATCTTCAATGGCTGAAAATCTAAAAAGATGGCGGGGCAATAAAGAAAATCCCCACTTGGCTCTTTCTATAAAACCCGGCGCCTCTAAACCAACCTCTAAAGCCCCTTTATTTAAGGCGATTCTCTCTAAAAAAGACAAATCAGCCAACGAACTAAGACTGTAATCTCTTAAATATTCTTCTTTCGCGAAATGATAGGTGTAAGGATCGGGATAAAAATGAGAAAGAAAATCCCAGCTTAAAAAATTAGCTTCATTTGACAAGACCTGCCCTTCTAAAGGAAAAATATATTTTATAATAACCAAATAGGAATTGCCGCCAAAAAATAAATCCGGCAGCCAGAAAAAAAGAATAATGATAAAAAAGGGAATAAAAAGACAAAGAAATCTCTTTTTTTCTTTCTTAAACAGTAAATAAATAAAAAAAACCGGCGCGGCTAAAAACATCGCCTCTCTGGCTAAACCGGTTAAAGCTAAAAAAAATCCTGAAAGAACCGTAAAAATCAACTGGTATCTAAAATTGTTTTTCTCTCCCAAGAAAAAGAAAAGAAAAAATAAGGAAAAGAAAAAAAGACTGATTTCATAAATGCCGAAATTATAAGGACCGGCCCACCAGTTAAAAGGCAAAAGAATATAGACAAAAGCAAAAAGAGCCGCTGTTTTAAAATCAAAAAGATAATAAACCGTTAAAGTGAAAATTAAAAGCGTGAGAGCCAAAATTGTTACGGAAACGAAAATAAGTTGTTCAAATTTTACCTGACCGGCCAGTCTAAAAATTTGCGCTAAGATAATCGGAGTGAGTTTGTTGCCTTCGGTTGATATTTGAGCGCGCTCTTTTATTAAAGAAGAAGCCAAAACTATGTTAAGGTTATCTTCGACGCCGAAAACTCCGGCCCCGGCCAAATTGCGGGCTAAAAGAGAAGTATTCCATAAATTCATCGTTGAATAACCTTTAAATAGAACCGGCGAATACCAAACTATTGAAGCCGCAAAAAAAATTATTATTAAAAGACTGATTAAATTTAAATAATTTTTAAATTTATCCGGCATTAAAATATGGTATAGATAAAAGGCCCTAAAGCCGACGATTCGGCTAAAATAATAAAAAAGCTTAAAAGAATCAAAAGGATAATAACGGGAAAAAGCCACCATTTTTTGCGCACCCTTAAAAACGCCCAGATTTCTTTTAGAATTGATAATTTACTGATAAAGCCCATTATTTTAATTTAAGGATATGTTCCTCTAAGATTTTACCGACCAGCTGATGACCGATCTTATTCAAATGACCGTCATATTTATAATACAATCTTTCGTCAAGTTTAGGCAAGGCCTTTTTAAAAAAAGGAGCTAAGTCCAAATAAGTAATTTGATTTTCTTCAAAATAATTTTTTAACATTTGATTTGGCTTTTCCAAATCCCAATCCATGTTTTTCATCGCCGGATAAGTCCCTTCAACCTCCCGCCAAATATCTTCGTAAATCTGTTCCTGGGTCGGAAAAATAACTGCCAAAAATTTTATTTCTTTTTCATTGGTTGCCCCTTTGATTTTATTCAAAAAATATTTTGTCTTTTCAAATCCGATTCTTAAAAAATCAGGGTATTCTTTTGAATAAATAAAATAATCAGCCGGAATATCGTCTACTTCTTTAAGATTTTCTTCTGCCCTTTTTGACCGACTAAAAAACCCAATTTTTATCAAAAAATTTCTTAAAGGGATTGAGCTGTAACTTTTTTCTCTGAAATAAGCAACTAATTTAAAATTATCGGTCAAAAATGATTTAATTCTTTTCTTAAACCCAGCCGGCTCATCTATCACAAAAGAAGGATCTTTTTCGTCTTCCGTGTAATTATTAGGAATGTCGTTACTAATAGTAAATCCCAAAATTACCAAATCCGGCTGATATTTTAAACCATAGTGTTTTAAAGCGAGATATTCGCGGCCGGTGCCAAAACCGCTAACTCCCAGATTAATCACTTCGGATTTCATTTGACTTTGATTTAAACCCGATTCCAGCAAACTGGAGAAATTATCAGAAACGGGGACTTGCATTGCTTCAACTATTGAGTCGCCCAAAACAACTATTCTAAAAACTCCTTCCTCTTTTTGGGACGCATAGTCTTTGCCGATAAAGCCGTCTGAATTAATCTTTATTTGATGAGAAAATTCCTTATCGCGAGAAAGACTAACTTTCCCGGGAATGTGAATTCGGCCGATTTTTTCATCGCTTTGATAAAAGTTATCGCTCCGTTGCCAAAATATCCTTAGGCCCATTTCCGTTAAAAAAAACATCAAAATAAGAGTTAAAAACAAAACTAATAAATTTTTTAACAGTTCTTTCATCTTTAATCTAAGGAAAATTCCTTTTCTTTTAAAAATATTTCTTTAGTCGGCATTTCTTTTTTGTCTAAAAGATAATTCCCCATGGCCAGATAGTCTATGTCGGTTTTCATAAAGCATAAAAAAGCGTCTTTGGGAGTACAAACTATGGGTTCTCCCCGTACATTAAAAGAAGTATTGATGACAACGGGGCAATTGGTTAGGTTTTCGAATTCTTTTATTAAATTGTAGTAAAGATAATTTTCTTTTATAGAAATAGTTTGAAGCCGGGCTGAATTGTCAAGGTGGGTGACCGCCGGAATAATCTGTTTTTTTACTTGAGCCGTTAAAAGCATATAGGGCGTTGGCGTGCCCTCGCCCAAAATTTTCTTAGGCAAATCAAAATACTCCTCGGTTTTTTCCTCTAAAACGGTGGGGGCAAAAGGGCGAAAACTTTCACGAAATTTGATCTTTAAATTAACTTTCTGCCAATTCTCTTTATTTCTGGCGTCGGCAATAATACTCCTGTTTCCCAATGCCCGCGGCCCCCACTCCATCCGCCCCTGAAACCAACCAATGATTTTTTGCTCCGCAATCAGCCGGGCAATAATTTTTATCATTTTTTCTTCTTCCAGTTTTTGATATTTAACCCCCAACTTCTCTAAATACCCGCCTATTTCCTCATTGGAAAATTCCGGGCCGAGATAAGCATGAGACCATTTTGTCCGCCGGCCGTTGTCTAAAATAACATTATCAATATACAAAGCCGCGCCCATGGCTCCGCCGGCATCGCCGGCCGCCGGCTGGATAAACATTTTTTCAAAAGGAGTTTCTTTCAAAATTTTACTGTTACTGACGCAATTTAAGGCCACGCCTCCGGCTAAACAGATATTTTTAAGTTTTGTTTCCTCGTACAGATGATTCGCCATTTTTACCATTATCTCGTTAGTTATTGCCTGGATGCTGGCCGCGATATCCCAATGTCTTTGTTCTATCTTTCTTTCCGGCTCTCGTCTCGGTCCGCCAAAAATATTTTCAAATTTCTTGTTAACCATCTTTAGGCCGTAATGATACTCAAAATAATCCATATTCATTTTAAAACTGCCGTCTTCTTTTATGTCTATCAATTCTTCTTTAATTAAATCCGCATAAATCGGCCGACCGTAGGGAGCCGCGCCCATTACTTTATATTCGGCGCTGTTGACCTTAAAACCAAGATAATAAGTAAAAGCGCTGTAAAGCATACCCAAAGAATCCGGCCAATTAATTTCTTTTAGAATTTCTATCTTATTATTCCGGCCGACTCCGCAGGTTGCGGCGGCCCGTTCGCCCACTGCGTCAACGGTTAAAATGGCCGCTTCCTTGAAAGGAGAAATCAAAAAAGAACCGGCCGCGTGCGACAAATGATGCTCAATAAAATAAATTTTTCCCCGATAATTCAATTCTTTTTTAATCAGATCCTTAATCCAAATTTTTTCTTTAAGCCAAATTTTCATCGCGGAAACAAAGGCTCTATAACTTCTGGGAAAAGTATCCACATAGCCCTCTAAAATTCTTTCAAATTTTAAAAACGGCTTTTCGTAGAAACCAATGTAATCAACATCTTGAATGTTTAAACCGGCAGTTTTTAAACAATATTTTACCGCTTCTTTTGGAAAACGACTGTCGTGTTTTTGACGGCTGAACCGCTCTTCTTCCACGGCCGCCGTAATCTCTCCATCTTTTAAAAGACAGGCCGCCGAGTCGTGATAAAAAAAAGATAGACCCAAAATATTCATAAATCTATATTATTTTTTAAAATTGCCGCTCAAAATTAGATTCATCTTTCTTTTTTTCTCTTAAAACCCAGTAAGAGTCTTGAAACGGCTTTGAAGAAAAAAAACTAATTATTTTTTTTATTGAAAAAACAAATCCGATAATTAAAAAATAAAAAATGCTTAAAATAATATGGGTATTAAATCTGCCGATTAGATTGGCGAATTTTTTCCAGCCCCGCCAGATTTTTTTAAGAATTTGTCCAACCATATTTTTATCTTGATTTATTGAGCAGGTCTCTTAATTTTAATCTTTGATTCTTTTTAAATGCCTTACAATGAATAAGCTCCTGATTATTTTTTCTCCGGAACCGAAGTAAATAAAAAGCATTACGGCTGATTCTAACGGAGAAATAAAATTTAAAAAAATAAAAAAAAGCAAAACACCGCTTAAAATTACGGCCAGATTTAAAAAGAGGAGCACCTTCATTTTATCTAAAATTCTGAAAAAAGCGCTGTAGCCGACGGAGAATCCGGACATAAGAAAACCTAAAGATAAAATATAAACTAATTTTATGGCCGGCAAATATTCCTCGCCGTATAATAAGCTGATTAAAAAAGAAGCAAAAATTATAAAGGGAATTAGGAGAAAAATAAAAAGCAAACCGGAGCCCCAAGCGGCTTTTTTAAAATTCTCCTTAAATATTTTTCCGCCATAAGCCAGCGACTGAGAAAGCTGAACCATTAAAACTCTTGAAATAGCCGTTAAAAAAACAATTGGCAGGGACAAATAACCGGTCGCTATTTTAAAATACGCAATTTGAGAAACAGCCGAGGTAAACATACCCAAAAAAATCAGAGGCAGTCCCGCGTATAATTTATCTAAATTTTTATTTAAAGAAACTAAAAAACCGAACTGAAGATATTTCTTAAAATTGATTTTTTTAAAATTTTTTATGATTTCAATCATTGAAGGAAGAAGTTCATTATTTTTAGTTAGATAATGAAAAAGAAATAAAGAAACAATAGAAAATATTAAAGCGGAAATAAAGTGGCCAAAAACAATCCCGAAAAGACCGTAACCCAACAAGACAAGAGATACAGGAAAAAGCAAATAAGTAAATTTGTTTAAATTTTCAATAACCGTCAAACTTTTAATTTTTCTAATTGACTGAAGCGTTAAAGTAAGAATAAAAAAAAGCGTTCTGACCATCACGGCTAAAATAACATAACGGGCCAAACGGCCGATTCCTTCCTGATGATAAAGCCAATCTGTTAAAAGCGGGGAAATTAAAAGGATTAGTACGCCAATAGTCAAAGAAATAAATAAACTGATATAGAAAAAATAACTCAAAATATTTTTTATTTCAACTCTATCTTTTCTCGCATAAGCGGCCGGCAATAAGGTTAAAGCCGTGTAATCGGCGCCTAAGTCCATAAAAATTTCCGTTAAGCTGACAAAAGAGAAAATTAAGGCGTAAAGGCCGTAATTGTCCGAACCCAAAAGGCGGGCGAAAATAATTGAAGTCAGAGCGGAAATACCTAAAGAAAAAAACGAACCAAACTGAAGAATAGAAACATCGCGGATAAATCTTTTTTGGCTAAGATTTTTAATTGTCTTAAATAAAATCATATTTAATGATAATTAGCGGAAAATAAATTTTTAAGACGTTTTTTGACAATTAAAAAATTCAGCTCCCCCCTAAAAAACATAGCTGTGCCGGCGTAAACAAGTCTCATAAAACGAGAAACATTGGCCGGTATTGCTAATAACCTTGGCCGGGCTATAAAATAATCACAGCTTAAAAAACGGACAAACCTTTTCGGAATAAACCGATTGGAAGTAAGAGAGATCAAACTATTCCAGCTATTATGACTAAATTTTATAAAATAACTATCTAAGGCTTTGGCCTTAAAATCTTCAATATCATTTCGGCCAATAGCGCCCCTTGACAATAATAATTCCGTCAAGTCGGTCTTTGGAAAATGAGTCAGCGAATAAAGATGGAGAGCGAACGGTTTTTTAAGTTCTAATAAAAGATCTAAAGTTTCTTTTTCGCCTCCAAACGGCGTATCCATAATAACATCATAATCAACCTTTATTTTATGCTTTAAAAGAATTTTATGAAGACTAAGAATTGATTCCCTAAAAGTATGCCTCTTATAAACATCGCGAAGAATTTCTTTGGAACCAGATTGAATGCCGGTGACCACCTTTCTTAAGCCAGCTGATTTTAAAAGAACTATCATCTCTTCGGTAACTAAATTGGGGTACAAATCAACTTCAAAGGGCAGATTGATTTCTTTTTTATATTTTTTCGTAAATTCTTTAAGCCATTTAATGTCTGAAACAAACATTTCATCAACAAAAAAAACGCCGTTTAAATTTCTAAAGTTTTTTTTAACCTCTAAAAGCTCCTCAATAAGAGAATCAACGCTTCGCCATCTGACAAATTTTTCGTGAGGATACAGCTTCTTTAGCGAGTTATTTCCGCAATAACTGCAATTAAAAGGACATCCCCTTGTAGCCATGGCCACATATTTAACTTGCTCTAAAATAGGCGTTCCACGATAGATCGTATTGTTGTCTATCATGTATTCATTATTTTTGTCATAGATAGGCAAAGGTAATTTATTTAAATCAATAAGCGGCCTTATCTTATTTTGCTGATCTTTTGTCCAAAGATTCTCTATGCCCGGTTTTGACCAAGAAAAATTATTTTTGATTTGAGTTAATTCAAGCATTGGATACTCGCCTTCGCCCCGGCAAATTATATCAACGTATTTCAAACATTCTTCCGGACAAATAGTCGGATGTATCCCGCCCCAAACTATTAAAGAGTCGATTTCTTTTTTTACTTCATTGGTTAAATCAACCGCTGTCTTAAAAAAACCAGAACGCAGACTAAAACCGATAATATCTGGTTTAAGCTTTTTTAAGAGCTCAATTAATTTTCTCTTTTCTATTTTACTGGGTGGTTTATTGTTATTATTGACTAATTCTTTAAAAAAAATTAAAGAAACATCAAGGCCTTCTTTTTTAAGAACCGAAAATATAGAACGAACTCCTAGGGCTAATTTGTCGTATAAAGCGATTAAAACAATTTTTTTGTTCATATAAATTTATAAATTTTTATATTCTTAACTTCATAGATCCGTTCAAGAAAATTATATTCGTCTAAGCTCCATTCGGGATTTAATTGCCCGTCCCAAAGGATATAATCAACCGGATATTTTTTAAAAGCTGACTCTAAGGATATTTGATAAAATTCTGTATATTCATTTAATATTTTTCTAACCATATCGTCAGACGCTTCCTGGTCTTTATCGGTATAGGATAATCTATATTCATAGCCGAGCAAACGGAAAAAAATCTCATCTCTTAAATCTCTAAAAAAGAGCTTTTCGGCCATTTCCGGAGTAATTTTATTTAACCGGTATTCCAAGAATAAAACATATAATCTATTTTCCCCGCTAATGGCTTCGTAATGAATCCAATGATATCTGTTTTTTATCAAATATTCATCAAGGTGGGTATAAAGATTTACATAGCCGCGCTGACCGGTGTAGCTGATTCCGGTAAAAATTGACTGTTCTTTTTCCATATTTTGATTAAGCCAATTAAAGACAGAACCGTATTGTTTGGCATAAGCGTTCACTTCACCTTCATTTTTTAAAAAAACAAAAATCTGCTGGCCGGTGATTAAATAAAAACCGATGACTGCAAAAACGCTTGTTGATAACCAAAAATATTTTGGGTGTTTATCCTGAATCAAACCGAAAACAAACCAGACCAATAAAATAAT
The DNA here is from genome assembly GCA_001819605.1 of Candidatus Portnoybacteria bacterium RIFCSPLOWO2_01_FULL_43_11. Classification (GTDB taxonomy): domain Bacteria; phylum Patescibacteriota; class Minisyncoccia; order Portnoybacterales; family UBA2143; genus WO2-40-15. The sequence continues at coordinate 17,228 of MHNE01000017.1, forward strand.
AACTGTCGGCTTTATGATATACCAATGATAATGAGCCGGCTGAAGAATCCGGCCGGTGATTATCTGCTGATTTAAAACAGTAAAAAAAGAGATAATCAGGATAGACCAAAACCAAAGATTTTCTCCTCTGATTCTTTTGGTATAAAGATTTAAAAAATATAAAATCAGGACGATTATTAAATACTTGCCGATAATGGGAGAATTAGAAATAATAAAACCGGTTTGGCTGGCTGAAGAATCAAATATTGGATTATTGAGCAGTTTATAAAGATTAAACCAATAAGGTAGAGCAATTAAAGCGCTTAAAAATATAATCCAGAAAATTTTTTTAAGATTAAGCCAATCTCTTTTAATTAAAAACCAAAGAGCTGAAACAAAAATAAAAACAACTAAAAAAGTCCAGGTAAAAAAATAAATATAAAAAGAAAGACCAAAACAAATGCCGGCCGGCCAAAGATATCTTTTTTTAGATTGGGTTATGTATAAATAGAGAAAAGACAAAAAAGAAAATAAAAGTATCAGGCCAAAAACCGGAACAATCGGCCGGGAAAAAATAGACGGCTCGGGGATAATAAAATTTTTAGCCAAAAAACTTTTGAATTCCGAGACGGAACCAAGACTATAGTAAAACATCACGCCGACTGATGACACTAAGGCGATTTTTTTATCCGAATTGAATAAAAGAACGAAAAAATAAATAACTAAAAATAAGAGAGCCGGCAGAATGAATTTAGCCAGAAGAAAAATCTGACTGACTTTTGAGAAAAAGATGCGGCCGAATTTATACATTAAAGTTTCAGCCAAAGGCGGCTGGATATATGGTTTATCCTGATTAAAAGTCCAAAAAACATTCAAAAAATCAAAATCGCCTTCGGCGATTTCTTGAAAACGAGCTAAAAAATTCGCTTCGCTGTCAGTGGCTAAAATATTGATGCCTGCGTAATCCGGCCCGGCCTGAATTATAAAAATCACTTGAGGAAAAATCATTAAAAAACCGGCTGAAATTGAAAAAATCAAAGCCCAATAATGACGGATGAAGAATTGTTTAATCTGAAAAAACATAAATTTTGCAATTAAAGATAACCCAATTTTCCGGCGATTTTTTTAACTAAAATAAGTTCTATCGGGAAATGATAAAACTCGTAATCCCACCTGAATTTTTCCATCAGATGAAAAGTTTTAGCCAGGGATTTTAAAAAGGGATTTTTAAACAAACCGGAAAAACGGTCGTACTCGGTGGCAAAACGGGTTAAGAGCGGAAAATAAGGAGAAAATTTATGTTTGGTCCAGGGAGTTTTTACATCTTCCGGACGATAATCTCCCCACTCCATTAAACTTTTTGGCAAAACAAAGCCGGCTTGCTTGGCTTTTTGATAAAGCGGGGTGCCGGGAAAAGGAGAAAAAACCTTGATGGCCGTATTGGCTAAAGGATTAATTTGTTTGACTTTTTTCATCATTTTAATGGTTAAAGAAATATCTTCTTCGGTTTCTTCGGGAAAACCGATCATAAAAGCGTACCAAACATTAAAACCAAACTTGGCCGTCAATTCGGCGCTTTTAATAATCTCTTCAACGGTAATGCCTTTTTGAATTGTTTTTAAAACTTTTGGCGAGCCGGATTCGGCCCCTAAAAAAAGAGCGCTTAAACCGGAAGATTTTAAAAGAGTTAGAAAATCATTATCCATCCGGGCCAAAAAATCAATGCGGCAATCCGCCTCCCATTTAATATTTAAATTACGGTCAATAAGAAGACGGCAAAATTCTTCTACCCGCTTAAAATCAACAAAAAAATTATCGTCCCAGAAGACAACGCCGTTTATTTGATGCTTTTCTTTAAGGGGAATAATCATTTCTAAAATTCTTTTGGCTGACATTTTCCGCCAGCGATTTTTATTAAATTCAAAATTATAGCAGAATTCACAGCGAAAAGGACAGCCGCGGCTGGTCTGAAGAGCCACATTCTTTGAACTTAAATTTGAAAAATAATAATTATTAATGTCAATGAAATGCCAGGCCGGATTCGGCAGATTGTCCATTTCTAAAAACCCGCGCGGCGGATTGTGAACAATCCGGCCGTCTTTTTTAAAAGAAATGCCCAAAACATCGCTAAGATTTTTTTCACCCATTAATGCTCTCGCTAAATCCAATAAAGTTTCTTCACCTTCTCCCCTGACTACGATATCAACGCCGTCTTCTTTTAAAGTTTCTTCAGGCACTAAAGAAGGATGGACTCCGCCCCAAATAACCGGCAAATGAAGGAAATCTTTCTTAATTAACTTGGTTATCTCAAGTCCGTTTTTTATCTGGTTGCCGGTAATGGCGGAAACGCCCACGCATAAGGCTTCCCCCGCGGCTTTAAGCAATTTCTCCGGCCAGTTTGCTTCCTGGTTAAGGTCAAAAACGGACACCTCGAGGCCGGCTCTTTCTAAATAAGCGGCCAAACATAATATCGGCAGGGGCGGCCGGCCGGTAAAAGACAAACCAAGCTTTGGATAAACTAAAACAATTTTTTTCATAATACAATCAATTTAATATTCTTTTTAAATAATGGATAACCCTATCGGGTTTTTTAAAAATAAGTTTTAAAATTTTAAAATATTCTTTCGGATTTGATAATTTTCTTATTAAATCCAGCCTGCTTATTTTAGCTTCCAACTCGCGGGCAAATTTTTTTAAGTCTTCCGGCGTAAAATCAGAAGTCTCAATAAGACCAAAACCCCTGGCCTGGGTAGCTAAAGCCAAATCTTTGGAAGTTATATTTTTAACTAAAAAATTTTCTTTTTGAGAAATCTCATACAGTCTTGTGCCGAACAAAGGAGTGGCAATCATTAAATTTGGTCTGACCCGATATTCCTTGTATAAAGCAAAAGCGAAATCAATAGTCTTTTGAATATCTTTTTTGGTCTCGCCGGGAAAACCGATGACAAAAAAAGAACGGAGTTTTATCTTGATTTTTCTGCATAATTGGGCTATTTTAAAAACATTTTCCAACCGCAAATTCTTGTTAATAATTTTATCTAAAACTTCCTGACTGCCCGATTCTGTCCCGATTATTAGTTCCTGACAGCCGCTTTTTTTCATTTTCTTTAAAAGTTTCTCGTTTAAAGTATCTACTCGAACGCCGTTAGGCGTATCCCAGCTGAATTTTATCTTTTTAGTCAAAACTTCATCTAAAATCCGTTCGCAACGTCTCGGATTAAATGTAAAATTATCGTCTTCAAAAGAAATGTGTTTAACTTTATAATCGCTAATAACTCTTTCAATATGGTTTACCACATATTCAACAGAATGAAAACGCCAGATTCTCCCCATATGAAGATGAATTGAGCAAAAAACGCAGTTATAAGGACAGCCGCGGCTCGTAATCATTGAAATAGAACGATTATATTTGGTCGGCCGGGCTGATAAGTCGTAAGACAAAAAAAAATATCGCTCCATATCCATCAGATGATAAGCCGGCAAGGGCAGTTCGTCTATTTTTTTAATAACTGTCCAAGGATTGGTAAAAATCTTTTCCTCCCTTTCTTGATTATCTGAAAAACGATAAACTACATTACTTATTGCTTTTAAAGACCTTTTGTCTTTAATCGCTTTAGCCAATTCAAGCATCGCTAATTCTCCTTCGCCTACCACCGCCGCGTCAATGTTTTTATTCTCTTTTAAAAAATCTGCTCCTTTTACCGAGGCGTGAGGACCGCCAATAACGACAAAAATATTGGGATTAATTTGTTTAACTAAATCAGCCGCCCGAACAGCGTTATGGATTTGAGCGCTGAACGGGCCGCCGATACCGACAAGAGCCGGCTCCTCCCGGCTGACAACATCTTTAAAATAATCTTCTGAAACGCCATGATAAAGAAAATTATCTTTTTCAATAATTTCCGTTTTTTCAGAAATTAAACTGTCAAATATCTTAACGGCGCAGCCGTTTTCCTCTAAAACAGCCGCGATATACATTAAACCCAAAGGCAAACCCAGCCGCACCCCTTTCGACCCCTGAAAATATGTTCTTGGAGGGTTAATCAATAAGATTTTCATAAATGTCAATATATTGCTTAGCCACCTTAACCCAATCCATCTTTTTTGCCAATTCTTCTCCGTTCCCGCCTAATTTTTCTCTCAGATCTTTATTATCAAGAATCTTTTTCACCGCTTTAGCCGTTTCTTTAATATTGTTCTGCGGCACCAATAAACCGTTAAAATTTGGTCTTATAATATCCTCGGCCCCGCAGCCAAAAGTGCCGATAACCGGTTTGGCGCAAGCGCCGGCTTCCAAATAAACCAAACCGAATCCCTCGAATTTAGTATCTTCAATGCTTATCGGCGTCAGTAAAAAAAGATCTGCCTGACAATAAAGCTTAATTAAATCCTCATCGGAAATATTCTCCAAAAATACGACATTATCATCAAGCCGATATTTTTTCACTAATTCTTTCAGGTATTTGAAATAATCCTTATTCTTTTGGTTGCCGACTATGTAATATTTTAAATCGGGATATTGTTTTTTAACTTTAGCCGCGGCCGGAATAGATATGTGATAACCCTTGCGAAACATAAGTGCCCCGACACTAATAATAGTTTTAGTATTATCTCCGGCTTTACGAAACATTCCAAATGTCTGAAATTTCTTGTAATCAATGCCGTTATTAATAACTAAAGTATTATTGACCTGAATTTGTTTTAAAAATTGATTTTGAGTAAATTTACTAACGCAGATTATTTTTCTGGCTCTTCTGTAAACCCTAGAATACACTTTCCTTAGAAGTCGTTTTTTAAAAGGAAAAACAGCGTAAGTGCCGTGAAGAGTAATGATTAACGGCTTACGGCGATTGATCAGATAAACAATCGGCCCATAGGGCTCAATCAAACTATGCACAATGTCCGATTCTTTTATTAATTTACGAATTTTTCCATAATTCCTGATTAAAGAAAGAATTTTTATCGCTCGCGAACCGAATAAGGGAGGCAATACCTTATAAACGTCTATTTGAGGCAGAGCGTTTTCTTCGGTTTTTTCAGAAACTAAAACACGGCAATTAATTTCCCTTTTTCTCATAAGCTGATTAAGAAGCCCCGTTGAATAATTCCCCCAGCCGTGCTTGGAGGATAATTCATTGGTTAAAAAACAAATTCTCATATAAATGAGTTTAAAAAATAAATTAAACTTTTTTAAAAAAATTCCAAACAGCTCCCATTAGGCCGGGTACAACGGAAAGCAGGAAAAAATTCAAAACGGAAAAAGCCAGAATTTCTTCAAGAGAAACGCTAAACGGGCTTAATAAAACAATTAAAACCGCTTCTCTTGTGCCCCAGCCGCTTATACTAATAGGCAAAACAGAGACAACGCTGGCTATAATCAAAGCGGCCGCAAAATAAAACCAATTAATATTAACATTGATTGATTGAATAATAAAGTAGCTCGTGGTAATTAAAATAATCCAAGTCAATAAACTTAATAAAGACGCTAAAAAAATAATTGGATGGCTTGGAAAATCTCTATAAAAAGAATAATAAATTGATTTTAGGAATTCTTTGTATTTATGAGGAACCAATTTATAATAAACGAATCTCAGCCATTTTTTATTTAATTTCTGATTAATAACGAAAAAAACAACGACTAATAAAAGAAACAAATACCCAATGTCTAAGTAAACGAATTTTAACGGGAGATATTGAATAAAAAATAAAATACCTAAAAACGATAAAATTAAAAGAATTAAAAAATCAATTAATTTGTCCAGAAAAACGCTGGCGCTGCATTGACCGTAAGATTTCTGAGTATATTTTTTCAAATAATTAATGCGGATTAAATTACCCAGGCGGCCGGGCGTAATCATGCCGTAAAACTGGCCGATTAAATTAAATTTGATTAATTTAATGAAAGGCGCTTCTATTTTCTGTTTTTTTAAAAGAACCGACCATTTAAAAGCGCTCAAAACAATACCGGCGGGAATAAAAATCAAAAGAGGCAAAAGAAATCGATAACGGACTGATTCTAAATTCAAAATAATTTTTGAAATATCCGCCTTTTTAAGCAAAAATAAAAGAATTATAAAGCCAACGAGAACCGGACTTTTTTTAAAAAAAATTTTAAAACTCATAAATTAGGATCATCTAAGCCTTAAAAGCGCTTTAAAGGCAAGAAGATAAGATTTTATTTTATAAAAAGAGAGACCGGAAACGGCTAATTCCCAAATTTTTTCCGGTCTTAAATAAAATTTTCGATAGGCCTGAATGGGAAATTTTTTTAATTCGTCGGTGGTCATTTCTCCTAAATCAACGGTTGGGATATGCATGCCTAATTTTTGCGCGTATTTCTTCCACTCGTTTTCAGAAATCTGGTTTTCTTTTAAAAGCCGGTTATAGAGCTCTGTGCCGGGCCAAGGAGTAATCATATTAAAATGAGCGAAAGTGGTATTTAATTTTTTGGCAAAAGCAATGGTCTGACTTATTGATTCTTTTGTCTCGCCGGGAATGCCCAAAACATAGGAAGCGCTTGTTTTTATGCCGGTCTTTTTTGTCATAGTAATTGCTTTTTCAATTTGTTCCAAAGTAATGCCTTTTTTCATAATATTAAGCATTCTTTGAGAGCCGGATTCTACCCCATAAGAAATAAGCTCACAGCCGGCGCTTTTCATTTTTTCTAACAAACTTGGACTAACGGCGTTCACCCGACTATAACAAGTCCATTTCAGATCAAAATTATTTTTAATGATTAAATCGCATATTTTTATCAGTCGCTCCTTATCAAAAGTCAGAGTATCATCGTAGAATAAAATGCTTTTAACTTTATATTTTCTAACTAATTCTTTAATTTCTCCGATTACATTCTCCGGGCTTCTTAAACGGCAAACCCCCTTAGCATAAGCGCAAAATGTACAATAAAAAGGGCAGCCGCGCGAAGTAATCATTGCAGCAAACGGCTTTGAATAATAGGCCTTGGTCGGCGGCCGGTAGCGAGAAAAATTAATAAGTTCCCGACTTGGAAACGGAATTGAATCCAATTCTTTTATTAAATCTCTTTTGGGATTAATAGTTATTTTATCCGACTCTCTATAAGCTATGCCTTTAATTTTTTTAAGATCCGGTGTTCCTTTTTCCAGCTCTTTTACTAATTCCAGCAAAGTTTCTTCGCCTTCGCCGATAACCATAATGTCAAAACAGGAAAAAGTTTCCAATGTTTCTTTCGGCAAAGAAGTAGCTTGATGTCCGCCTAAAATTATTTTAATTTCTTCGTTGATTTCTTTGGCAATTTTTGCCACTTGAGCCGCTTTAAGCGCGAGTGGCACATTGGCATGAATACCAATTATTCGAGGATTTTTCTCTTTGATAATTTGAGCTAATTTATCCAAAGAAATGTTATCGGCCGTTAAATCAAGAATAGAAACTGGGACCTCGTGCTTTTTTAAATAACCGGCCAAGTAGGTCAGACATAAGGGCTCTAAGATGCCCTCGGCAGGAGTGACTAAATCTCCATAAGAGGGATAAATTAAAATCACTTCTTTAGTCATTTTTTTTAACTTTTATTTCAAAATATAACGTTTGGCAGGGAAACAAGTATCTTAAACAGGTATTTTCGTAAAACTTCGGCCAGAGATTAGCCGCCGAGATAATTAAAAAATTCCAAAACAATAATTTAATAAAAATATGCCTTCTTTTTACGACTTCCAAATCTTTGTATATTTCCTTTTCCGGAGTGCTTAAATTATAATGAAAACTCCGCCAATGAAACATAGTCCGATGAAATTCGCCGTAAAAAGAAGGATTAGTGTCGTGAGGTACGGTAATGAACCACTGGCCGCTATTTTTGGTAATTCTTATAAGCTCTTTTATGACATTTTTAAATTCCTCCCTTGTTTCTCCTAAATGCTCCAAAACGCCGTAAGCGTGTATTTCGTCAAATTCATTGTCGCTAAAAGGATAAGGGAATTTGGAAAAATCAACTTTTAAAACATCGGGGTGAGTTTTCATAAAATCCGCGTTAATAAAACCCGGCCTAATGTCATAGCCGCAGCCCAAATTTAATTTTTTCATAATTAATCCAACAAATTCCGGCCTTGGCCGATTTTTCCCAAACCGAAAAAATCAGCGATAGTCGGAATAATGTCAATAAAATTAATTGTCTCTACTTGTTTATTAATTTTTAAATTAGTCAAAAATATCCCTTTATAGGCATTAGGCGAATAACCATGCATTGCTTTAGCCGTATTTTTAGCCCGATAATAATCGGGTTTAATTATCTTGCCGGGTTCTAAAAGAAAATGTAAATCGCCGAATTGTCTGTCCTTAAAATCAATGCCGAATTCTCTTTTTTCGTTTTTTTCTAAAATATGACCGCCTTTGATTTCTTTGAGGGCGCTGATTATTTTTTCCTCCGCTTTTTGATTAAAAAACCAGAAGACGGCGATAACCGACTCAAGAAAAACCAAATAATCTCTGCCCAAAACAAATCCCAAAGAATCTATCTCCGAAATAATATCTATTGTTTCTTTTACTTCAACCACGCCGTGGTCGGAAATAATTACAAAAGGACGATTGCTCTTTTTAAAATATCCCTCCAAAAGCCGGTCTATTTCTTTAAGTTTATTTTTTGTTTCCAAAGAATCAACGCCGGATCCGTGAGTCAGGCCGTCAAGTTCCATAAGATAAATAAACTTAAAATCAGAGTTATCTTTTAGGGCGTTCTTGATCGTCCGTTTGTCGGACCTTGAGATTAAGTGAATCAAGTTAGCTAAAAATTTTTTATTGCTGTCTTTGTTGGCGTATTTAAGACCACCCTTGAAATAGGAAAAACTAATTTGATGCTCTCTTAACAAATTAAAAAAATTAGGCTTAACCGAGCTATTTAAAGCGGTGATTGGTTCGCGTAAAACAATATCAAATTTATTCATTATCTTTATGGGAATTTGAACCGGCATCATATCACTTACTCCGGCCGCCAAATACGAAATCAAATCAATAAAATATTTAATAAACTTATAATCAAAAATTTTAAAAAAAGAAAAAGGCAAAGTCCACTTAAAAATAGAAGTTTGAGGAGAAAACCTAAAGGTATTCCAAACATTTATATCTTTTGGCCAGGAACCGGAAAACAAACTGGCCAGATGCCTTTGATAGCCGATAATCGGCGTTAAATCAAAAGAAAAATTATCTTTTTTAAGCCGCGATAAAAAAGGGCAGTACTCGTAATATTTCTCATCAAAAGCGTCAATTAAAATTAAATCTAATTTCATAATAATTTCTGGAAATAATATAAACGCCAGATATCAGAAAATATCTTCCGTAAATTCTCGTAGCCGTCTAAATCATAAGGGGGAGTTTTAAACGGATAAATTGATTTTAAAATTTTTATACCCTGAACCATCATTTCTTTGTTTAAACCGCCGTCATTTCTTACGGCCTGACACAGAAACAACGAAGCGTAAAAAATTAAAATTCCCGGGTCAATAAAGCCGAAAAGGAGCGGCCAGTGGATATTTTTTTTAAATTTTATCAGCCGAAAAAACCAAAGTAAATTTAAATATTTGTGAAGCAAAAGATTGGCCAAAAGTGATAAAAACTCTAAGGTCCCGAAACGATTAAAAAGAAATACGCTCAGATATGGTTTAAAATAATTTTTAGCGGCGATTCTTTTAAAGTCGCGCCAGTTCCCGGCTCCGTATTTTTCTTTTAAAACGAATTCCAAAACTCCAATAGCGCAATCTCTAGTTTCAAACCAAATTTTTTTAATGTCTTTGATTTCTTTAAAATTCGGCTGTAATTTTTGGCCGGTAAAATATTTTATTTTATTTAAAAGATCTGGAAATCTCTGCCAAAGCTCCTTAAATTCGCCCTCATGAACCACCAACTGCTCTAATCTTTTTTGGTAAGTCGGCTCATAATAGCCCCTTAAAAGAGTTAAAATAGTGGCGCATTCCAAATAAGTTTTAGACATATCATAAATCAATGTTTCTTTTTCCCAGTCTTTAACCGATTCGTTTTTAAGATAGTTTACGGAAAACCACTCAGTAATATGACAAATCCTATTCAAAAGAAACCTCAAACCGTCAGAAAACGGCAAATCGTTTTTATTAAATTCCGGCATTAAATTCCTTAGATCTTCGCCAAAAATAAGCATGGAAGAATGCCTAAACTCGTAATATTTTATAAGCGGCGGCAGTTTTTTTAATTGAGCCAAAGTAACCAATCTTAAATCAAAATAAAATTCTTTTTCCGAATAACCGTAGAGCGAGTAGCCGCGGCTGCCCGCTTCTTTCTCTATTTCTTTAGCCGTCTTATTTAATCTATCTTCTTCTATCGGCTTTTCGGCAATAAGATATAAATCATAATCGTTAATCGGAATAATTTTCTTTTGTTCTTTTTCTAATCTTACACTCCCTTCGCCGCGGCCAAAACCGCCGACTAAAAATATTGACAAAACCTGCGGCAAATGAGCTTTTATTTTGTCTGCCGCAATTTTGATGTGCCTTTCAATCTCTTCATCAACCCACGGCTCATTATAGGTCGTATATTTACCCATTATTTTGGCCGGGCCTTGAAATACCCTTAATTATTATTGCCTCGTAGGGACAAACCTCAAAACATTTTAAACAGCGGATATAAGCGCATTTTTTAAAATCAAGGCCGGTCTCTTTCTTAATGGCCCCAACCGGACATATGTCCAAACAATCTCGGCAGGCGGGAAAAGAATGACATTTTTTAATGTCTAATTTCGGTCTCATGCCAAAACGTCTGTGCCACCAAGCGATTGATGTTTTTTTTGTAATTTTTTCCTGAAGATAATCAAAAAAATAAACCAGCCAATAAAGTAAATTATAAAATCTGTTTTTAGGCAGAACAACTGAAAGATCTTCGGTTTTTGTCTGTCTTTTTTGGTCTTCCGGAATAAGACCTCGCTTTTTGGCTATTTTTAAATGACCGATTTCTAAGGGATTGATATTTAAAAATTGAGCGGCAGAAAAATCAACGGCAAAAACATTAAGGCCGGCTAATAAATAGCCCAGTTTAATTCTGTCGCCAAAGGCCGGACCCTTGCCGTGCATGATCACCGAAGCGTCCACAATGGTCAAGTGAGTCGGGATGATTAAATTTAATTCAACAATGCTTCTGGCTAATCCGAAAAGATGCATTTTCCTTCTTTCCTTTAAAGGTAGAAGACCTATTAAATTCTTGAGCCCGCAGGAAAAGCCGGTCAGCATATGGGTTTTTAATTTGGGAACATTGATGATTTTATGAACCTCTTTTAAAATCTCTGGCAATTCTATTTTTTTAAAAATCGGGCTTGGCGTTTTTTTGAAAAAAGTTTTTGAGCGACGCAAGTCTATAAACTGAATATCGTGTTTTCTAACGAGTTTATCAATGCCTAAAATGGAGAAAACCCGCGAGTCAAATTCATAACCGACTCCCTCGGCCAAAATCGGAATAGCTTTGTTTTCTTTAATGATTTCAATTAAAGCGGATATTAAATCCAAATCGGTTGTGGCGCCGGTCGCGGCTTCGCGCGGCAACACTAAATTGGGTTTAATCAAAATCTTCTCGCCGGAAACGATTTTAAAATTTAGAGCTGAAAAAATTTCGCGGACATTTTCTTTATAGTCTTTTATTTTAACAATTTTAACTCCGCTCATTTTAAAAACCCTTTTCTTCTTTGCGCCTCAATCGTCAACCTAACGCCCTCGTTAAAAGCAAACTTCGGCTGATAAGCAAGTTCTTTTTGGGCTTTGACGATAGAAGAAGCGCGGCTGTCAATAAAAAATCTTAAACGGCTTTTGGTAAGAATCGGGTCAAAGCGAAAAATTTTAGACAAAAAAACAAGCGGGTATAAAACTAAAAAAGCGAACCAAACCGGAATTTTTAATTTTGGCAATTTTACATTGAGACCTTTGGCGATAATTTCTAAAAAATCTTTCAACTTTATCGTTTCTTTCCCACAAATATTATAACTCTGGCCAATAGCGCGAGAATTGTTTAAAACTGATAAAAAACCAGAAATTAAATCGTCAATGTAAACCGGATGAATAATATTTTCGCCCCGGCCGATTAAAAAGAATTTTTTATTCTGAACTGCCTTAAAAATATCCAAGACATGGAGATCACCGGGCCCATAGACAAGCCCCGGCCTTATAATGGTGGCCGGAAAGCCATTTTTAATAAATTCAAGCACTAATTTTTCGGCCTCGGATTTGGTTTTTTCGTAAATGTTAGTCGGACTATGAGTATAGCTTTCGGTAAAAAATTCTCCCCTAAAAGGGCCGAAAACGCCAATGGTGCTTGTAAAAATAAATTGCTTGAAATCGGGAATGCCCAAAGAGACTTCCAAAAGATTTTTTGTGCTTAAAACATGAGTCCTGTAATAAACCTCGTTTGACAAGCCGAATTTGCCCAATTGGCCGGCCAAATGAAAAATTACTTTAATCCCGGAAACAGCTTTGATTAAGGAATCTTTATCTTCCAAACTTCCTTCTGTTATTTCTAAACTGCTGTCCTTTAAATCTTTTAATCTGTCCAATCGGCTGAACTCCCTGACTAAAACTCTAACCTCGTGACCGGCCGCGATTAAAACCCTGACTAAATGAGAGCCGATAAAACCGCTGGCGCCGGTGACTAATATTTTCATAGATTAGTTAACAACCTTAAACCCACTTTTAATAAAGTTGGCAGATGGCAAAGCATGTTGGTATAAGAAGCGTTAGCTAAAGGACAAAAACATTTTCTCTCCTTAATCGCCTTTCTTATACTTTTTGCTCTTTGACTTTGCCAAATCTTATTAAAATCGTAATTGGCCCGCCTTAGATCCCCCATTGATTCGCCTTTAATACAGCAGGCCCAAACATAGCCGTCCGGCGTAATCTGGACTGAAGTTATCGCCGCAAAACAAGGCAGGGCTCTTTTTTTATTTAACAGAATTTTTTTAACTAAATTATAATATTCTATTCTAAAGGCCTGAATAACTCTGTCCAAGCCGGAAAATTTTTCTTTTTTGATTTCCGAAATCAGAAAATCTACGACTCTGATGTAATCGGCTGTTAAGGGACTTATCATGGAACCGAGAGTGTTAAGCTCCACTCTTTCTTCGGCGATTTCGGTGATAAACGGCGGCGAACCCAACTCATCTCTTATGTAGCGATAAATTTGAGGGATTTCTTTAACATTAAATTTAGAAATTACCGTATGGATTTTAAAATCCAAATTTTTATTCCCGGCTTTTAAAGACCTTAGAGCGTTATAAGTCTTTAGGGCTTTATCAAAATTACCCGGAATCCCCCTGATTTTGTCGTGCAAAGGCCCAAAGCCGTCCAAGGACAAATTAACAACAATATCTGTTTTTGGGAGAGATTTTAAAATTTCTTCCACTCTTTTGGGGATAATTTCTGACAATAAACCGTTGGTCGGAATAATAATCGCTTTTGGCTTGAGGTATTTGTCTATAAGTCCGCAGATTGAAACGATTTCTTTTTTTAAAAACGGTTCGCCGCCGGTTAAAATTATTTCATAAGGGAAGCGGCCGATGCTTTTAAAAATTTTTTTGTGTTCGTCCAAGTTGAGCTCCCTAACCGGTGTTTTTCTCCAAATGTTACAGGTTTGACAGCGGGAGTTGCAGTTATAAGTTAAACCTAAAGTGATATTAAAAGGCCCTATTTTTGGCCAGCCGAAATAATAAAAAAGATTGTAAAAAAAAATCTTGGGTATTAAATTAATCATTTTTTAATTTTTTGCTTCCTTCTATGTAATCCCAGTCTAATTTTATTTTTCCTCTTTTTAAATCTCTTTTGGCCAAAAAAACGGCGTACTGCTCGCAAAAAGCGACAATTAAAGTATAAATTATTTTAAGCGGCGTATAATCCATATGTCTTAGAACGGCCGGAATGACAAGTAAAGGATTCGTGGTTGAGACATGGTGGCCGGTTAATTTCTGAAGCTCCAAATGCCCCAAACGGATGCGCCGGCGCTGTCTAATCAAGTATTTGAAACTGGTCGGGTGCATAATATTAACAACAGCGTGCGGCTCATAATAAATTTTATAACCCTGACTAAAAATTGTGTGCCCAATATATAAATCATCTTGAATAATGGCCGGTATCTTGTCAACCAATCCTTTTTTAATAGCGTAAAGATAGCCGGATAAGTGGCAAAAATTTTCTTTTTTCGTGCCTTCCCAAGCCGCGTGGTCAAAAAGCCGGAAGCGAAAATCCGCAATATAGCCCCAGAAAGTGTCTTTTTGATTTAAAGGAATGGTTTTTCCGCAGACCGCGCCCACCTTCGGTTTATCAAAATCAGGCAGAAGATAATCTATGGCCTTATCCCTTAACAAGCAGTCTGCGTCGGTCATCACTAAAATTTCCGACTGATTATTGGCTAAAATTAAATTTACGGCCGAGTATTTTCCTTTCCTTTCCGGCTCAATAATTAATCTAATTCTTTTATTTTTTTGAACCCAGTTATTGACAATCTCGTTCGTTTTGTCAATAGAGCCGGAGGAAACAATAATAACCTCGTCTAAATAATGCTTTGTCTTATGGGTTAAAATATTTTCCAATAAATAGCCGATATTTCGCTCCTCATTATAGGCGCAAATACCCACTGAAAAATTCATAAAAATATTATTTTATCCAGAAAGTTAATTCTCTAATCTTAGCAGAAAAACCCTTGATTGGCAAGAATTTTAAAAGACAAGACCGACCGTCTTGCCCTGTTTTAATACGGAACAAAACCCTAAAGAATACTTTGTTTCTCCTTTATGAGATATTTATTATAGAGCCAGTAAAGCCCATAAAAGAAAAAAAGAAAAAGAAACGGCTGAAATGGCAGGCGCAAACGGGCCAAAGCGGCCCAACTGGAAGCAAAAACAAAATAGCCGATAATTAAAAGCATTACTAAGGAAATTTTTAAAAGCTCCTTTCTTAAAAACATAAAAATTATTCCTAAAAAAGCGATAAAGTCAATAAAAAGCCAGAAGCCCACGCCGATTATTCTTATCAGAAAAATCCGGTTATCTTTCATAGCTGAAGCCAAAGCCGAAAAATCCCGCTGAATAATTAAATTAGAAATATTAACTTTCTGGGCTTTATCTGCTTTAATATGCCAAAAAACCAAGATTTCCATCCAGCCGGAATCGGTTAAAACCGGGATTGATTTAATCAAATGCCATTTAAAATAACCCGAAAGATCGGCTTTTATGAGCGATTGGGTTATTTCCTTTAAAACCGGTATGTATTTATCCTTCATTAAAATCTGGTTAAAATTTTCTACGCCGGCTTTTTCAATCGCCAAATTTTGAAGATAATTGTCAGCTTCTATTTCTGACATTCCTTGGCTTAAAATCAAAAAATCGCGCGCCGCGGTTAAAAAATACAAATAATTAGGAAGAGTGGAAATCGCATAATCGTTAAACTGAATTTTGTTTCTAACGCTCCAGGACGAAATAACGGCTAAAAAAACGATTAAATAAACGAGTAAAAATTTAACCAATTTTGGCTGGGTAATTTTTGGCCAACTCATAATGACCGAACTTATAAAAATAACCGGATAAAAATATGTAACAATGGGTCTTATTAAAGCGGCTAAACCCAATAAAACCGCGGAGTAGATAATGAATTTCCATTTTTCTTCTTTCCAGAATAAAGCTAAAAAATATAAAGAGAGCATAAAAAACAGCAAAAACGGCGTCTCTGACATTACTACATTGGGCCAAAGAATACTAAATGGTTCAAGCGCCGTAAAAATAGCGGCGGCAAAAGAAATAAAATCATTAAAAAATAATCGGCTGAATTTATAAATATAAACAATAAATATGGAAAACATTATATTCTGCCAAAAAACAACAAAGACATACTTAGGAATAATCAGCCAGGAAACAGCCAATAAAACCGGGTAGCCCGGCGCCGGAAAAGAATGAGGCGTCAGGGGAAAATTAGACTCGCCGGTAAAAACGCCGTGGAGCAGTAAATTCAGACCCGCGTCTAAATAGCCGTCCTGGCCTTCCCTAAAACTATAATCGCCCTGAATAAAATACGAAGCCAGCATAAAAATTAAGCGCGGAATAAAAGCGATAAGAAAAATAATTATAATTTTTCTGTTGTTTTTTAACCAAGTTTTAATTTTTTCCATCATTTTTTATATAAATCAAAAATAAATTTTGTCCCGATTTTTATCAGATTTAAAAATTGTCTCGGGGTTTTGGCCAGTTTTAAAATCCGCCAGAAAATTATCGGTCTTTTATAAAATTTTCCATAGGCCGAAGCGACCATCTTTGAAACTAATTCTTCGCTCAACTCCCCGGTCTTCAAACTATATTCATTCTGGCTGACTCGGGAAAAATCTTCTTCTCTTAGCCAATACCTCTCTCTGGCTTCTATAAAAAGCAAAGAGCCGGGAAACGGGGTAGCCATATAAAAATGAGCGAAAGTTAAGGGAAGTTTAAGAGCCAAATCAATGGTTTCTTTCATTGTTTCTTTATTTTCACCCGGAAAACCAAGGATAAAATGCCCGTCAACTGCCAAACCGGCCTCGGAAGCAAGATTGGCCGCTGTTTGGGCTTGAGCAACCGTGGCCTCTCCACCTTTATTGGCTAATTTTAAAATCTGGTCGCTTCCAAATTCAATTCCAAAAATAATCTGCCAACAGCCGCTCTTTCTCATTTTTTGAAAAATTTCCAAATCAACAAAATCAACCCGGCTGTTTGAAACCCACCTGATTTTTTTATTTAAACCCTCTTCAATGATTTTATCAAGCACGGAAAATAAATATTTTCTGTCAACCGTGGCTGATTCGGTCCAGAATAAAAAATCGTAAATACCCCTATCCATATTCTCTTCTATCTCGTCAATGATTTTTTCCGGACTTCTCTGACGAATCTTTTTGCCGTAATAAGCCGCGGCGCTGCAAAACCGGCAGTTATACGGACAGCCCCGAGAGAAAACAATCAAATTAAAAGGCCGGCCGATAATCGGCATTAAGTAATCTTTAAAATCAACCCCGGACCAGTCCGGCTTTTCTAAATCATCCAAGTTTTCTATAAAGGGACGCTGGTTATTGATAATAATTTTATCTCTCTCGCGAAAGCCCAACCCTAAAATATCTGAAAGTTTCGGCTCGTTGGTTTTTAAATGATTAACCAGCTCCCGGCCAATGATTTCCGGCTCGCCTGAAATAACAAAATCTAGAGAGGGAAATCGCTCTAAAGTTTCCTTTGGCAAGGCGGTTATGTGAATGCCCAGAGCGGCAATTTTTATTTGAGGCATCTCATTTTTTACGGCCCGGGCAAACCAACCCAAGTCAGAATCAATAGTCGGCGTGGCCACGGTTAAAAAAATAATATCCGGATTAAAACTCCTTATTTTTTCCAATACTTTTTCTAATTTAAGTTTTTTCGGCGCGCAATCTAAAGTTTCTATTTGGGCCATATCCTTAATCTGACCGGCTGTCATAGCCAAACTCAAAGGCGGAAAAGGCGCTCCCCAAATATCAAACTGCTGGCACCGGCCTTCTCTAATCCATGTCTCATTTTTAGGAGTTGGCGGATTAATAAATAAAACTTTCATTTTTTAAAAATATGTAGCCCCGTTTAATATCAATTTATTTTGTCCAAGGCCAGTATAAAGAAACAATAAAATGCCAGATAAATTTAAAACCCTGGCTGGTCTTGAGTTTTGACCGCCCGCCTTTTCGGCTAAATTCATGGCTGACCGCTTCTTTTACTCTATAACCTTTTTTTAAAGCGTTAAAAACCATTTCCTGCTCAATAACAAAATCATTTCTTTTTAAATTTAAATCTAAAAAAACAGATTTTTTTATAGCCCGAAAACCATTCTCAATATCGGTTAGATTGGTTTTCCATTTTTTATTGACAAAAACCACCAAAAGATTACTGCCGGTATTTCTGATAAAATTATCCCAAGTGCCGTGGAGCTCCTCGCTTCCGCCAAGCATCCTTGAAGCCACGACCAAATCCGCCTGTTCCTCAATAATCGGCTGAACCAATTTGGGAATATCAGCCGGCTCATGAGAGCCGTCCGCGTCAATAAAAACAATTATGTCTCCCTTTGCCTCTTTAACGCCGCATTTATAGCCGTCTCCCTTACTTATCTTATTATCAAGAATTACTTTAGCGCCAAGTTCTTGGGCTATTTCGCGAGTTCTGTCAGTTGAATGCCCGTCAACCACCAAAACTTCGTCGCCGTAATTTTTAGCTTTAGCAATAACTTCCCCGATAGTTTCCTCCTCATTTTTCGCCGGTATAATAATTGAAATTTTCATGAGTTTATATAAGTTGATTTATCTTTAAGAATAAACATCGTCAAATCTAATCTTATCTTTTAAAATAGCGTAAAAAGTTATTCACATCTAAAACTATTGACAGGTATTTATATTTAATGTTAAGATATTATCGGAATTACTCCTGCCTTGAACTGTCGCTTTCATAGCGCGCATTTCTTACCACAGCGTAAGAATAGAGGCAGGAGTTTTAATTTCTTCTAACGAGGCCAAATTTGAACATAAATCTCTTTATGGACAATAAATTTCTTATATTCATCAGCCCGTTTTTTCTTTAAAATATTTCTATTAACCACCCCAGCGATATAATCAACTAATTGTAATAAATTATTTCCTTTTGAGCGCTGGGTTTTTATTTTCCTAATTATGGCCTTGTTGATATTTGCTTTTTCTTTTAAGTACTTTCTTAATTCAACCTGAAAATGTTTATGACCGCTTTTATCAATTACAACCGTAGCGTTTCTTAAATACGGTTTTGCGTTTTCAAAAACTAAACTACAAGCATACTTATATAAGGACTCTTTAACTTTAAATCCCTCGCCCCATAACTTCTCCGGATCTTTATTTAGCGCAATCCCAAAATAAAAGAAATTATAAGGAGCAATCGCCTCTAAAAACTTCAATCTTATTCTATGCGAATTTTCCTTAAAATGGAATTCAAAATTATCCGGTAATTTAATTTCTCGCCGAAGTAAATTTATCCGTTGGTCACAAGCCACGGCTTCGCCATTATCCTCAAATACAACTAATGCGACCACAAAGAATCGGCTTGAACCTCTATTTAATTTGAATCCCGGATCCCCGGACTCATCGATAAAAACTAACATACTGTTATATTATTTACCTATCAAATTTTTCTCAACCTCTGGATAAATTTTATCTATTTCTTTTTGCGATTTTTTCGCGCAATGATTCATGGTGTATATATTTAACACAAATTTTTAATTTGTTTAATCTGAATGAATTAAATAATCTAAATGAAGCAAAAATTATTTTAGATCTTACCCCACTTAATTAGCTGTGGTGTGTTGAAGTAAATTAGAGAGAGATTCTGGGCTCGTTCAACTTTTATTTTAGAATAAAATCTATTTCCATTTGTATTTTCGTATTCAAAATGAATTATTACGGATCTTGAAGGTTGTAGCATCTTATCATCTTTAAAGCTGATTATTTTCGAGATACCAGGACTTTTTACTCGGAGATAATCAATAGGGCCTACAAAATTCCACAGTTCGCTTGGCACATCTTTCAATAACCCATCTTTCTCCTGTATATTCTTGGCGATATCCGTACCTATATTACGAATTCCAAGTGAATTATTGAATGGTGTCTCAATAACAACCTTTGGGCTCTTTAATACCCAATATGTTCTATAGGCAAAAATCGCGGCGAAAAAAGCGGAAAGGGCAGAAATGGATGCAATAATGATTGTGATAATATTTATTGTCATACGAATATATTTTTAATTTTGGGTATTTTCAATAATTTTTATTTCTTTCTTTGTTAATCCGTATAATTCATAAACTCTTTGGTCAATGAGTTTATCGATTTCTTTTATTTCCGACTTTATTTCATTGTATTCTTTATCGTCCATAATTGGATGTAATTTTTGTAGTTCTCTGTTTAATTTGATGATTCTATCTACTATTCTAGAAATTATCTTAATTTCTCTCTCGGGCGGTATTATAATGGGTAGTTCTTTTATTTGTGGTGCACCAACACGTAAATAACCGCCCTGTAAAGAGAGGGATTTAAAAATATTTTTATAAATAAAGGTCAATAATTTACTATTTAATAATGCTAAAATAAACTTTAAGTTTATTTTTTTGTTTTCTATAATTACTGTAGATTTTCCCGCTAAATATTCTCCCCCTTCATCCAAAATACACTCAAGTTGTTTTACCATCCCGGCAATAATTATTTTGCTCCTTATCGACTCTTTGTATCTTCTTGGTAGTATCTTTTTTAATCGCTTCGTCTTGATTATCGGCTTTAAATAAGCAGATTTAATGTATTGTGTCTTTTGATAATCCCATAATGATTTGTATCTATCAATAGTGCCTGTATTGATAAATTTAAGATATCTTTTTTCTTTATTGTCCGTTAAATTTTCTATTATCTCTTTTATTCTATAAGCTTCATCAACCGTAGCCGCTCCATGAATATCACAAAATTCACCTAATTTCTTTGAATTTCGCATAATTCTATTAATAAAACCTGTATTTTTTGTATACTCAAAAATAAATGACCAGCTCTTTTTATATTTTTCTAAAATAGCTTGTTTTATCTTTTTAGTGTTTGTTAATTTTATTTGCTCTTCATAATTACTATAGGAATTAACGGTAATATTGTGATTTTGGCTGGGCTTTATCTTTTGAATAACAATTACAATAGGATAAACATTAGCACCAAAAACCTTTATATTTGAATAATCATTTATTGAAATTATTGAGTATCTCTTCATAACTGTTCTTATTGATTCCGCATAGTCTGCAGATAATAATTTATTAGGCACAATCATGCCAAAGTATCCTCCGTCTTTCAACAAATAAAGGCCTTTTTCTATAAAAATACAAAATATATCCCAATTACCTTTAGCGCTCTCGTAAAAATCAGAACAGTATAACCTAAAATCTTTATCTTTTTTAACCATCTCTTCAGAATCAATATATGGCGGATTACCAACGATTATTCCAAAACCACCTTGTTTGAAAACTTCGGAAAATTTTTCTTGCCAATTAAAGGGCTTTTTATTTTTCCAATCCTTGCCAAAATATTTTTTAAGCTCTTTTTCATCGCCGGATATTAGAGAATTACCGCAAGTAAGACTATGGGATAAATTTGGAAGCAACTGGCGGCGCTCCATTATCTTTAAAAGTAAATTCAGTTGAGCAATCTCTATTGCTTCTTCGTCTAAATCTACTCCGTAAATATTATTTCTTAATAGCTCCATTTTAAAGGGTGAAGCTAATCCTTTTTGTCCTTTGAGCATTTTGAAGCTTTTTTCCAAATTTCCCAAGTGAGTCCCTTTTCCGTATTTCATATTTTTACCAATCCGCGCTTGCCAGTAAGTAATCAATTCCTCAAGGGCTTTAATTAAAAATGACCCGCTTCCACAAGCAGGATCTAAAATTCTAATATCTCTGATTTCTTCCGGTGATTTTTCTTTTAGTACCTCGCCTAAGGTATTTTTAACAATATAATCAACTATATATCGCGGAGTATAATAAATCCCCTGAGATTTTCTTTTGCTTTTCTTATCTTTTTCTTCTCCATTCCCTCGTTGAATATAACCTAAATATTGCTCGTAAATACTACCGAATACATCAGTATTAATAGCGGCAAAATTATAACGAATGCCTCTTTGATTTTTATAAAGCTCATTTATAATAACGGCATATATATTATCATCAGCAGTCAAATTTTCACAAGAATGAAAGCTGAATAATTTACTGTTATAACTTTTATCATACTGCCTAAAAAGCTGATTTAATTCTTTTATTAATTCACCCACTTTTATTCTTTTTAAATCTTCCCAAGTCCTAACCATTCCTTGTAAAATTCTTTCTTCAATGTTTCTGTCTTCAGTCGTTCTGATAAAAATCAGACGGTCTAAAATAATTTGCACTGATTCAGATATTTTTTGAGGACTAACTGATGAATTATCCGCCTCTAATTCTTTGTATAATAAATCACGCCAGCGAATTAAGTCAGCGGCTAATTGTTTATCAACTGGAACTCTTTTTGGTTTATGCCCCCATTTTAGCGCTTCTTTGTCTAAAACTCCTTTTTGAAAACCCTCCTTGCTCAACCACCATAACCGCTCAAAATCTTTTACGTAATCCTGATATTTTATCTCAAAAAACAAACTATTTTCTGCTCTTGGCTCGTCCCATTCAGCGTTATAGACTTTAATTGATTCAAAATCAGTTAAAATTGCCCAAGGGACGCTTTTATGCCAGGCATACCAGATAGCTTGGTCTGCCCATTTTTCTTCGTCTAAATTTATATTAAATGCTTTAGCTTCTAAATAAAATTTAGTTATGCCATCAATCTTAAAAGCGTAGTCTACGCTTTTACCCGAAACAGACTCTTCCTCTATTACCTCGTCTGCTTTTGTATTATAAACATCCCATCCTAAGGCTTGAAAAAGGGGTAAAATAAAATCTTTACGAGTATTAGCTTCCTTATATTTTCTAATCCTTTCTTGATCTAAACGCTCGTATTTTTCTATCAATTTTTTTATTCTGTTTTTTGTTTGCTCTTGAGACATAAGTTAATTTTTAACCTATTTTTATAAACCCCAAAATATTCTCCGCCCGCTGGCGCCAGCTGTACTGCTGGACATCAATAAAGGCCCGCTGGGCTTTTTCTTTGTCATTTATGGCCATTTCTATTTTTTGAGCTAAATCTTTGGCGTTGTCCGGTTTAAATAAAAAACAATTTTTCTCGTTTAAAACCTCTCTGATTGAGGGCAAATCAGAGGCGACAATCGGTCTTTTTGAAGCCATATATTCAAACATTTTAATTGGTGAAGTGTAAAGCCGCGAAATTTTTTCTTGGGAGGAGTTCGGTAAAACTAAAACATCGGCTGATTTTAAATACAAAGGAATTAAATAGGGCGGCTGATGCTTAATTATCGTTATTTTCTCTAAATTATTTTTTTTGATAAACTCTTCTAATCTTATTCTATCATTTTCCATGCCGCCGACAAAAACTATCTGATAATCATCGCTTAAAAACCGGCTGGCTTTGGCTAAAACGTAAACTCCTTTCCATCTGAATAAATGACCGGTATAAATTACTAATTTTTTATCAAGAGGAAGACTTAATTCTTGACGACACTCTTCTCTAGATTTTTTAATGTCAAACTGCTCCAAATCAACGCCGTCAGGAGCAACTAAAATTTTACCTGGCTCCACCCCTAAATCAATTAAGAGTTTTTTTAGCTGATGGGTGATGACAATAATTTTTCTGACTCTTTTGAAGAGCCGCTTATATAAAAAAAACTTGGAGCGGGGGAAAATATGAAGCTCTAAAACCAAATTTCTTTTTAAAAAACTCAAAAAAAATAAACTGAATTCGTCGCGGGAATAAATAATATCCGCTTTTTTAAAAAGGAGATAAAAAAATAATGCTAAAGCGAAACTCGCGCCGGAAAGCAAAGCAGAAAAACCTTTGAAAGGACGTTCAAAATCAACTAAATCCAAATGCCAAAGCCGCCTAATCGGAAACTTCTCCTTAATTTTATAATAATCAAAAGTGTCAATGTTTTTAAATTGAGGATTGCCCTTTTTGGCCGCCGCTAATTCAACCTCAAAATTATGTTTTCTAAAGGCCTGACACATTTTCATAATCTGAAGGCCGTGCGCCTTTTCAGTGGGAATTCTGGCTAAAGCCAGATAAATAATTTTCATTTTTATTTGGGAATTAAAGCCCTCTGTTTATACCACCTTCTATACCACTCTTGAAACATAAGCAATGTCCAAATCTTTTTTCGATGGTCGGCTTTTTTGTTTACATGTTCGTCCAATAATTTTTTAATTTCAGAATAATTAAAAATACCCTGCTCTTTTATCTTTTTTTCGCTTAATAAATCAAAAGCGAAGTCTTTTAATTCATTGGTCAGCCACTTGGCAATCGGCAGGCCAAAGCCCTTTTTCGGCCTGTTGATTATATTTTCCGGCAACTTATTTTTCATCAACCTCTTTAAAATATATTTGGTTTTGAATCCTTTAAGCTTTAAATGATAGGGCAAAGAATTTATAAACTCAACCAACCGGTAATCCAAAAACGGCGCTCTTACCTCCAAAGACGCGAACATTGAAGCCCTGTCCGCTTTAACCAAAATGTCATCAGCCAAATATTGTTTCAGATACAGATAAATCAGCCGGTTTTCCAATGGCTCTTTTTTTACCTCTTCTATAAGTTTTTGGGTTATTAAAAAACTTTCATTAAAATCAATCTGACTGACTGTTTCTTTTGAAAATAATTTTTGATTTTCTTTTGGCAAAAAAGAGCCCAGCCAAATCTGATTTTGAATTTCCGGCGAAAAATCGTAGCCGGAAAGTATTCTTTTAACTCTGAAATCAAAACTAAAATTATTAAATGAAACCGGCAAATAATCAACCATTCCTTGAATGATTTTTCTTAGTAATTGAGGAAATTTACGGAATAATTTGGCGAATTTAAGGGCCTGAAAAGTAGGATAGCCGGCTAAAAGCTCGTCTCCGCCGTCGCCGGCCAAAGCCACTTTAACTCTCTCACGAGTGAATTTTGACAAGAGATAAGTGGGAATAACTGAAGCGTCGGCAAACGGTTCGTCATTAATTTCTGAAACATCGTCAATTAAAGACAATAAATCATTCGGAGTAAAAGTTTGGTGATAATGCTCGGTTTTTAAAAACTTGGCGACCTCTTTTGCGTGAATTGACTCGTCAAAAGATTTGTCGGTAAAACCAATGGAAAATGTTTTAATTTTAGCTGAAGAATTTTTCTGGGCAAAATAGGCAATGGTTGAGGAATCAAGGCCGCCGGATAAAAATACGCCCAAAGGCACATCAGCAATAAGTCTTTTTTTAACCGAATCTTCCAACAAATTTTCAAATTCAATTAAATAATTTTTAGTATTTTCTAATTGACTAAACTTTATCTCCCAATATTTAGAAAGCTTTATTTGATTATTCTCAAAAATTAAAAACTGGCCCGGCTCTAATTTTTTTACCCCTTTAATAATAGTCTTTGGCGCCGGCGCATATTCGTAAATCAGATACTTATTCAGCTCGTCCAAGTCAATTTCTCTTTTAATTAAAGGGTGTTCTAATAACACCTTTAATTCCGAACCAAAAACTAAAGTATTATTAACTAAACTATAGTAAAGCGGCTTTTGGCCCAATCTGTCGCGGGCTAAAATTATTTTTTTTTCTTTTTGGTCCCAAAGAGCCAAAGCGAACATGCCGTTTAATTTATTTAAAAAACTTTCTCCTTCCTCTTCGTAGAGATGAACAATTACTTCCGTATCAGTTTGGGTCTTAAATTTATGGCCTTTTTTTTCCAAGCCCTTTCTTAATTCTAAAAAATTATAAATTTCGCCGTTAAAAATAATCCAGACGGTTTTATCTTCGTTAGACAAGGGCTGATGACCAAGAGAAAGATCAATAATGCTTAAACGGCGATGACCCAAATACAGATTTTCAAAGTTATAAAAACCTTCATCGTCGGGCCCGCGATGTTTAACCGCGCTTGTCATTTTTCCAAGAATTTCCCGATTGCCCTGACCTAAAAAACCGGCTAAACCGCACATAAACTAATTATATTTTTCCTTTATTACATAAATCTTTCTGTCGCGCGATTCGTGATAAACCCTCATCACCATTTCAGCCAAAAGACCGATTAAAATCAGAATTATGCCAACGATAAAAAATAAAGCGGTCAAGACCGGCAGAGGCGTCTCAATAAATGTTTTTCCTCCCCAAAATTTATAGTAAACGGATAAAAGAAAAGTTAAAAAAGAAAGAATAATGGAAAAAATGCCGACCCGGCCGAAAAAATAAATCGGTTTGGTAAAGTAGCCGCTTAAAAATTTAATGACGATTAAATCCAAAATCACTTTTATTATTCTTTCCAGGCCGTATTTAGAATGACCGAATTGGCGAGGCGTAAAATTAACGACTACTTCAGCTATTTTTGCTCCCTGCCACGAAGCTAAAATGGCTAAAAACCTGTGCATCTCGCCGTATAATTTAACATCTTTTAAAACTTCTTGACGATAAGCTTTAAGACTGCATCCAAAATCGTGAAGCTTCACTCCGCTGATTTTCGCTATCAGCCAATTAGCCAGCCGGGAAGTCAATCTCCGACTTAAGGGGTTATTGGCCCAGCGGTTTTTCCGCCAGCCGGAAACTATATCATAGCCCTCGTCAATTTTAGACAAAAGCAAAAGAATGTCAGAAGGATCGTTTTCCAAGTCCGAATCCATAATAACGATAATTTCTCCCTTAGTCTCGTCAAGACCGGCGGCCCAAGCCGCGGTTTGGCCAAAGTTTTTTCTTAATCTGATAATCCGCCAATTATTTTTATTAGTTAATAATGATTTCAAAATATCAAAACCATTATCGTCTGAACCGTCATCAATAAAAATTACTTCAAAAGTTTTGCCCAAAGAAGGCAAGACTTGATTTAGTTTCTCAACCAAAAAAGGAAGGTTTTCTTCTTCATTATAAAAAGGAATGATTAAAGACAAATAAGATGTTTTATCCATTATTATTTTAGTTTATAAATTTCCACAATTGGCCCGAGCCGTTTGTCTTTGAACCGCTCGTGAGGAAAAATAACCGGACCTTCGTCAGAGGGATTATAGAGCGAGCCTTCAAATTTTTTAATCAATTGGGCGTTCTCTGTTAATTTTTCGCCCAAATGACCAAAGCGCCGAGTAGTATATTCGTCAATTAAATAATATTCGTATTCAGAAACATTGGGCGGCAGAACCCCGATTAAATCAAGCGGCCAGACGCAATAACTATCAGGAAACGGCCGCGACATCATCACATAATCCCTGCTTCTTAAGCTCATATTCCTGATGAGCTGCTGCTGATTAAGACATTCCTGATTTCTAATCAGATTAAATTCCCATGAATTAGTAATTATTTTTGACCCGGCCGGCAAATTCTCCTCTATCCAATTTTTAGCCAGATTTCTGGTATCTGTTTGGCTGATTATTTTATCAAACATAACAGCGTTTTTAAGAGGCAAAAATATCACTATCAGAGAGATTAAACCCGCTATTATATTTGACTTAATTCTTAAGAAATTAATAATCCGGTCAAGGCCAAAGCCGGCCGCGATCGCCAAAACCGGCAGAAAAAGCAAAATATATCTCGGTTCAAAATGGAATAAAAAATAATATAAAAAAGGGGAAATTAAAGGAATAAAGATTAAAAGCGAAAAAATTCTCTTGTTTTGAAAAAAAAGAAACAAATAACCAAATAAAGATAAAATAAAAATAAAAGGAGCTAAATAGAATAAAACATTAAAAACCTGAAAAACTACGTCAAAAAAAGGCACAAATTCTTTGGACGGATTTTGACCCGAATCTTCGCCAAAAGCCATACGATAAAACTCCTGCGGATAAACCAAAATTGCCGAAACGGAAATAATCAAAGAA
Organism: Candidatus Portnoybacteria bacterium RIFCSPLOWO2_01_FULL_43_11; assembly: GCA_001819605.1. Classification (GTDB taxonomy): domain Bacteria; phylum Patescibacteriota; class Minisyncoccia; order Portnoybacterales; family UBA2143; genus WO2-40-15. Next base: position 44,664 of record MHNE01000017.1, read on the forward strand.
ATTACAATAAAAAGCCATAATTTTTTGCTAAAAAATTTTCTTCCAAATGACTGGCCCGGCAGTAAAAAATGGATTAAAACCGCAAGAGAACCGTAAACGGCCATCACGTAATCGCTGAAAAAAGCCAAGCCGACCGCTAAAGACCCGAGAAGATAATTTTTAGTTTTCGGATTTTTAAAAAAAGAAAAAGAAAAAGAGACGATAAGCAAGGCGAAAAATATACCGAAATTCCAATGTTTTGAAAAATGTCCCTGATGAAAAGGCAAAAAACTTACGCCGTAGAGCAAAGCGGCCATTAACCCGGCTCTTTTTGAAAATATCTTTTTAGCAATTAAATAAATCAGAAAAACAGCGGCGGTGGAAAAAAGAACATTAATTATTCTGGCTATCAGAAAAAAAACAGCCGGTTCCATAACAAAGAAATCCCTCAATTCGGCCAAAGAACCAAAGTCGCCCGTCAAATAAACAAAAATCACATAAGGAGCAAAAAAAATCAGGTAGACCCAAGGGATAAAAGTCGGGTAATATAAAAGCCGAAAAACATCCTGCTCCAAAACTGGGAAAATATTTTTCTCAAAAATCATCTTAAGAGCGCCGCCGACAAGCGACTTCTCATCGCCGATAAAAAGGCCGGGCAAGCCGTATGAGATTCCCCACAACCGCAAAAATAAAGCCAATAATAAAATTAAAAAAATCAGATAATTTTTTTTAAGAAGAGATAACATTTTTAATTGTCTGACAAATAAATTTTATATCCGATTTCTTTAGGGCCTGATAAGACGGCAAACTCATTCCTCTTTTTGAAAGATACTCGGCTGTTTTAAAAGTCTGATTTGCTTTTAGATACTTTTTATAGGGAGGCATTTTATGAATCGGGTAAAAAAATGGACGAGCGTCTATATTATTTTCCCTTAGCCCCTCTATTAATCTGTCTCGGATTTTGGGTTCTTTTCTATTAATTATAATTGAATAAAGCCAGCAAACCGGCTTGGCCCAATCTTTACTGGGAGGCAGAATCAAGCCGTCAATATCTTTTAAATGCCTGTTATAAGCGGCGCTGATTTGTTCCCTTTCTTCCAAAAACTTATGAATCTGCTCCAACTGGGCCAAACCAATGGCGGCCTGAATATTAGTCAGACGATAATTAAAGCCAATCTGATCGTGCCAATATCTCTTTTTGGGACTCATGCCGTGATTCAATAGTATCCTCATTTTATCCGCCAATTTTTTGTCGTTTGTCAGACACATGCCGCCGCCGCCGGTCGTAATAATCTTATTGCCGTAAAAACTAAAACAGCTGACATGGCCAAAGCCGCCTATTTTTCCGCCCAGGTATTCAGCGCCGTGGGCTTCGGCGCAATCCTCTATGACAAACAAATTATATTTTTTGGCGATTTCTAAAATTTTATCAAGCCGGGAGGGGTGACCGTAAAGATGAACGACGATAATCGCTTTGGTCTTTTGAGTAATTTCTTTCTCAATTTTATCAATGTCAATATTCCAAGTTTCTTTATCCGCGTCAACTAAAACCGGCTCAGCCCCGGTATAAATTATTGCGTTAACCGGAGAAATAAAAGTCAAATCCGGCGCAATAACTTCGTCGCCCGGCCCGATTCCTAAAGCGGCTAAAGCCAAATGAAGGGCCGTGGTCCCGTTAGCGTTGGCTACGCCGTATTTTACTCCGCAATATTTGGCAAATGCCTGTTCAAATTTGTCAATAAATTCCCCCTGCGAAGAAATCCAGCCGGTTTTAACGCACTGTTCAATATATTCTTTTTCTTTACCGATTAAAATTGGCTTAGCAATAGGTATAAACTTCATAGCCATAAGATAGCACGATTTTTGAAATTAGACAAGGTAAACTTTTGATTTAAAACAGTATTTAAAATTTTAAAAAGGCGCTCTTTGGAAGCGCCTTTTTTTGTTAACAAAAAACTAAAGCCCTGAAGGACGATTTACTTTAACAACTAAGCCAGGAAAGAATCCTCCTTATACTCTCCCTTGACTCTTTTGGGTTTTTAAAATCAGAATCATTTACCTCTAAATTTATGGTATAGTTCATTGTATTCCATGAGTCATTCTTAAAGAATGAGAATAATTCTCTAAACTGTTCTTCGCCCAAAAACCCATCGCCTGGGACAAGGCCCTCTTTAAAAACACTTGTACCCGGGATCCAATGCCCCCAGCAATCGCTTATATGAAAGTGTGAAATTTTCTCTTTAAACTTGTTTACAATTGTTTTTAAAGAGACGGGAAAACCCAATGTCCCCCAATGACAAGTGTCAAAAGTCATAAAAATCCCAATTTCGCTGACAAATTCATAAAGTTCAAACGGGTCGGCAAAAAATGGATCCCATACCATATCCTCATAACTATACATTACATCTCCCATCAAGGGATATGGCATATTTTCAAGGGACAATTTGACCGCCGGTCTGATAACCAATCTTTTTAAATTTTCTTTCAGGTTTTCTTTCTTTTTTTGCCTTTCGGATATCAAAGGAGTAAAACTTAATACTTCAGCATGAACAATAACTTGCTCGGCCCCAATCATACGAGCAAGTCCGTAAACCGATTTTAGGGTCTCCATACCTTTCTCGGTAGAAAGATTAGTATTCCCTGAAAAATAGTTTTCGCGTTCAACCGGAGAATGGATTATTAAGAAATCTAATTCTCGTTTGATTTCTTTTATATTACTTATAATAAGCTCTCTCTCATAGAAAAAATCGTCTATCGGCCCCACTATTTCAAAACCAATGGGATATTTCCCTTTAATCTCTTGAAGTAAATTTAACCTAACTCGTACATCTTCCCTTTTTACTGCCCTGCATGGCGTACAAATTCCTCTTATCATCACTTCTCTCCTCCTGTTTGAGTTTATTGAATTTAAAAGGACAACGATAAGTACTTCAATATACTCTATCAAAATATCAAAAATGTCAAGGGTAAAAAATTTTAAAATATTATTCCCGGGCCTTTTTGCTGGTATCTTTCCAAATCCGCCTCTACCATTATTTTGATAAGCTGGTCAAAAGATGTTTTTCTTGGGTTCCAATTAAGTTCTTTCTGGGCTTTTTTTGAATCGCCCAAAAGCGAGGGCACATCAGAGGGCCGGAAAAAACTTTTGTCTATCTTTACGTAATCGCGGTAATCCAAACCAAGACAGGCAAACGCTTTTTGGACGAATTCGCGAACCGTGTGATTTTCACCGCTCGCAATAACAAAATCCTCCGGAGACTTTTTTTGAAGCATTAAATACATACACTCGCAGTAATCTGGCGCGTAACCCCAATCCCTTTTCGCGTCTAAATTACCCAGTCTTAATTCTTTAGCCAGGCCTAATTTTATTTTAGCCGCGGCCGAAGTTATTTTTCTAGTAACGAATTCCTGACCCCTTAAAGGCGATTCGTGATTAAACAAAATCCCGGAGCAGGCAAAAAGATTATAAGATTCCCTGTAATTTAGAGTAATCCAATGAGCGAATAATTTAGCTACGCCATAAGGACTTTTAGGATAAAAGGGCGTATTTTCATTCAACGACCCCTTTTTAACGCCGCCGAACATTTCAGAAGTAGAGGCCTGATAAAATCTTATTTTGGGCTTTAGTAATCTGATAACTTCCAAGAGCCGTAAAACACTCAAACCGGTGATTTGGGCGGTGGCAATCGGTTCGGAAAAAGAAGCGTCAACGAATGATTGAGCGGCTAAATTGTAAATTTCATCCGGGTCAGAAATTTTTAAAGCCGTGGCCAAAGAGCCCTCGTCCAATAAATCGCAGGGTATTAATTTTATCTTGTCTTTAATGCCTAAATGTTCTAAACGCCAAAAATTAGGCGAGCTGATTCGCCGATAAGTGCCAAAAACTTTATAGCCCTTTTCTAATAAAAATTTTGATAAATAAGTGCCGTCTTGGCCGGTAATCCCGGTAATTAAAGCGCTTTTTATTTTTCTCATTGATTGCCTGAATTTTATTTGGATAGAATAACAGAATCTTTATTATTTTTCAAGCAGGTCGTAAATTCTCTGAAAATAATTATTCCAAGTGGAATTGGTCAGATCTATTTTTGCCGATACTTCGGTTTCAAGGGCCTTTTCAAGACCTTGGGTAAAATCATCAATATTGGGATTTGCCAAAAAAACCAAAGGGTGATTTAGAACCGGCTCTTCCGCTTCAGTGGTCCAGACAACTTTTTTCCCAAAAGCCAGCGCTTCATAAGGAGTAATCCCTGAAGTTGTCCAACTGGGAAAAGCAAAAATATCACAGCCGGCGTAATAATCATATAAATCTTTATCGTCAATAAAGCCGGCAAAAATGACTTTATCTGTTAAATTGAGCTGTTTGACTAAATTTTTTAAATTTTCCTCTTCCGGCCCCCGGCCGCCGATAACAAGAACCGCGTCCTTGTGTTTTTCGGCTAATTGATGAAAACATTTTATCAATAAATCAATCCTCTTTCTTTTGTCTAAACGGCCAACGCTTAAGATAATTTTTTTGTCCCGCAACTGATATTTTTGCCTTATATCTTCCTTTGACTCATGTTTAAATATCTCCGGATTCAGACAACCTCTTGAAATAACCGCCTCTACTCCGTATAGTTTTTCAACCTCCCATTTAATCTGCTTGGTTAAAACAATAACCTTGGCGCTTTTTCTGATGGCCAAATAATCCAAAAAAGATTTCAGCTCTAAAACCATTCTTTTGTACGGATTTATTTTCGGCGCTTGGGCCGGGATAAATTCCCGATGGCCGATTAAGCTGTTTCTGATTTGATGAAAAACTCTTTTATGAATCAGAGAGTATTTATAAGGATTGTCAAGAAACCAAAACATAGTGCCGTGCAAATGCGTGAGATAAGGAATATTAAGACGGGTTAAATACAAAAGATGGCTGTCGCCGGCTGATTGAGCGATAATATAATCCGGCTTAATTTCTTTTAATCTTTTTCTTAATTGATATAATCTTTTTAAAAACCCTCCGTCTTTAATTGTTTCTAAATCTATTAGATTTGAATAGTTAAAAAGAGCGGCTGGATTAAATCTAAAAGTTAAAATTTTAACCCGATACCCTTTTTGGGTTAGAAATTTAGCCTCTTCAAACATCAGCCGTTCGGCTCCGCCCGGGTTAAGGATCGCGTTATAAAATAAGACAACGGTTTTCATTTAAACTGCTCAATAATTTTAACGACTAAATTGTCTAAATTGTGATTTTTGACCACTTCGGCTCTTAATTTTTCCTGTATTTGTTTTTTTGCTTCTTTGTCTAAATTCATCACCCATTTGATTTTTTCAGTTAAAAATTTCGGATTATTTTCTTCAACCATTAAATTATTATTAAGAATATTAACAAAGGCCTCATTAGAAGTTAAAACTATTTTTTCACAGGCCATTGCCTCTAAAACACTTTTATCAACGCTTCCTGTCTGGCTAAGGTTAATAAATAAATCGCAGTTCTCATAATAAAATTGAATCTCGCGGTGCGGGACCGGCCCGATAAACTTAATATAATTTCCCAAATTATTTCCGCTGACCATTTTTTTTAAATTTTTAAAATATGTTTTATGCTCTTTTAGTCCCGGGCCGCCGATAATCTGAACTTCTAATCCGCCGGCTGGCGGACTATCTTTAACCAAAATATCTACGGCCTTTATCAAAGTCTCGTAATCTTTTATTGGTGAAATTCTCCCTATTGAAAGTATTTTAAATTTTGAATTTTTAACTTTTAACTTTGAACTTTGAACTTTGAACTTATCTACGTTTATCCCGTGCCCCGCCACCTCAATCTTTTTCCTGTTTTTTAAGCGGCAGCTTTCTTCTGAAGCGGTTAAAATTTTGTCGGTCAATAAATTAACTAAATATAATTTCCAATTTACCGCTTTGTGAGCGTACCAAGAAACAACTTTTCTGCTGAATAACTTAGCGATTGGCGCGGCTAAAATTGTGTATTCCGGATTCATGTGACAAAACAAGCCGTCTATTTTCCTGATATTTTTAAAAACTAATTTCTTAAATTCCATAATCCTGCCTATTTTTGATTTTTTAGTCAAATTAAAAACTTTTATATTTTCCGGCAAATCTGAAATATCGCCTTTCTGCCAGGCAATCACCCGCAATTCATCAACGGCTTGGCCGATTTTAAAAACCCAGTCATAAGCAAAACCGGCCAAAGGGTCGTTTTTATCAACTTTTCTCGTAATCATCAATAAACGCATAAATTCTAAATGTTGATTATCTCCATCAGCCATGGTCGGGTTAAATAATTTATCAAAACATAAATAATTAAAATAATTGCGATAAGATATTTCTTTTTTAATCTTGATAATCCGTAACCGCTAATCATCGCCAACCAGGGAACAAGAATAAAAGCGATTCTTTGAGTGAGGCCGGGCCAAGCCAAAAAAGAAACAGAGGCGGGAAGAATGGCCAATAAAATTTTAGCTCTTTCTTTATTAAAGTTTCTATATTCCTGATACAAACCGAAAATAAAAATAGGCCAACCCGCCAAAAAAAGCCAGCCCAAAATCTTAATCAATAATAAAAAGCTCCAGTCAATGCCCGGCGCGGCCGGGTTATTAATAACTTCTTTAAAAGAAAAACCATACCAATTAAGATAAGAAAAACCAAGCCGCCAATAAATAAACAAATGATAAAAGCCGGGAATGATTAAAAATAAAACAGCGGCTTTTAAAATCTTCTTCATTCTATTTAAGAAATTTTCCGGCAGAAAAAGAATAAGAATACCCAAGGGAATCATACCTAAAGCGCCGTATTCTTTGAATAAAACTCCGATTGAAGCCGAAAGAATCGCCAAATAATAATTTTTTTTGTTGTTTGGGTTATTAAAAAATTTAACAGCCAGTAGGGTGGTCAGTAAAAAGAAAAACCAGCCGCCGATGTCAGTCCGATAAGTAACTCCGTAATTAATCATAGCGTAATTGGTAAAAAATAAAACTGCGCCACAAAAAGCTGTCCGGTGACTCTGATAAATCAAGTAAACTAATTTATAAAAAATAAAAATTATCAAAAAATAAAAAACAATATTAACCAAAAGCATGCCGTTGTATTCGCCGCCGGCCAGCTTGCCCAAGGCAATGGAGCTGTAAAGCATTAAAGGAGTGGTTAAAATTCTGGTTTTTAGAAAAACTTCCATGTTTTCGTCGTAATCCGCTTTGTCGTATTCCCGGCCTTGTAAAAATTTCATAGCCGCCAAATAAGTGGGAGCGTCTCCGTTTAATTTTAACGGATAGGGCAAAAGAGAAAAAGCAATAACTAAATTTAAAATCACTAAAACAGATATAAAAAAATAAGGAGATTCAATGATTTTCATATATTTGTTCTTTTGTTGATATTCTGATTGAAATTATCGCTTTCATTATTTTTTTATTTTTTAGTTTCCTTTTTAGAAACATAATCAATTATTTTATTCCAATTCAAGTTATTATTTGCATAAAAGAGCTCTATTAAATCTTTAGTCATTTCGTTTAATTTCTTAACATATAGGTCCTGAAATATTTCATCTCTTTTTTTAACTTCCTTATCTAATGGTTTGATTATTTTTTTATAAAGTTTGTTGTCAACGGATATTAACTCCCAAAATTGTTGGCCACATAATTTATAATAGTTTTTCTTATAATCTTTTCTATCTTTCTTGAATGGCTTGTTATCTTTGCCATACATACAACCATTTACGCTGATAATTCTTAATTTTTCGCCTTCTTTTTTTAGGATTTCTTTCGCCTTTTTAAAGTTTCTTTTCATAGTGTTTATTTGGTCGCTATTGCCCCAGTTGGGCCCAGATTTAATACTAACAATATAAAATTTATTATCTCTTTTGAAAATTAGGTCAACGCTACGAAATTTTATTTGTTCTGCTTTTTCACCATCAAATACTTGTTTGCAAATATGAACAGCAAGACTTTCAAGGAGATCGCCAAAAATTGTTTCTTCTTGCGATGATAGAAATGCATCTAATAAATATCTCGCAAAATCTCCTGCCGTTTGGATGTTTTTTGCTTTAAATAAATATGGATTCTTTCTTTTTATCAAGTAATTTAATTTTATCTTTTTAAGTTTTAATAATCTTTTTTGATAAAAAGGACGAATAACATCGCTTACGATAAATTTATTTAGTTGGTTGTGGTTTAATTTTCTCATAGTTTTTTAGATGTTTTTATTTATGTTTTCTATAGCTAAATTATAATACTCTTTAAGTATTTCTATGCCGACTGAATTTCTATCTAATTCTAAGGAGGCAATTAAGGTTGTCCCCGAACCCAAAAATGGGTCTAATACGGTATCGCCTCGCTTTGTAAATAATTTAATGAACCAAACAGGAAGACTTTTTGGAAAAACAGCACTATGATTTTTATTACCTGTCTCGGTTGCTAATGCTAATACATTTGTTGGATAGGCCATTTCCCTTCCAACCCATTTAGAGACATTCTTCCCAAAGCCACTACCAACTTTTGAATTATCTCTTCGCATATCGATTTCGCTTAGATTTTTTAACCTTACTTTAGCCCATTCACCCATAGGAATCATAACTTCTTCTTGATACATATTAAATTTTTTAGTTTTATTGAATTGTAGTAATCTTTCCCAAGAGTCTCTGAATCTATTTGTCCATTTTCCTGGATAGCAATTTTTTTTGTGCCAAATATACTCTTCTGTCCATAGCCATCCCTGTTCTCTCATTTTTAAAATTAACTCTATAACATAAGTATGCCTTTCGCTATTCACTACTTTTTCTTTTATATTCAGTATAAATGTCCCCGTTGGTTTTAAGACTCTTAATAATTCTTTTGTGATTGGTAAAAACCATTCAACATAGTGATCAGGTTTAATTCCTCCGTATGTGCTATTCCTTTGGTCGGCATAAGGAGGTGAGGTTATGACCAAATCAATGCCATCTGATTTGAAACCTTTTAATACTTCCAAGGAATTACCTAAATAAATTTCAGCCCTCGTCGCTTTTTGAGAAAAAAGATTATGTTTTTTAAATACTTTTTTATTCTTACTAATCATGTTTATTTTTAATTATAGATTTAAAGCCCGTTGTACTTTTATTACCATTTCTTTTATCATTTTTCCTGTTGTTTGATGAAATTCTTTGTGTCTCGATGCAACACGCATTGCCTCCACCGCTTTATTAGGTATAAGCTCCTTACTTATGTGGTGATAAAAAGTCAAATATCCAATAATTGTTTGATCCCAAGTTGGCTTTTCAATGCTTCCGATTAAAGCAAAATAGGGTGGCTGACTTATAAAAAGCTTGCCATAATCTTCCATAAACATACTACAAGCAGTAAATCCATTACAAGACGACATACATAATATTAAAGAATCGCCCAAAGATGAATTTATTTTAGCAAGTTCTTTTTTCATCCAGTCCCAAGTCATTAATTCGCCGTTTGTCAGACCTAACCCATCTTCACTTCCATGAGAGCTTATATGTAATATTGGGACTATAGCTATATTTTCTTTAGCGTATTTCTCTTTTTTTGTTAATACTTTTTCTAAAAAATCTTCCATTGCCTTAATAAAAAAGCATCTACTTGTTATTAATTTATAATTAGTCTCTATAACAGGAAAAAAACTGAAAGTACTTCTATTAAGGCGGCACCTTCTTTTTTATTTTCATAGAAATCTCTTTCGGAAGGCGATTCAATAATGTATATAAATAATTTGTATTTTAATGGAGATTGTTTAGTTTGTTCTAACATATCTTTATCCCTTACTACGCCTTACAATAATATTTTTAAATTTTCATTTAAATAAGTTAAATTTAACGATGTGATAAACAGCGGCCAGACCGTCCCGCCAGGTGATTTTCTTGCCATCGCTGTAAGTCCGGCCGTAATAAGAAATTCCTATTTCATAAATTTTTAATTTATTTTTAGCCACTAAAGCGGTTATTTCCGGCTCAATGCCAAATCTTTTAGAAGTGATTTTATCCTTGATTTTATCAAGGGCTTGACGGTTAAAAGCTTTGTAGCAGGTTTCTATATCGGTCAAAGAAAGATTGGAAAGCATATTTGATAAATGAGTCAAAAGTCTGTTGCCCTGGTAATGCCAGAAAAATAAAACGCGATGAGGTTCTGAACCAATAAAACGGGAGCCGTAAACCACATCGGCTTGGCCGTCTAAAATAGGCCCGATAAGCCGACTGTATTCATTGGGATTATATTCTAAATCAGCGTCTTGAATAAGAATGATGTCGCCGCTCGCCCTTAAAAATCCCTGCTTAATCGCGGCTCCTTTACCTTCGTTTTTTTCTTTGAAAATAATAGCATATTTATCTCTTAATCGCTCCAGAGTTTCTCGCGTGCCGTCGGTTGATTTATCGTCAACAATAATAATTTCTTTCTGAATATCTTTTAATTCAACTTGTTCTATTAATTTTAATATCCGTTTAATGGTATTTTTTTCGTTGTAGACCGGAATAATAATTGAAAGAGTTGTCATTTTTTTAAAAATTATTCAACCAAATCGCGCCAAAAGTTAACTATCTTTCCGATATTTTTTTGGCGGTTGAATCTAACTTTGACCATTTTTCTACCCGCCTCCCCCATTTGTCTGGCTTTTTCCGGATGATTGAGGAGGTACAAAGCTTTTTCAGTCAAGCCGCGGCTATCGCCAATCGGCGTTAAAAATCCGTTTTTACCGTCAATTACAATCTCTTTTGAACCGGTGGTGGCTGTGGCCACGACCGGCAAACCAGCGGCCATGGCTTCAATCAAGACTTTGCCAAAGCTTTCGTGTTTTGAGGAAGAGACATAAACATCGGAAGCGTGGTAATAATTAGTCAATTCGCTTTGCTTGATTTTGGGGGTAGAAGTTAAAATTAAACTTTCGTCAGCTTTTATTTTCTCCGGCAGATAAAAATCAGCCCCGATTTGTAAAAAAGCCAGATTTTTATATTTTTCATAAACTAAGCTAATGGTTTTAAAAAGATTTTCGTAGTCTTTAGTTATTTCAGCCCGACGGCCCACATTGATAATAGTTTTTTTATTTTGGTGCTTCTCTCTTAAATCCCTTACTTTTTCGCGGTCGTAATTTTCAAAAATTTCCAAATCAACCGGCGTGGGAATAACTCTGATTTTATTTTTGTCAATTCCGGCCGCGATCAGTTTTTGCCTAATGCCCGAACTGACCGCCCTAATGCCGTCAGCTCTTTTTGTTAAAAATTTACTCAAAAAAAGCAATAAAAAATTAAACCATCTTTCTTCCAACCAATATTTATTTTCCCAAAAATCTCCGTGAAAATGAATAAGCAAAGGAATTTTCAACTTCTTTTTTAAAAACCAGCCGGCCAAACCAGTAATAAAAGGGTCTTGAACGATGATTAAACCGCTGTCTAAATGTTTCCGGCCGATTCTATACGCGTCAAAAACATAAAAAATCTTTAGCAACGAATTAGTCGGATAAGCCGTTAAGTTATTTTTAAATTTTTTTTTCTTAAAACCCTTTTTTGAAAAAACAATAATCTTAAGCCCTTTTAGCCACGGCTTAAGCCGCCTGGCGTATTCCTCGTGTCTTTCTATAACATCTCCGCTGTAATCAACTCCGAACCACGTCCTATCCGTCCCAATCATTAAAACTTTCTTTTTTATCAAGTTATTAAAAATATTTATATGGCTTTCAACCACCTCTGGCCAGGAATAATCCGCAGAAATCAGAGAAATCCGCTCTTGGTATTTTTTGTAATTCTCCTCATCTAAAAGATAATTTATTTTATCCGTTAAATCTTTTTGATTAAAGGGGTCAATAAAAATCAGATTATTTTTAAATCGCTCGTAGAATCCTGTTTCTTTGGTTAAAAGAATGGGTTTTTTAAGTTTAATGCATTCCAAAGCCAAATTTGGGCTAACCTCTGATAAAGAAGGGAGGATAACTAAAAAACATTTAGAAATTTCTTGAGTCAGCTTTTGAAAAGACAATTTATCTCTAAAAATAACATTCTTTTCCAAGTTATTTTCTCTCGTTATTTTTTCTAAATATTTTTTTTGGGGACCTTGGCCGATAATTTCCAGCCGCAAATCAGGATTTTTAACTAAAATCAGTTTAAAGGATTTGATTAAATAATCTATGTTTTTTAATTTGATTAGCCGGCCGGCAAAAATAATTTTTTGATTATTGGCGGCTTTAGAGAATGGTTTATCTTGAGGAAAAGGATTCTCAATAATTTTTGCTTTTTCTTTTTTAATTTTATAATTTTTAAAATATATTTCTTTTTGCCAACTTGTAGAAAATATAACTAAATCCGCTGTCTTTAACACCTGCCTTCCAAGCCAAAAAAATAATCTTTCTTTAAAATTTTTCGTCTTCTCGTAATATCGGCTCAAAGGCTTTTCTGACCACCCTTTTTCAACGGCTTTTTCCCATAAAAAATCGCCGCCTAAACGAATGATTAATTTCTTTTTAAGGAACTTTTTAACCAGAGCAGACGGCAGGCCGGAGCTGAATAAATCTTGAGCGTAAATTATATGAGCGTCTTTGGCTATTTTAAATAAATTCCGAAAATAAAAAAAATAACGGATAAGCAGGGAACGGCCTCTTATGATTCTTACAAGCGGGAAATTATCTGAATAATCTTTTTGGCTGTCGGAGTAAGTGATAACGCTGATTTCTATGTTTTTCTTTTTAAGCTCGTCAGCCAGTTTTTTTACATAAACGGCTGGCCCGCCAATGTCCGGAGGAAAAATACCGCTGGCGATTAAAATTTTCATAATTTTTTAAATATTTCCTCCATTTTTAAAGCGATACTTTCCCAGTCGTATTTTTCAAAAATCAGCTTTTTCCCGTTTTTTATAATTCTTTCTTTTAGCTCGTTATCGGACAATATTTCTTTAATTTTTAAAGCGATGCTTTTGGGATTTCCCGGTTCGCAAAAAAGACCTGTTTCTCTTTCTTTTAAAAAATCAGGAATGCCGCCCACCGGCGTGCCGATAACGGGCAGGCCAACGGCCATCGCTTCTAAAAACGCGTTGCCCAACCCCTCGGACAAAGAAGGTCTCACAAAAACATCGCTTATGGACAAATATTGAGGCAAATCCAGATGTTTAATATAGCCCAAGAATATTACTTTATTTTTAAATTTCAATTTTTCAACTAAAGATTTCAATTTTTGTTCGTCTTTGCCTTGACCAATAATTAAAATTTTAAACGGCAAATCCAGATATTGTCCCGCTTTAATTAAATCGTCAACGGCGTTTTTTTTCACTAATCTTGAAACAGTAATAATAACTTTTTCATTCGTTTTTACGCCTAATTTTAATTTTAATTCGGACTCTTGCCTCTCGTCTGTCTCTCTTAAATTATTTATTTTAAAATTTTTAAGACTAACGCCGTTGGGAACTGTCTCAATCGGACATTTGGCCCCGCTTCTTATGACCCGCTCCTTTAAATCAGCGCTGATAACGGTAATATAATCAGCCCGCCTAAAAGGCAAAAGATGCCACGGTCTGATAAATATTTTATATAAAAATTCAATATTTAAAACATATCTTTTTAAATATTCTTCCGGGTCTCCTTCCTGAATCGTCAAAAGAATTTTTTTAGCCGGATAAAATAATTTAAAATAAACGGCGGCTATACCGGCCTGACTGGCCATTATTGACCAAATAAACCGGTAATTTCTTTTTTTATTTAACCTGACTGCTTTTAAAAAACCCGAAATCGGAAGAAGAAACTTGTCTAAAAATCCCAACCCAAGGCCAAGCCGATAAATATTAACATTCCCTTGTTTTTCAAATTTGCTTAATCGTCTGTCCTGCCGAGCGGTAATTAAATCAAAGCTCCAATTTTTAACTCTATCAGTAATTTCTTTAATTGCCAGCTCGGCGCCGCCGATAAAAGGCAGATAGGCGGTAGAAAAAATCAAAACTCTTGGCTCTTGATTATTGGCCATATATCGTCTACTATAGTATAAAATGGCTGAAAAATCAACTTGTTCGCAAAAGAGAGTCTTATATGTCATTACCAAATCAGTCTGGGGCGGAGCCGCCAAGTATGTTTATGATTTATCCACTTGCCTTTCAAAAGAAAATTTTGAGGTATTTATAGCGGCTGGCCCAGCGCCTAAAAAAGCCCGTTATGGAAAAGGAAATCAGGGAAAATTCGCCCAAAAAATCAAGGAAGCCGGCCTTCCTTATCTTAATATTTCCAGTTTTCAAAGAAGCGTCAATCCTCTAAAAGACATTTTTGCCTTCTTTGAAATATTGATTCTGCTTTTAAAAATAAAACCGGATGTCATCCATGTCAACAGCCCTAAAGCCGGCGGGATCACCGGAGTGGCCGCTTTTATTTATAAAATTCTATATAAAACTCATATTGTCTACACTCCCCACGGCTGGGCCGTAAATGAAGACAGACCTAAATGGCAGATTTTTTTAATTAAATTTTTCAGTAAATTAACCTGCTTATTCTATGACCGGATAATCTGCGTTTCTGAATACGATAAAAAAATAGCTTTTGAAAATAATATTGCGCCGTCTTATAAAATAACTTTGATTCATGTGAGTATCACTCCTAAAAATATATTATTTCTTCCCCGTCAGGAGGCCCAAAAAAAATTACTCAACGGTAAAATATCTCCTCTGGTTATCGGAACAATCGCTGAATGGAATAAAAATAAAGGATTATTTTTTCTCCTTGAAGCGATAATAAAAATTAAGCCATTGATTAAAGAGTTTGATGTAGTTTTAATCGGCAGCGGAGAAAACGCGGATAAAGTTAAAATGTATGATTTTGTCAAAAAGAATAATTTAGAAAATGTTCATTTAATAGAATGGATTGACCAGGCCGCGGCTTATTTAAAAGCCCTTGATATTTTTGTCCTTCCTTCAATTAAGGAAGGTTTTCCTTATTCCATTCTTGAAGCCATGGCCGCAGAACTACCGATCATTACAACGCCGGCCGGCGGTATTCCAGAAGTTATTGAAAATAATATTAACGGAATTTTAGTCCATTCAAAAAACAGCCAAGAAATAGCTGAAAAAATCCTTTATTTAATAAATAATCCGGAAATCGGCCGCGAATTGGCAAAAAAAGCGAAAGAAAAAGTTGAAAAAGAATTCAGCTTGGAAAAAATGGTCAAAGAAACAGAAAAGATTTATTCTATTTGACCTCTTTTTCTATATCCTTTAATTCCTTGCCCACGAATCTCTCGGCGTCGTCTAAATCTTTCTTAAGCTGTTTGAGAATCTTTTGCTCCTCTTTTGTCAGGCCTCTTTTATTCCTGGTTTTTTCAAGCAGTTTAATCTGCTCCTGAATTTCCTCCCTTAACAAATTAAAGGCCTTATGAAGCGCCTGCTCCGCTTCTCCCACTTCTTTTCTTAATCTTTTTTTGAAAAGATTGAATTTATGCCAGCCGTACCAAACCACAAATAACATTAAAACAATAAGCGCTATAATAGGAACCGCTACTGAAAGCAAATTTATCGTCTTGGATCCGATTCGCAAAAAAGCTGAAGGTTTTACTGCGATAGTTATCTTTTCCGTGGGCAAGCTCTTGGCGCCTCTTTCATCCATTACTTCAGCCCAAAATCCATAGACTCCATCTTTTGGTTTTTCATCAGCCGCGAAAATAAAATTACCATCTTTATCGCTTCTGGTTGTCCGGCTTTTAGCGGCCTCATCCTGACGCTCTAACCCCGTTATAATTTGAGCACTTGGATATTCATCCTGACGCTCTAGCCACGCTATAATTTGAGCGTTTGGATACTTAGTCGTTCCTTTGATAATTAGCTGCTCTCCGCTCTCTAATTCTTTTGGCCATTCAGTGATAAAAGGCGATTCTAATGGTTCAATAATAAATTCCACTGAATTAGCCAAGCTGTTGCCGGCTCTGTCTGTGGCTTTCGCAATTAAAATATGCTTGCCCGGCCATAAAACGGCTGTCTCGTAAATATGACGGCCGTCATCTTGCCAGATCTCCGGGCTTTTAGCGTCAATCTGAATCTCATAAAAATCAATACCGGAAGTTTTATCCTCCGCGTTAAAAACAAATTTTGCTTTTGGTTCGGTTAAATCCTCGCGGATAATTTCTTTAATTTCAAAATAGTCCGGTTTTTGGCTGTCAATCTGAAACCGGAAATGAGAAACCTCTCCCCAACCAGCCTGATTTTTAAAACGAGCGTGAAAATACCAGACTCCGTCATTTAAGCCCGAGATTTCTTTAGATGAAACAGGAGGAATATAAGATGTTATTGGAACAGCGCTGGGAAGTTCGCCGACCAAAAGCCGAACGCCCGTTACATTTTCCGGCAGGTCCCAGGTAAATTTGGGATTATTTTCTCTATACCACTTATTGGGATCAGGGTGCGTTGACGAAGAAATGCGCGGCGCCAAAGGAACGCCGGCCGCTTCAGAAGGCGTTGTCGCTTCCGGCGCCGAAGGACCGGCCGCGCCAAAAGAGAAACCAGCTCCTCCCAAACTGGCTAAAATATTTGTTCCCTTGCCGTCATTGGCCAGAACCGAACCGGAAGAAAAAGTCAAAGCCGCTGAACCGGCCGCTTTTATCTTAAAATTAACCGTAATGATTTTTCCCAACGAACCGATAAAACCCGGATTTAAAATAATTCCCTCAAAATTGACCGTGCCAACTGAATTAGAAAATGACGGCTCCTGAACCCAAAGAGTTATTATTGAACCGGCTTTGGAAATTCCAGTAACTTCCAGCTTATCCGGCGGATATGAAATAATGCCGGAAGCCGCGTTCATTGCCTGATCCGGACTTGAAGTATAGATACTGACGGAGAATGCGCCGCCGACTCCGTAAGAACCGGAAGAAGGAGAAAAATAAAGGCTCGCGGCATTCGCCGCTTTGCCTAAAACACTAAACAACACGAATAGGAACACAAAAAGACACAAACACAAAATAATTTTCGTGTAGTTTCGTGTTAGTATTTGTGTCTTTTCGTGTTTTATCATGTTTTTGTCTGCGAATGTCTCTTTCGTAAAACTTTTTTCATAATGTAAAAAATAAATGCAACGCCTAATATAATTATAACCCAAATTTCATACCTTTCATACCATCTAAGCGGATATTTCGGAAGCAGTATTTCTATTCTTTCATTGCCCGCTTTGTCAATTGCTTTAATGTAGATCCAGCTTTTAAGCCCTTGGTCTTTTAAAATATACGGACTCTCTACCTTAATCCATTTATTCGTGTCTATTCGTGTTTCATCTATTTTTCGTGTTGTTTCGTGGACAAAATATCCGGCCATACCGGATATTTTGTCTTGAGTGGTAAAAACCAAAGACCATTTATTTTCAAAAAGCATGGGGTCGCGGGTAATTTCCGGTTTAAAGGTTTCCGGCGGCTCATTATCTTGGGATTCAATAATAATATTTTCCTTGCCCTTGATAATCGGGAGTCTCATTTCTTCAAGCTCAAGCTCGTCTTCTATGCCGTAAGGAGTATTAAGATAGATTTTAGTTTTCTCTTTGTTAAAACTCAAAACTCCAATACCTATTTCTTTTTCAGCTTTTAATTTTACAATCAGAAGCGGCGCCCCCTCCCCCTTAAAGCCGCCCGGAATAATTCCCGAAAAGGTTAAGAGCCGGCTGGCTTCGTCAAAATGGGGTTTTTCAAGCCAGAGATTTATAATGGAACTGCCGTCGTTCGTGTCAATAGGAGTTAATTCCTCTGAAACAAAAATCGCCAAAGAAATAGCGTTAACCGGTTCTTCCGCGTCAATATTCAGCACGGCTGAAAATTCGTCTTTTTCGCCTATTACCTGCTCCTGCGGCTCGAAATACAGTCTGGCCGCCTCCGCTACTCTGACCGTAAAAATGAGGAACGAAAAAATAAAAATGTAAAATGACAATGAAAAATTCAAAATTATTCTTTTAGGTTTTGAAAATTCGGTCATTGGAATTTGTTTAGAAATTAGGATTTAGAAATTAGAAATTCTGGACCGGCTAAAATAAATTTTAGCCGGTCCAGTAGTACGCCATTATTGAAAAATCAATCAAATCAATTCTGTTATCGCCGTTTAAGTCAACTGTCTTCGGGGGATTCGGTCTTTTGTACCAATAAGCGGCAATAGAAAAATCAACCAAATTTACCTTTTTATCATTATTTAAATCACCCTCTTTTTCCCGGCTCGGGCTTGGCTCTGCCGCTGTAGTTTTTGTTCCGACTTTAAAGCCGAGCACCTTACTGAACGAGCTGATTAAATTTTCAAGCGAAGATTTTGATTTTGTAAAATGCTGGCCAAATTCAAGAGGCGAGGTGTCAAAATTATACAAATACACCCCATCCTTGTCAGCGGGCGTTTTTGCGAAAAACTCCTCGTCTGAATTTACCGATATGGTAATTTCAGAACTTGGCGCGCTTTGCCCAAAAATCGCGATGTTGTCGCCGCGTTTAACTTCACTCTTATCAACCGCAATAGTGGGCGCAATGAAAACGCCACCAATGTTCGTGGTGGCGCCGGAAGTTACGCTTACCGGAAAAGTTAAAAGAGATGAGCGAACACCCTTGTTGTCTTCGCTATAGACGGAAAAAATATAATTTCCGCCCGAAAGCCCGGAAAGAGTTACCGTAAAATTCGCGTCCGCGCCGGCAATAGTGGTTGCGGCAATTTGAGCGTCTTTAAGAAGTGTGACCGCGCTTTTAGGATACGCGCGGCCGGAGAAAATCGCGCTGGTCACGGGGGCTATTATTCCTCCGCCCCCGCCGCCTCCACCGCCACCCCCGCCGCATTGTCCACAATCAGCCGAACAAGACGAGCAGGTTTCAGAACCGTTGCAGGAACCGTCCCCGCAAGAGGACGACTGAATAACCGTTACCGTTAAGGTAGGATTTTCCGCGCTGACTTTAGAAGTTAGAAAATAAAGGGTAGAAAATAGAAGAATTATTAAGAAAATAGAAAGTAGAAAGTAGAAATTTTGAGACATTCATTATTTATTGATTGAAACTGAAATTTTAATCCTCTTTTTTAAAAATTTAATGATAAAGAAAATTATTGCGGCCGCCGCGGCAAAAGCGAGAACAAACCAAAGGGGAAAAGTAAAAAAAGATATTTCTTCGGTCGTCAGTTCATTCCCTTCGCCGTCAATTATCTTGGCTTTCGCTTTATATTGGCCAAAAAGCAGGCCTTTTGGAACCCAATCGCTGTTTATCTCGCGAACCCAGCCTGGAAGAGCAATCTGACCGGCTATGGCCGTTTCCCCAGCTTCCCTGCCGAACATATTCGTAATTTTTATGCTTCCTTTGGGCTCAAAGTGAACCGTGCCGGTGTTTTCAAATTTAAGAGAAAAATTAACAGCCGGCGTTTTTCTTTTTAAAATATCTCTGATATTTTTCGGCCCTAAAATAAATTTAGGACCTGAAAAATCTGAAATCTTCCCTTTTTGAAGATTGGGACCGGGCACGGTCGCAAAAACTAATGTCCCCACTTGAGTGCTGATTTTTAGCTGGCCAGTGTCTTTTAGACCGGTTCCCTTAAAGAAAATCGTGCCGAAATGCCCGCCCGGTTCAGCGTTCGCCGGCGCTTGTATGGTATAACTGATATCTTTTGACTTTCCTCTTTCTAAAATAAAAGAGCCGGCTGGCTCAAGAGTTATCCAATCTATGACGGTGGTTACGCCCGGCGCTCTTTCAATGAACTGAATACTGATGGTGCCGGCCATTGGAACAAAATCTCTTAAAACCGGCTCCACTTCCACTGCTTCATCGCTTTTATTAATAAGAGAAATAATTCCGGAAGCTGATTCCCCGGCGTTTAAGGTATGCTTGACCTTAATCGGCTGAATCTCAAAACCAACATCCGCCTCAACTTTTTGAAAAGAGAACAAAAATACAAAAAAGACAAGCCCGATAAAAAGCTTTAAATATTTATTTGGCATAAAATGATTTATGGGTTAGCAGTCGCGGAAATTGTAAGAGGACATCCGTAAGCGCCGTTCTGCTGGGAACTTGGAACATCAAGATAATAAAGAATGGTGCTTAAGGAATTAGTTTGAGAATAATTTGAATTTCCAATCATGCGGTATACTGAAGAGCTTGCGATTCCGGCCCATTTGGTATTTGCGTTGTCACCGTAATCGTCAACAGTTCCCCACCAAGTTGGCGCTCTGAAAGCCACTGTGCCCGAGGCGGTCATCAGCCGAAAAGCCAAGACATCTCCGGAGCTGT
>MHNE01000018.1 GCA_001819605.1 Candidatus Portnoybacteria bacterium RIFCSPLOWO2_01_FULL_43_11
AATTTCAGGAAAGCGCCAAGATTATCCGCGATGTGACTGAAAAATTAACCAAGCTTGACGATACGAATAAACAAGTAGTAGGTTTTGCCCAGCAATTGCAGTCTTTGGAAAATATTTTAACCAATCCTAAACAGCGCGGCATTTTAGGGGAATATTATTTGGAAACGGTCTTAAAAAATGTTCTGCCGCCAAACGCTTATCAGCTTCAATACGCTTTTGACGACGGAGATATAGTTGACGCGGCTATTTTTATAAAAGACAAAATTATTCCGGTTGATTCTAAGTTCTCTTTGGAAAATTATAACCGGATTGTTCAGGAAAAAAATGAAGCCGAGCGAAATAAACTGGAAAAGCAGTTTAAACTGGACTTAAAAACAAGGATTGACGAAACCGCCAAATACATTAAACCGAACAAAGGCACAATGGATTTTGCTTTTATGTTTATTCCGGCCGAAGGTATTTATTATGATTTATTAATCAATCAGGTCGGCGCCGTAAAAGTAGCCACCCGGGACTTAATAGAATACGCTTTCCGCGATAAACATGTAATTATCGTTTCGCCGACTTCTTTTCACGCTTATCTTCAAACCGTTCTTCAGGGCTTAAGGGCATTACAGATTGAAGAATCCGCCGTTGAAATCAGAAAAAGAGTGGAAATGCTCGCCAGGCATTTAAGAACCTACGAAGAGTATATGCAGAAGCTTGGCAATAATTTAGGCACCACGGTCAATATGTACAACAGCGCCTACAAAGAATTCGGAAAAATTGACAAAGATGTGGTAAAAATCACCGGCGAAGGAAAATCGGAAATGGAGATTCAACAAATAGAAAAGCCGTCTTTGGAATAAAGGCGGTTTTTTTATTTGTCAAAGTTATCCACAAAATTATTCCCAAAGAAACTCAAAGATTAATGGAAAAAACGGCGTAATCAACCAATATCTTGCTTTTTTTATTTTATTAGATATAATGAAGTTATGTTCGCTGTGATTAAAACCGGCGGGAAGCAGTATAAAGTTTCCGTTGGAGATAAAATAAAAATAGAAAAACTAAACGCGGAAGAGGGTCAGGAAGTTATTTTTGACGAAGTTTTGCTATTGGAGAAAAATAAAAAAACGGAGATCGGAACTCCGTTTATCAAAGAGGCAAAAGTTATCGCTAAGGTTATAAAGCAAGGAAAGGGCAAAAAAGTAATTGCCTTTAAGTATAAAAAAAGAAAAAGATACCACAAAAAGACCGGCTACCGCTGGCCTTATACTGAAGTGGAAATAACTGAAATTTAAACTATTCTATTTCCTCCCCAAAAGCGCGCTGGTTAAAGTGTTTTCATCAGCGTATTCCAAATCAGCGCCAGCTGAAAGCCCGCGGCCCAAGCGGGTTATTTTAATATTCAGCGGCTTTAAAATCCGCTCCAAATATAAAGCCGTGGTATCACCCTCGGTGGTCGGATTTAAAGCCAAAATTACTTCTTTAGTATCATTCATTCGTGGCTCGCCGCTCGCCGATAGTTTTATTCTCTCTATCAGCTCTTTAATTTTTAACTGCTCTGGCCCAATGCCATCGGGTGGCGAAATCAAGCCGCCTAAAACATGATAAAGCCCCTGATATTGTTTTGTTTTTTCCATGGGAATAATATCTAAGATGTCTTCTACCACGCAAACAATGCTCTTATCTCTTTTTTTATCCTGACAAATAGAGCAGAAAGAATTATCAGCCTCGGCCAGATTAAAACATTGAGAACAAAGACAAATATTATTTTTTAAGCTTTTAATAATGGTTGATAATTCATCCAGTTCTTTTTGCGGTTGATTGATTAAATAAAAAACCAGCCGAGTGGCGGCCTTGGGGCCAATCTCGGGCAGTTTACATAATTGAGCGATAAGATTTTGGATTATGGAAGGAAATGCCATCTTATTAGAACCGCTTTTCCAAATTTTTAAAACTCGCCTGACTTTCGTTGAAAAATAATTCAATTTTGCCGGTTGGTCCGTTTCTGTGTTTGGCAATTATAATATCGGCAATATTTTTCCGTTCGCTATTGGTTCTGTCTTTGTCTTCCCGATAGATAAAAAGAACCACATCCGCGTCTTGTTCTATGCTTCCGCTCTCACGAAGATCGGAAAGTTTTGGAATGGAGGGGGAGCGGGATTCCACGGCCCGGGAAAGCTGGGAAATGGCCAAAACCGGCAAATTAAGCTCTTTAGCCAGCGCTTTAAGACTGCGGGAAATTTCCGTTACCTGCTGAACCGGCGAATCGCCGTAGTTTCTCGGCGTAATCAGTTGAAGATAATCTATCACAATCAGACCCAAATTATGTTCGGCCTGAAGCCGGCGAGCCATAGTCCGCATCTGAAGAACCGTGGGCGAAGCCGCGTCATCAATAAAAATAGGCGCGGTTGAAAGCTCATCCATACCTTGCTGAATCCGGCTGAAATCATTATCCGTCCCCTGATCCGAAAGACGGCCGGTTCTCATGCGCCATGAATCCACTCCGGCTTGGGCGCAGAGCAAACGATCAACTAATTGCTCTTTTGACATTTCCAAACTGAAAAACCCGACAGGCAAACCGGCTTTTATCGCCACATGACGGGCTAAATCCAAAGCTAAACTGGTTTTACCAAGACTTGGCCGCGAAGCCAAAATAATCAGATCCGCTTTCTGAAAACCGGCTAAATAATTATCCAAATCAGGGAAACCGGTCGGAATGCCCCTTAGAGAGCCATCGCCTCTGTGCAGTTTGTCAATCCGCTCAAAAGCTTCTTCTAAGGCCGCCTTAACCGGTATGAAAGTTTGGGTGAGCGATTTTTGGGCAATGCTGAAAATTTTTTGCTCGGCCATGTCAACCAGATTTTCCACATCCTCGGTTTCTTGATAGCCCAGTTGATTAATCTGATAAGCCGCTTCAATGAGATCGCGAAGAGTTTTTTTGCGCTGAACGATTTTAGCGTAATGAACCACATGAGCCGCGGTCGGCACGGAATTTACAAGGTTGGTTAAATAACTCACCCCGCCGATATCTTCCAGCTCCTTTTTATCTTCCAAACGATTAGTCAAACTCAACAAATCAATCGGCTCGCCTTTCTCGTAAAGTTCAAGCATCACGGAATAAATTTGATTGTGAACGCCGCGATAAAAATCATTCGGCTTTAAAATATCCGCCACCCTGATTATGGCTTCTTTATCAAGCATCAAACAGCCGAGAACCGACTGTTCGGCTTCAATATTTTGAGGAGGCAGACGGCCTTCTAATTCTTGCTTGGAAAGAGAGTTTTTATTAACCATCTTGTTATTATATTCTAAAAAGGTTTCTCGGGTCAACTATTGACAAAATTATCTTTTTATAATAATATGGGTTTTGTTGAAAGTGAGGTTGGTTCTTTTATTTTATTTTCTTTGAGGGGGTGAAAGGAAGAAATGAAAGAAATAATAAGAGAAATATCAATTTTGGGAGTAACTTTAGCTTTCTTGCTTTTCTGGGGATTCATGATAAATTAAACAAAAAAGAGGGGAATCCTTAACCGGAAACCCCTTTTATCATTTCTTTTTCATTTCGCCTTTTTTATTTTCGGCCCCCTGAGAGTGTCTTCTGTTTTATAACCTTTCTTTTTAATCTGCTGACGAATTTGGTCAGCCCTCGCCCAATCTTTAACTTGACGGGCTTTTTCCCTTTTTTGAACTAATTTTTTAATTTCTTGGGGAATAACTAATTTCTTTTTAATTGGCAAAATACCCAAAACCTTGTCAAATTTAAGCATTAAATTATAAATTTCTTGGGCTTGTTTGGCGCTTAATTTATTTTGCTCAATCAGTTTATTGCCTTTTTTAACTAAATCAAAAATCGCGGCCAGGGCCTTGGGCGTATTAAAATCATCAGCCATTGCCGATTGATAATATTTTTTAGTTTTTAAAATTATTTTTTTAGCAATGTCATTCTGAGGGCCCTTTACTTCACTCGAGGGCAGGCTCCGCCCGAAGAATCCCGCGGCAGGTCGTTTAATACGGGATCCTTCGCTTCGCTCAGGATGACGAATTTTTTCCACAAACTCATCAATCCTCTCCAATTCTTTTTCAGTCTGCTTAATCGCTTTTTCATTATAGTCAATGGGGGAGCGGTAATGGCTTTTAAGAATAAACAATCTTAAAATACGGCTTGAATGATTTTTTAAAAATTCACTGATGCTTATAAAGTTTTTTAAAGACTTGCTCATCTTAATGCCGTTAACCGTTAAAAGACCTGTGTGAGTCCAGTATTTAACCAGCGGCTTCTTGCCGGAAACAGCTTCCATCTGGGCAATCTCCGCTTCGTGGTGCGGAAAAATCAGCTCATTGGCGCCGCCGTGAATATCATATTGAGGTCCAAAATATTTTTCAGTGATGGCCGTGTCTTCAATATGCCAGCCCGGCCTGCCCTCGCCAAAAGGGCTTTTCCATTTCGGCTCATTCGGCTTAGAAATTTTCCATAAACAAAAATCTCCTTTGTTTCTTTTTTCTTTGGCTTCGTCAATACGGGAAACCGCGTCTTCGGCCTCCTGCGCGGTTCTTTTAGATAATTTCCCGTAATCCTTAAACTTTTTTATGTCATAATAAATCCCATCAGATATTTGATAAGCAAATCCCTTTTCTAAAAGCCGCTCCACCTGACTGATAATTTCTTTTATATAATCAGCGGCCCGGGCGTATTGATCAACACTGTCAACTCTCAAATCTTTCATGTCTTTTAAATATTCTTTTTCAAATCTCTTGCTTAAATCTTTAAAAGAAACTTTCTCCTGTTTGGCCCGCTCTATTATTTTATCGTCAATATCAGTGATATTTTGAAGATAAAAAACAGAATAACCGATTTTTTTAAGATATTTAACGAGCGCGTCAAAAGCAATGTAGGTTCTCGCGTGGCCAATGTGGGAAAAATCATAAACCGTGGGTCCGCAGACGAAAAAATTAACCTTTTTGTTTTTAAAGGGCTTAAAAATTTCTTTTTTTCCGGTGAGAGTATTGTAAAATTTTAAAGCCATTTCTTATTCTTAAAATAAATCGTCATTAAGCTGACGAAAAGAACCATAGACAAAAGAATAATCAGCCAAGCCGAGCGATGCTCAATAATGAGAATCTGGCCAAAAACATTCATGCCGAAAAATCCGACAATAACGCTCAAAGGAAGAGTGATAAAAGAAAAAACGGTCAGGATTTTCATAATATTGCTTAACTTATAGGAAAGCAGGGAATTGTTGGTCTGTTCAATTGAACTAATCAGCTCCCGAAGATTCTCTAAAACATTCCAGACCCTGATATTAGAACCAATCACTTCTTGGGCCATGGGTTTTGTTTCGCGGCTAAAGACCCGCAAAGACTTTTTCTCTAAAATTTCCAAAACCGAGCGCTGGGGTTTGATGGCCCGGCGAAAATCAATTATATCTTTTTTAAGCAGGGAAATTTCATTAAGCATTTCTCTTTCTTTACCCTTAAAAACCTGATTTTCAATATCGTCAATTTTCTCGGCAATGTGATCAAGCATGGGCAGACACTCATCAATCATAAAATCCAAAATTCCAAAAAGCAAGTGGCCGCTGGTTTTAAAATACTGATCTTTATGATGCTCCTGGATATCGCAATCTTCAAAAAATATTTTCAAAGAAGGAATCTCTTTTTGATGGCTGGTTATGACGACTTGAGGAGTAATGATAAAATCCAGCTCCATTGGCCGAGTCTCTCTTTTTTCAGAATTAAAAACAGGGAAATGCAAAACCATAAAAAGCTGATTTGGATATTCTTCAATTTTCGGCCGCTGAATAGACGGCAGGAACTGCTCGGCGATAAAAGGATGAAGCCGGTATTTTTCTTTAAGATTTTCCAAATCCTTTTCATTTGGATTCTCAATGTCAATCCAAGTGATATTGTTTGAAAAGATAGTTTTCATAGTCGCGAATATAATCACGAATCTTAATACGAATATTCACGAATAATCTATTCGTAATAATTCGTGATAGAATTCGTGATTTGATTAACGATTCTATTTTACCACAACTCCTGTCTGGCTAACAAGGAAATAGGGGATATAAAAAATCTTTGGCTTATTTAAGCGGTTTTTTGAGTAAGTTTTCCTGAAAATTCTTCTTTGCTATTGACAAGATAGTTATAATATGCTATATTTGCGGTAGAATAAAAACTGGTAAGAAATTAATTAAAAAGGGAAGTAATCAGAAAAAATTATTGAAAAATCACTTCTCTCTTGACAAGATTTATATGATATGATATAATGCTGATGTTAGAATAAAAAGTATTATTCTTTGACAAATTAAATAAAAAGAGGAGAGAGTAGTCCAGTAATGGCCTTATTAAAGGCGAATGCTGGATAAATACAATCATCAAGCTTGGTGATTGTGCGCTATTGTTATAGCGTTACGATCATCTTTAATATTTAAAAACAACGACTCTCTCCGTGAGCAGTCGTTGTTTTTGTTTAAAAGGAGGAAAATATGTAAACAATTTAACCCTTTCTATTGAATAATAGAGAGGGGAATGAAGGAGAGAGTGACAATAAAGCTCCTTCATTCCTTTCTCCGTTATGGAGAAAAACAGTTCTTTGATTAAAAGCGATATTATTCGTTTTGGGTGATAAAGATGAAATAACATCTATTCTGACAATATCAGAAAGGGGAGAGTTCATTTCCTAAGACGACTATTCGTTTTAACTTAAAAAATCGGACGGTATACCAAAGCTGTCCAGCAATGGACGGCGCGGCAAACAAGTCCAAACAGAGTGCTTTCGGTCATCGGTCTTTATTGACCGGTAGGCCGAGATAGAATGAGAAAATTAATTCCCGTTCTATCTCGGCTTTATCATAAGTTAAGTTTTATATCAAATTTCTTCCGTCTAAGTTTCTATATTATTTTGGAGATTTAGATGGGAGAAGTTTTTAGCGGCGGGACTTGGAGTTCCGCGGCGGCTCCCAGGAGTTCTTTGACGAATAATTTTTTTGCCCCACGGGGCAGGGAGGTGTAAGATGTATAAATGCGTAAAAGATAATCCCCCCAAGGGGATTATACCAATTGCAAGATGTTTAGAGAGGCGATGTGCCTCACGCCAACGGAGTGTGCGGCCCGGGGGCATGAGCCCACTCGGGGGCTAACCCCAATGGATATCCCAACCCCAGAGCTTAAGGAGCTTCTGGGTCGCCCCTACAAGCCCGAGGGATATGGGCGATACCGCCCATAAGGCAGGGAGTTCCATATTTTTGAGGAGCTTGGGTTTCGCATTCAAATTCAAGTTCCTCTCTATTCTTTAGCTCTTCAGAGATTCTTTGAAGAGCTGAATGATGGAAAAAGTCCTTTGAGAAAATTATTAAAATTATTATTGATAATGGTCGTTAATGTCAAGGATTTCAATGGTAAAGTTGCTTTGATAAATAAAAATCACCCGATATTTTCGGGTGAGGCGAAAGCTATAGATACGCAAGTGTTTAGGCTCAAGAATTTCGGTGTGCAGACTGGGATAAAACGGGTTGTTTTCAAAAAGTGATTTCTGTTTTTCAAATCTTTTTTGAAGACGATGCTTTTTAAGATAGCTAAGAAGTCTTTTATTAAGGGGTAAAACTTTCATAAAATTTTATCGGGAATGGGAAAAATAAGATGATTCATTAAGGCCTTTTTCTAAGCTTTTTAAAAAAGATTTATTATAGAGACCGGTTTTTTCAAATTCTTTAATTATTTTTTTAGGGTCTTTGACGGACGGTTCAGTAAAAAAATCAGCCTCAAAAAACTTGCGAATTATTTCCAATAAATCCGCCGCTCTGCGCAATTTCTGGTATTCAGTTTTAGGAAGAGTAATAGTTGTTGTGCTCATATGTTGATATTATAGCAGATTTTAAAAAAGAAAGTCAATAATAAAGCAAATTTCTTCCATCCGAGTTTCTAAATTGTTTTGGAAATTTAGATGGGAGAGATTTTTTCCGCTGGACTCGGAGTTCCGCGGCGGCTCCCAGGAGTTCTTTGAAAACTTAGCGATAAATATCTTTTCTATGAGCGGCTTCAATAAGTTTAATTGTTTGCGGATTGACAAATTGAAAAATTACTCGCCAGTCGCGGGTAATTCTGAAAGAATAAAAACCGGCTAATGAACCGGTTAATGATTTAGCGTGTAAAAGTTGATGAAATGGATTTTCTCTTAAAACTTCAAGTAAATCAGCTAATTTTTCTTGTTGTTGTTTCGGTAGTTTCTTGACGGATTTAAGAAAAGAATTGCCGTAAACGATTTTAATCATATTCTTTGAAGTCGGGAAAGAAAATCTTTCTTATTCTTAAAAATATGAATTACTTTTTCTTGGCTTGCCCTTAAGATTTTTTTAACAAATTGCGGGTTATATCTTCCTTCTTTTTCCTTTCCGATTAGTCCAATCATCAAAGAACGGAGCAACTCAATCTCCTTTTGAAGATAAGAAACATTGGTGTTTAGTTTTTCTAATGTTATGTGGCTCATATTTAAAAGATACCAAAACTAACAACGCCTGTCAAATTTCTTCCATTTAAGTTTCTAAATTATTTTGGAAGTTTGGATGGGAGAGATTTTTTCCGCTGGACTCGGAGTTCTGCGGCGGCTCCCAGGAGTTCTTTAAAAATATTTTTTTGCCCCACAAGGGACGGGAGGTAGAAAGATGGTAGAATATATCAAAGCCAGAAGTAGCTCAACAGAGGTATGGGGATATGTGGAAGCCCTATACCGGCATGATCAACCTTACGAAGCATGGCCTAGGCAGATTGAGGTGGTGTCCTGGGCCCCGGAAAATCCACCTGAAAACCCTCCGGTGGTTGTGTTACCCAATGGGTACGATTTTTACTATCATAAAGAGGCCGGGATTAAGGGCAGTTACGGCCCGTACATTTTCCTGACTTCTTCGGTAGAAGGTGCCATACGGGATTTTGTTGGCCCCCGGAATGATGCTGGCGGGAGGGCTAGCAGTGTCCGCCTAGTAGGGGACACGATTATCCGTACTTGTGAGCCTGGCTATGGGGTTCACTTAGAGGGAGTAGAAACGTTTAAGGGCAAAGAGCTATATTTGCTCTTTTGTCATCAAAACGCTCAAGCCCAA
>MHNE01000019.1 GCA_001819605.1 Candidatus Portnoybacteria bacterium RIFCSPLOWO2_01_FULL_43_11
CAAAGGACTTATGCCGGACGGCAAGAAGTAATAAATTTGTTGCCGCGATTGATCGCAAAGTATCAAGCTGGAAACTCATTTGAATCACATTTGCAGGCGTACATAACAAAAAATCTTGGTAAGGGAACAAACACAGGTTTAGATGAAGCAATACTAAATAGCGCGCAGATTGAATGGCTTGGCAACGAAGTATCGTGCGGGGTTGGTATGCAGAGAATTGATGTTATGCCATCGGTGGTACAAAACGAACAAAGGATACTAATCCCCGTTGAGCTGAAAGCGGTTGAAGCGGACGAAAGGAATATCATACAAATTCAAAGATATGTTGATTGGATTGAGCAGTATTACATTCCGAACCGCCAAAGCGACATTCAGCCGGTTTTGGTAGCAAAGAAAATATCCGACAAACAATCAAACGCTTATCGGCGTTTGCTTGACAGCTTCAACCGTTTTAACCAAGCAAATAGTAATCGGTGCGCTCGCCTAAAATTTGTTGAATTTGATTTAGACAATGACGATTTGTCTTTTGAGATAGTTTCATACTAACTTATGAGAAATAAGCGTGCGAAAAAAATTTTTATTGCCTTCGCCGGACCAAAAATAAAGCAACAAAAAACTTTTCATATTGAGAGTGGTTTTGAATGCTGGAATTTAGATAAATTCAGCCTTGACGAGTTTGTTAAGAAAATCAAGGGCGTCATCTCACCAGTTAATAAAAATGTCCTCCGAAATTATAAAAAAGATGCTGACGATGGCGATCTATTTGGAATAACCGAAGCACAGTTCAAAAAATGTTCGTGGGGATTATTATTGCCCGATGAAGTTCCGGCGGCACTTGTTAATGGTTATTCCGAAATAATATTCTTACTTAATTTATATTCGCCAAATTTTCTATATCCGGTATTTCATGCTACCGATTTTGGCATAATGAGATTTAAGCACGGAAAAGACCCTTTTATCTATTTCCATGGCCAAAATCAGTCAAGGATATTCAAAGGTAAAAAATTTGTCGGGTTTTTCAAAAAATTACTCCCTCAATCAGTATATGGAACATGGCAAAGAGATAGATGCGAAAATTGGAATAAGGAGGATTGGAGATTATTTGTGGCCTCATTACTATTTTCCGAACTCAAAGATTACGAAAACTCAAAAGAAAGTATCACATGGCAACGAGAAGCGGCAGATATGATGACAATCTTGGAATCTCTATTTACAGCCGACGACAACACAACAGAGGAAATAGGATACAGATTAAGAAAAAGGATTGCTACATTGATTAGCTTTAGATCTCCTGATATTGAAAAAGATGTAAAGAAACTTTACCGAGAACGAAGCAAATTTGTGCATGGGTCATTTTTTGCTGAAGTTGGAAAAGAGGCGAAGAAAAATGATAGCGTTTCTGCCTTACCTCTTCCAGATTTTCACTTTTTATACAAGCACAAAGAATATGTTCGCTTTGCTCTTCTTGCATACTTAAATCTTGCTTTAGCTATCAAATCACGAAAATTCAAAGGATTTCAAAGAACAATAGATATTTTGGAGGCGGCTGTTATTGATCTGAAATTAAGGAAAAAGGTGATATTCTTAACAAAAGAAGTTTTGAATTTTTTGCCAGAAAGTCAATTTAAGTTATAAGTCCGCCGAAAAAATGCCCGCTGGAAGCGAGGGCGTGGCGGAAGGAGGGGAGGGAATTCCGCCGCGCCCGAGCGTTCCGCCGAGCGGAAGCGAGACGGCTTCCATTAGTCAGAGATTTTTGATAAAATAGGTTCGAGCGCAGTTGTAAATTTGCTCCACAAAAACAACAAAACCCCGAAGAAATTCGGGGTTTTGTTGTGCTACGAGAACAGTTCTCGTAGTGGTGGATTTAATTTTTAAAACCAAAGGAGATAGTTAGGGAATGTTTCCATTGGTTCGGATCGGACGTAGATGGGGCAACAATAAACTCATTTGCCACAAATGAAGATAATGGGAGTTGTACTTCTGAAGCTGCCTTTTCTCTAATAGTCATGTCATGATTACCGTAAAGCAAACTAATATGGGGCATAAAAACATTATTCTCCATATTAAATAATTTTTTGACATCAAGGTTTAACTGCGTTAATCGCGCTGTTGAATTTACTCTTACAAAAACTGATTGAAAATAAGTGGTGCTAAAGGAAATAGGACCAAGACTAAGTTCTAATCTATTTACATAAGAAGCTAACTCTGTAATTTTTTGTTCAATACCAGGCAGGCTTTGGTTAATATTCCCTAATAAAGTCATATGGGGTTCAAATATAGGACTATCGTATTTTACAGATAGCTTTTTAATCACATTCTTCAATTGGCTAAAAATTGGTTCTGGGGGAATAATCCAAATGGAGTATTGCATAATTTTTATTGTAACTTTCTTGTCGTTTCTGTATGTTTTTATCTTTTTTTGGAGCGGGAGACGGGATTCAAACCCGCGGCCTACAGCTTGGAAGGCTGTCGCTCTATCAGCTGAGCTACTCCCGCGGATGATTAGGTTTTTTTATTTATTTTTTTGATATTTTCTTTAATTGTAAAGTAATCAGCACCACTATTATCGTAATTATTATCGCGTAAGCGAATTTACCGATTATTCCGTTGGTTTTGGGAAATAAAAAATTAAACAAACTTTGAATGGCGTCGTTCCAGGCTAAAGCGGCCACTAGTCCAAATCCGGCTAAAATCAAGGTAAAGATTTTTTCCTGGGTTTCTCTTTTAATTTTTTCTAATTCTTCTTTTAGAGGTTTCATATTAGAGTAACGAAGTTTTTGTTGGTCGCAATTACTGAACGAAGCTCGAATCTTTTTTGAACGAAACTCCGACCGATTCCGATTTTTCCGCTACCGAATTTCGTGCCAGTGAAACTGGCGCGCCGACCATTTATCTTTTTAATCCGCCCCACTCAACCATTGTAAACCCTTTACGCTGTGGGGTTTGCTTGAGCTTTTGTTCTTCTACTACGACTGGCTTTTCAAGCGGTTTAATATCCATCAAGATTCGAATAACAGTATCCGGCTTTGGTGAAATTTGCAAAGGAGCGATTTTGTCTATAACGCTTTGATCTAGGAACGTAATAAAGTAATAGGGAGAGGCAGAAAAGTAAGGAAGCCAAGTTTCCATAAAGTCGGCTTTCTCTTTAACATTCAAACCCAGTTTGGGCAGAGTCTCGGTTAGAAAGCTTGAGACCTCACTTTGTTTGACGACAAAACCATTGCTTTGAATTGGGAATATTGACGACCAGCCCTCCCAGAAAAGATAAGGATAAGATTTGCCATCCGAAGGATTTATTATTTTCCCCGTGGGATCAGCAATTACATTCCAGCCATTTCGATATTCTGGTGTTGAGTCATAAATATTTACTATTTTGTTGAAAGCAATCGATACGCTCTGCGTAGTTTGTGGGTATAGATAAATAATAGGTTCGCATGCGAATGGCGGTAAAAATTCCTCATTGTTAAAGCGAATAAGCCGACCAAAGGGATCGCGCCACAGAAATATTGGCCGAGAGTTTATAAATTCATTGAGTGATTTTGCTTGTCTTTTCTCCTCGGGATAAATATAGGGGCCAGCGTAATATTCTTTGTAAGTGTTGTAAAACTCAGTATAAAGTTTGTGATTCTGATTTTTTAGATCGTAGATTGTGTCTCCTGTATTGTTCGCTTTACCAACCAAAATCAGATCAGTATCGCTGACTAATGAAGGAGCAACCACGCTGTTATCGTCTAATACTTGACGGCTACAACCAGATACGGTATTTGACACATACTCTTCGCCAGTCTTTTTAATATCAGTCCATGTAATGTCTTTTACTGAAATGTCTGGATTGTAACCAAACTTTAGAAATGTTTCGTCGGGGCGGAATGCAAAAAATTGATTAGTGGTAAAACAACCAGTGTCTTTACACCCACTCGTACCGCTTCCAGACCCAAATGCGCCACCTTGACTCTCGGGTTCAAAACTTCGACTCGGGCTGAATTCTCCCTTTGTTGTATAAATATCACCATAAATAGGATGAGTAAATACCTTATAAAGCAGTGATTGATCAAGCCCTCCGTCCTCTTCCATTAAATATTCAGGAGCTTTCAAAATTTGTCTCCGGTTTACACCCTGAATTTCTTTTGGGTATTCAAGAATCGGAATGGTGAAATTACTGTCGACTGCTAAGCTAAATCCGAATTTCTTAAATGGATTTACTTTCGAAGTGCCATTACCAACAGGGGGCGGATACGATATTTTTGGTAACAATGTCACAACATTGCCATTTTTGACATAACGTAAACGTATGGGTTTATCACAGGAAGCACCCTTACATGGGCCACCAGCCCTGAAAAGGACTAATAGTAAGTCGCCATTTTTATATTTACCGGAAGTTATAGTGCCTATCTTATAAAAATCATAAATATCTAGCTCCCAATCATCACCAGACGTTGCCTCTATATCGCTATTGCTTTGAAGCTTTACGGTTTCTAAAATCTTTTCTCTTCTATTGTAAGAAATTCCAGCAGTCTCTTTTTCGGTTTGTTTTTTCGTTTCGTTATCGGATAATTGAGGCGTTGGTACCACTGGCGGCTGATTTGGCGTAAGAGTGTTTTTGTAAATAAAATAGCCGCCCAAGGAAAGCAAAAATAATATCATTACGGTTAATCCGCCAAAAATAATTTTCTTCTTGAAGATTTGCTTTTGCTGAGCATTTTGTTCAAGAGCAGGCTGTAATTCCGCGGTCTGCTTCAGATCGTTTTGTTTATCGGGTTGTAGATTGTCTTCTTGCATATTTTTACTTTATTAATTCCTCAATTGAAACACCCAACGCTTTGGCGATTTTCGCCATAGTTTGGACGCTTGGTTTATTAACTGTCCCGCTTTCAACCTTCATAAGCGTCGTGTATTTAATATCTGCTTTCTTTGTTAAATCGTCCTGGGTTAAACCAAGTTTATTGCGTAATCTCTTAATATTTTCGCTGATTGTTTTTCCACTTGTCATATAAATAAAGTTTTGGTAGTATTGTAGTGAATGAGTATTTTATCTATACTTCTATACTACCAAAGAAAATGAATTTAATCAATTCAAATTTAGGGAGTAAAAATTTGTTGTGCGCGCACGGGAGGGTGGGGCAAACACAACTTTCTTTCTGGCGACGCATTTCGCAAAGCGAAATACGAAATCCGGTGGCGGAAAGCGAGGGTGGGCAAAAATTCCTTCCCCCCTCCCAACCCCCTTCTCTTTTGCCCGCCCGAGTGTCGGATTTCGTTTCTGCCGCGCCTGCGGCGCGGCAATTAGGGATTTCGTTCAAAAAAGGTTCGCACTGCGTTCAGTAATTGCGACCAATCAAAGCATTGCGAATTTTGCGAGCAACCAATCGCCTCTGATTTTGAAAAAAGTTTAAGTTGGTCGGGGTACCCAGACTCGAACTGGGACTAAATCCTCCCAAAGGACTCGTGCTGCCATTACACTATACCCCGATTATGGTATATTTATCTTATCCAAAAAAATAATTTAAGCAAGTTATGGAACAAATTTTTGGGATTTAGAACGGAAGTTTAAATACCAAGCTTTTTTTAGATGAAATTATTTCAAGTAATTTCAAAGCCGCTTCTTCCGGATTGATGCTGATGATTATCGTGCTGCCGGTAACTTTTTCCAAATCTTTGGTCAGCATTTCCGTAAAAAACGGCGAGCCGCCAATTTTAGGCATTACGCCGATATGGGTCGTTAAGCCTTAAGATGTTCGCGCGTTTCCCTTATTTGAGGGTCAGCCATTTGTTTCTTTTTTAAATCTTTTTCCTGATTAAAATATTCCCGCATATAATTACATGTATTCTTTTAATTTTTCTTCTAAATTATTCCGGGCTTTTTCCGTTTCGCGGACTTCATCTTCCAGCTCTTTTATTCTGTCTTCTATTTTTTTTACTTGAGCCCAGTTGGATTTTTTTAATTTTTCCTGTGATGCTTTTAATTCTTGAAGCATCTGATTAAAAGATTTAAAAACTTCTTGCATCTCAACGCCGGAGATATTACCAAGATCAATATCATAATCTCTTTTCTGTAATTTACTAAAAGCGTTTTTAAGAGTTTCAAGCGGACCTATGACAAAATATTCGGAAATTAAAAAAACGATTAGGCTGGCAACGCCGAATAATACCAATATTCCTTCCGCCAGAAAAATGACGGCTATTATCATATTTCTTTTAAAGAGCTTTAAAGAAACGCCCATCCAAAGATTATCGCCAGATTTACTTTTAAGCGAAAGCTCTTTAATGGGTTCGTTGTTAAACGAGCCGTCTCGGACAGACGCTTTTTCTTTAAATATCGGCATATTTTCTATTTTCATTCCTACTTCTTTTTGATCCGCGCTTTTTTTAACTGTGGCGGTTTCCGTGTCTATTATTCGTATAAACATAATATCCGATGTTTTTGACATCTGCTTCATAAAATTTTCAATCGTTCCCGGAATATGCAGCAATTCTTGATGTACCCAAAAAGGACTGCCAATGGTATTAGCCAAAGCTTCTAAATACTTAATCCGTTCTTCTATGATATTATTCGTGCTGGACCGGTAAAAAATAGAAGAAAGAACAGCGATAAAAACAATGCCGACAAGAGCCAAAAAAATAAAGGATAAAAAATATGCGCGCCGAATAGAGTATTTTTTCATAAAGAAAATTTAGTTCTTTTGCCCCGCGCCTTTTCGCGGGGTGTTAAAAAAACGCAGGATTTATTCGGTAAATTTCACAATTCCAATTCCGTTTTGAAGTCCGGTGATATATATGTAGTTTTCTATAATCTCCAAATGATGGCCGCCGCGAAGGAATGGTTTAGAGTCATCAGCGTAAATCGCGCTTTTTACGAAAGGATTTTTAGGGTCGGAAATGTCTATTATTACTAAACTTCCTTCTTCTCCTTCTGAAACGACAAAAGCGTAATTTTTGCTTAATTTGATGTCATTTGATACGGCCAGTCCTTTTTCTTCAGCCGGGGAAATAACGGAAATCTGCCGCGGGTTTAAAGGTTCACTAATATTAAATATCGCGAAACCTTCTTTACCCACGACATAGAGATAATTCTCCCTTAAAGCTAAGCCGTCCAGTCCTCCAAGCGCTAATTCGTCATTGTCAAAAATAGCCGTTGCATGGCGAGGATTTACCGGATTGGATACATCCAGAACTTCCAATCCCTCTCTTGTGGACATTACATAAGCGTAATTTTTTTCATCCAGTTCCAACCCTTCAGGCCTTTTTAAAGCCATTTGGTCATTATCAAACAAGCTGGCAATATGTTTAATATCGGTCGGGTCAGAGATATCAAATATCGCTATGGCGTGTTCTTCTCTTCCGGCCGCGTAAATATAATTTCCTTTTAAAATCATTTCATGGACGCCTCCGAGCCCAATTGTTTCATTATCAGCCGTATAGCTTATCGGTTTGGGGCTTAACGGGTCTGTTATGTCAATTACCTGAATAGCACTGTCTCCGGTAGCGCTTATATACGCGTAATTGTCTTTAAACATTACGGTGTGAGTCTTATTCATTTTTGTTTCTTCCGTGTCCGGTAAAATTACCACAAGTTCCGGATTAGCCGGGTCAGAAACATCAAGGATTTCCAAGCCATTGTCCTCTATACTTGTGATGTATAGATAATTTCCGTTTTGCCAAACTTCGTGGGCTTTTCCCAGTAATCGTGTTTCCGTATCGTAGATTGAAGAAAAATACGCAAGGTGTTCAGGAGTCGTCGCAACGGGGATTTTTTCTTTTTTATCCAGTGGATTTTGAGCTATCAAAATCCACCAGGCCGCTAAGGGTAGGGCTATGATAAAAAGCAAAATAATGATTATCCAGGGCGCTATTTTTTTAAAATTAAAATTATAATCGTTTTTTGGCGTTAATGGAGAAAATTGATTGTTATTCATTTTTTTGTTTATGGTTATTTTTTTATCGACCTTTAAAATTTCGACCTTTAAAACTTTAATAATTAGATATAATCTTTTAATTTCTTTTCTAAATTATTTCGCGCTTTTTCCAGCTCTTCAACTTTTTCTTCCAGTTTTTTAACATTCTGCCAATTGGATTTCTCCAATCTTTCTTTAGCCAGTTTTATCTCTTCAATCATTTTATTAAACATAATTACGTATTCATTTATCTCATTTTCTCTCTCCGACGTTTCTTCTGAATTAATTTTTATTTTAAAATCCAGATCTCCCTTAAGAATGTTTTGAATTCCTTCCATTAATTGGTCGTAAAACCTCTGCCTTTTTAAAATTTCATTATTCCAACGTTTGATTACACTGACAAGAACCGCCATTGTCGCGCACCAAATTAAAAACATCGGCAGAATAACTTTTACTCCTAAAATTATATTCTCAAACATCAATAAAGTCGCCGAAACTCCCAGACTATACATAGTTACAAACCATCCAATTATAGTTACGAGCATTACTTTAGCTAAAATCGGCTGTCCGAAATTTCTGTTAAAGACTATTTGTTTGTAAAGAATAATAATTGAGCCGAATATTAAAACCGGCCATCCTATTCCCAAAACAACAGCGCGTATAATCTCAAATAAATTCATATTTATAATCTTTACGCTTTATGTTGTAAATTTAACGACAATTTCACCTCGCTTTATATGTAAGCCCTTAATTTGTCTTCTAAATTATCTCTGATTCTTTCTAATTCTCCTACTTTATCTTCCAGCTCTTTTATTTTTTCATCATAAGGGCCCAGCTTTTCTTTTACTCGTTTTTCTAATTCAATATTAGTTCTTTTTAATGTTTCCTGGTTCTCTTTTAGTTTAAGAATCATTTTATCTAAAGATTCGGCCAAGAGTCCTATTTCGTCATTTGGTCTTATGTAAATTCTTTGGTTTAAATCTCCTTTTTCAGCCACCAAATCAGCGGCTTCGGCTAATTTTTTAATTGATTCTGAAACGCTTTTCGCAAAAAGCAAAGAAAGTAAAAAGGAAAAAATAAAAGCCACGGCCGCAATAGAAAAAGACATAACAACTATTTGGTTTACATCTTTAATAGATTCTTTTCCTTCAAGCGCGGAAATAATCCGCCAATCCTTATATGGGGCGTAGGCGAATAATTTAGTTGAAACAACATCGGTATAATTGCCTTTTCCGCCTTTCAAAATTTTTTCCTTTATTTCTTTAAGGGTCTTTTCCTCATCTAATGTTTGGTAGCCTAATGGATGATCTGAAATAATTTGTCCCTTATTGTCCGCAATAAAGACATAGCCCTCTTTACCAACTTTTGCTTCTTTTAACATATCCGTTGTAAAATTGCCGCCCAATCTTTTCGTCTCGCTAATAAGATGTTCTAATTTTTGACTGCCTAATATTTTTACGTTTTTTTCTACGGCCAGCTTTGCCTTGCTGTAGCCTAAAGTACCCAAAAAAACCAAAGAGAATAAAACCAAAGATAATAAGATGACAAAAATTTTATAAAAAACAGGAATTTTATTTATTTTTTTTAACGAACTCCCTTTTTTTTCCGTTATTTTCACTACCGGTTTTAATATTCTCTCCAGAAAAAAATAAACAAAAAGACTGTAAAGAATACCTGATATTAGCCCCATAATTTCCGCTTTCAGTATCTCTACCCAGTGCATTTTTGCGAAAAAATAAAACTGGACAAGTCCTATGGGATAGCCAATGGCAAAAACAAGAATAAACGTGAATAACGCGACTTTAATGGGGAACTTTAAAGCCAAATTCTGGACTTGCGATACCTCTTCTTTTTCAATAACTTCTTTTCGATAGTATGTTTCCAGAAACCTGTTAATCGGCTTTAGCCAAATTAAAGGCATAAGAACAAGAAAAAAACCGAAAAAAATCGCTTCCCAAATATGGGCGAAAATAACCCATCTTAACTGCTCGGCGTTCATATTCAGAGTTACATACATATAGGGAAAGCCTGTTAAAATAGGAATAGCCAGCAAAAACCCCAACTGGATAGCGAAAACCCTTTTATTTAATTGCATCTTTTTTGTTTGGCTATTTGACATAATGTAATTAGTTTAATTTAATAATCTCTTCAGCTACTTTGAAAGCTGAAGAAACGGCAGATTCAAGGCCAGTATAGCCATAAAAGTCGCCGCAGACATAAAGATTGTCTCCTTGTTTTAAATCAGGTGTTTTCTTACGCAAATTAAGAGGAATGCCGACAGACGACCTGATTTCTTTTATAAATTCCCACTCTTTTTTATAAAGATAATCAATATTGAGTTCTACCGGAGTTTTATTTTGCGATTTTGGCTCCAGCCAGTTATTAAGGGGATAAAAAACCTGATGTTCGCCCCAGTTATATATTACATTAATATTTGATTCCGGAAAAGCGCTTAAAATGAGAGGGAATTTATATTTAAAATCTCCTTTAATAAACACCCCCCGCATTAAGCTGTATTCAATGCCGAAATTTATGCCAAGAATTTTCTCGCTTTCCGTAAGAGGAGCGGAGCAAATTACGGTATCAGCGTCTTCCGTTGAGCCATCCGAGAAAATAACTTTATATTTTTTTCCCCGTTCCACCTTCTGAATTTCTGAATTCAAATGAATATTAATGCCTAATTCTTTGGCGATTTTGATGAAAGCGTCGGCGTAAACTTTTGGGGCTCGGCTCATAAAATATCCTTTTTTCATGGCATAAATCACCCAAGCAAAAAATATACCCGTTTCCGCGTCAATCTTCTCGTAGTCGTCCGGAGAGCACATCATTTGAACTGGTTTAATTATAAGTTGTTGGATTTCCGGCGGATATTTTGCCATAAATTTTTCAAAACTTATACTTCTTAACTCTTCTTGATTGGGAAGGTTAGATTCATATTTATCAATGTTAAATCTCAAAGACTGGATGTAACGGATAAATTTAAAAGAATCCAGGAATAATTTTAATGATCTTTTGCGGAACACAAATTCTTTTAATAGATGGAGCGGCACTCTTTTGCCGGAAATTATTTTTTTGTTCGGAAGAAGAAAACCAAAATCTGACGATGTTACCTTATCTAACTCTCCCATTAGCCCAATCTCTTTGGTAAACCAAAGCATATTAGGATAGGATGTTTCATCTAAAAGGACCCGGCCGGCGAAAACGTCAAAAAGCCGACCGCCGAGAATTTCGTCTTTTTCATGAATATGAATCTCAAATTTTCCCGTTTTTGCCAGCTTATAAGCGCAGGCCAAACCGGAAATTCCTCCTCCGATAATAATTATTTTTGGTTTTACCATTGAAATGTTTAGTTTTGATTTTTCTCATTGCTCACTGGCATAAAAATAGCTGCAATTAAAAGCATAAAGGCTCCCAAGATTATTATAATATTTTCTATAATAATTAGAATAGGAGGTTGGCGGAGAACTGTTAACATTCCTGCCACAGATATTAAAATAAAGGCTAATCCTATACTCATAGACCGCCTCTTTAATTTTTTTTCCATTCTTATCGCCTCTTGAATAAAAATAATGCCCATAGGGATTGATAATAACCAAAGCAAAATAGCTTCGGCGAAAAAAGCGGGAACGCAAAATTGAAACTGAACTACGGTAAAAAGACTGCTAATTTTTTCTATCTTAGGAAGTTGCTCGCATGCCCATTCAAGGTAAAGTTCAAATCCTCCGCCCAATAACACTAAAGTTATTAAAATCCATTTTGAAAATAAATTATCCAACCTAAGCAGCCAGATAATTTCAGCAAGCGCGGCAAAGCTAATCCACATTAAAATATGCCCGGAAATGACAAATAGCTTAATAAAAAAGGGGTTGACAAGGAGGCCGGTCAAACCAAACAAAATAAAAATAGCTGTTAATATGGCAAAAAAAATCGCAAAACGGCCTAAATATAGGCCACCGTATTTTTTCCAGCCCACAAAAAGCCGATAGGTTAAAATACTGCTTGAAAAAGCCGCCCAAAACCAAGTTATTGCTGTGATGGAAATAAGCATATAAATTAAAATTTTTGAATAAATTTTTCAAAATCTTTTTGTTTTTTTTCTTTTTCCAAGGAAAATTCCTTGAAAAATTTTTCAAA
Source organism: Candidatus Portnoybacteria bacterium RIFCSPLOWO2_01_FULL_43_11 (assembly GCA_001819605.1). GTDB lineage: Bacteria > Patescibacteriota > Minisyncoccia > Portnoybacterales > UBA2143 > WO2-40-15. The sequence continues at coordinate 12,027 of MHNE01000019.1, forward strand.
TTTTTCTTCTCTTAAAGCTATTTTTTCTTCTAAGGGCAAATAAATTTTAACTGTCGTCCCTTTGCCTTCTTGGGACTCTATCTCAATTTTTCCTCCATGTCTTTCAATGATATTTTTAGTAATAAAAAGACCAAGGCCCGTTCCTTTAGTCTGCATTCTGATTACGTTATCAGCCCTAAAAAATTTGGTGAACAGTCTTTCAATCTGCGATTTAGGAATACCGATTCCCGTATCATGGACTTCCAAAACGGCGTTTGCCTCACTATGTTTCAAGCTAATTATCACCTCTCCCTTATTCGGCGTGTAATTAACAGCGTTATCTATAATACTTTGAATAGCCAGACTTAATCTTTCTTCGTCGGCCCTGATTAACGGCAGCGGTTTTTGCGGTTTTTGAAACGAGAATTTAATTTTTTTATCCTCAATAATATTTTTTATCATTTTAATCAGGTTATCAATTATTTTTTCCAAGGAAACATTCCCGAATTTATAACCGAATTTTCCTTCTTCAATCCGCGAAACATTCAAAAGGTCATTGACTAATTTAATCATTTGTTCATTAACGTCATAACCCCGTTTTAAGAATTTTTCTTGTTCAGAGTTAATTTTGCCAAAGTCTTTGTCACTGATCATTTTAAATGTCCATTTAACCGCTGAAAGAGGAGTTCTTAGCTGATGAGCGGCAATTGAAATAAATTCTGATTTCATCCGGCTGATTTCTTTTTCCCGGGAAATATTATGCAGGATTTTCATTGTGCCTATGATTTTTTTATTTTGGTCAAGAATCGGCACGGAAATGACTTGTAGGGTTAACTTTTCCGGTTTTTCCAGATTTACCTCAACCGGTCTTGTTTCACCGGCCACTTCTTCTTTTTTAATCAGAACGATTCGGCTAAGATTTTGAAATTTCGGGCTGCTGAACATTTCTAAACTGACTTTTTTCCCGACCGCCTCTTCGGATTTTATTCCCAATATTTTTTCGGCCTCGGGATTCATTAAAGTAATCATATTCTGATTATCCAGTACTATTAAGCCGTCAGAAAGATTCCTAATGGTATTGTCCGCTCTTTCTTTTTCAAAAATTATTTTCTTCTCTCTTTCTTGAATGGTTTTTGAGATAATGGTGGATAGAAAGACAGCGATTATTAAAGTAACGTTAAAGCTGAAATTTACGAAAAAAGTCGTTATAAAATTATCGTGAATTCCAAAATAAGCGGGATAGAATTTTAGAAAAGGAATGGATCCTTCGTGTTCCAGCCAAAATAAAGCGTTATAAAGGAGAAAAGACCAAGAGCCGATACCAAGGATTAATTTTTCAGAATAAGCCGCGGCCGTTAAAATAACGGAAATGAAATAAACATAGATAATCGGACTTTCCGCGCCGCCGCTGTAATAAATACCCCAGGCAATGGCTATGTTATCAAGTATTAAGTACTCCAGAAAAGGCCGCCAAGCCCTTAAAAACATATTTAAAGGCTTTCCTTCTTTTGATTTTTTATAAATTATAAGATGAATTATGTTATAAAAAGAAACGAATAAAGCGTGAAAAACAGCGGCTATGATAATTTTGTTTTTATCAGGCGAATCAAAGACAACAACGGTTAAAAAAACTATAAAAGTGACAAGGGTAAAAAGAAAAGCCCAGCGCACCCAGATAGTGTGGTTGACTATGTCTTTTCTGTCCTTAATTTCTCCCATGTAAACATAATATCAAAAATAGAGAGAATAATCAAAAGACAATGGTGGATAACGGCTATTCTTATTTTTTCTAAAATTTGGTATTATTATAGAAGCCATAAAAAAGATGTCTTTAAGAGAGGTATATCGGCAATTAAATTTTTTTGAACAGTGCAGGAAAAACAGGATTGGTCTTTGGCAGTGCCCGATTTTTTTATTTGTTCTTATCGGCTTGATAATTATCGGGACAATGCTCGGCATTTATTTTATCGCTAATAAATACACCCAATCGCCGGAAATGGTGGCCTTGATTATTTTAGCCGTAACGGCTTTTTTGATGGTTGTCGGTTATTCAGTTGTTCAGGGGTTTAATAGATTGGTAGAAGTCAATAAAATGAAATCCGAATTTGTAAGCGTTGCCTCTCATCAATTAAGGACTCCCTTAACCAGTCTAAAGTGGTCTCTTGACATGCTTTTGAGCGGCCGACTTAATGATTCTTGGGAGTATCAGTTGGAACAACTTAAAATAGCCAAAGAAAATAATCAGCGGATGATTGATTTAGTCAACGATCTTTTAGATGTCTCTAGAATTGAAGACAACAGTTTGGGCCTGCGGCCGGAAAGAGTAAATCTATTAGATCTGGTTCAGAACCTAATTTCTAAATACGCTTTCTTGGCTAAAGCCAGTAATGTTAGTCTTGTCTTGGAAGCAGAAGAAGATTTGTCAGCTGATAAGTGGGAGATTTTTGTTGATCCAAAAAGAATTAAATTAGCTATTGATAATCTTATAAACAACGCGGTCCGCTATATTCATGGCGGCGGCATGGTAAAAATTAGATTGAAGAATAATAAAAATAAATCAGTCAGGTGCGAGATTGAAGACAATGGAGTGGGGGTGCCGAAGAAAGAACAAAAATATATTTTTCAGAAATTCTTTCGCAGTCAAAATATAATGAAATATCAGACGGAAGGAACCGGTTTGGGTTTATTTATTGCCAAAGCGGTCGTAGAGGCTTCAGGCGGGAAAATAGGATTTCAAAGTCAAGAGGGGAAAGGGAGTACTTTTTGGTTTGAATTGCCTATTAAATCTAAAACATAATTATTTGTCATTCTGAGCCGAAGGCGAAGAATCCCGTGGTAGAATATAAATCTACGAGATCTTTCACTTCGTTCAAGATGACATTATTTGAAAAACATGAAAACAATTCTATTCATTGAAGATGAGCCGACTCTTCAAAAAACCGTTGGTCAGGTTTTGGAGCAGGAAGATTACGAGATTAAAAGCGCCCTAGACGGAGAAATTGGCCTTCAATTGGCAAAAAAAGAAAAGCCGGATTTAATTCTTTTAGACTTAATTTTGCCAAAATTGGACGGCTTTAGGGTTTTAGAGGAGCTTAAGAAAGACGAGATGACTAAAAACATTCCGGTCATTGTTTTGACTAATTTAGAGAGCGAAGCTGATGTGGAAAGAGCGATGGAGTTGGGAGCAACCACTTATTTGGTTAAAGCCAATTATGAGCTGGAAGAGGTAATAACGAAGATAAAACAAGTTTTATCTTCTTAAACTCAAAGTTCAAAGCGCAAAAGTCAAAACTAAAGTTCAAAGCTAAAAACTTTTAATAACTTTAAGTTTTAAGTTGTAGTTTTGAGCTTTGAATTTTAACTTTTGAGTTTATTTTATGAGAGTAGAATCATCACAATTAAAAGCTTTTTTATTGGACGCTGATTTAGCCAATGAAAAGCAAATGGAAAAAGCGGAAAAGGAGGCAAAAAAGACCGGCGAAAAACTGGGGAATATTTTAATTAAACAAAAAGTCATTGATGAAGAGCAATTAATCAAGCTTCAGGCCTATATTTTAGGCATTCCTTTTGTTGATTTAGAAAAAGAAATTATTCCCAAAGAAGTTTTACGGATTATCCCGGAACCAATTGCCAGAAAGCACAATATTATCGCTTTTAGAAAACAGGGTAAAGAATTAGAGGTGGCTATGCTGGACCCCGAGGATTTGCAGACTATTGAATTTATCAAGAAAAAAGCCGATTTAAAGGTTCTGCCCCGGTTGACCAATCAGGCCAGCGTTAAAAACGCCTTAAAACAATACCAAAAATCTTTAGAAGCGGAATTCGGCGACTTAATCAAAGAAGAAGCTAAAGTGGTTCTATTGCCGGAAGGCGGAGAAGCAGAGACCAAGAAAGATTTGGAAAAAGCGGCGAGCGAGATGCCTATTATTAAAATCGTTGATACGCTTTTAAAACACGCTATTTTACAATTAGCTTCTGATATTCATATTGAGCCACTAGAAAAAGAAGTGGTTGTTCGCTATCGGATTGACGGAATTTTACACGACGCCATGACTCTGCCTAAAAATATTCATTCAGGCGTAATAGCCAGGATAAAAGTGCTTTCTAATCTTAAACTGGACGAACATCGTTTGCCCCAGGACGGCCGGTTTAAAATAGAAACCGGTGATTATAAAATTTCTTTTCGAGTTTCGGTTCTGCCGGTCTACGACGGAGAAAAAATTGTGATGCGGCTTTTGCCGGAGGACGCTAAAGGATTAACTTTGGAATCTCTTGGTCTAAGAGGTTTGGCCATAGAAAGGATTCATCAAAACATTAAAAAGCCCAACGGGATGATTTTAGTTACCGGACCGACTGGCTGCGGCAAGACTACCACGCTTTACACGATGATGGATATTTTAAATACGCCGGAAGTAAATATTTCCACCATTGAAGATCCGATTGAATACCGGATGCCGAGGATCAATCAAACTCAAGTCAAACCGCAGATCGGTTTGACCTTTGCCAACGGTTTAAGGTCATTGGTTCGTCAGGACCCGGATATTATTATGGTGGGCGAAATTCGCGATAATGAAACCGCTTCTTTGGCGGTTAACGCGGCTTTAACCGGTCATTTGGTTCTTTCCACGCTTCATACCAACAGCGCGGCCGGTTCTTTCCCGCGCTTAATTGACATGAAGGTAGAGCCGTTTTTAATTGCTTCCACAACCAATGTGGTTATGGCTCAAAGGTTGGTTCGCCGGCTTTGTCCGGAAATTAAAAAGAAATATAAGCTGAATTCAGCGGAAATAAAAAGTTTAAAGGAGCAGTTTGATTTAGACCGTATTTTACAAACCCTTAAAGAGGAAAAAATTATTGATTCAAAGTCTGACTGGCCAAACATAGATTTTTATCGGCCGGGCAAATCCCAAGAATGTCCTGACGGCTATAAAGGCCGCCTCGGCATTTATGAGATTTTAGAAGTGAGCGAATCAATTAAAGATTTAATTGTCAAAGAAACCGCTTCTGATATGATTGAAGCTCAAGCCAAAAAACAAGGAATGCTTACAATGTTAGAAGACGGCTTTATTAAGGCAGTTCAGGGAATCACAAGCATTGAGGAGGTTTTAAGGGTAACAAAAGAATAAATTTTATTTTTATTGTGTCTACTTTTCTCTATATTGCTAAAACACAAAAAGGGGGGACTAGAACCGGGACAAAAGAAGCGGCTGATCAACATGAACTGGCTAATTTTCTTCGTCAAGAAGGTTTATTTTTGATTTCCGCGGAAATGGCGGGAATTAAGGAAAAAACAGGCCGGATAGACATTAGTTTTTTAATCAGTAAAATTCAAGGAGTTTCTTTGGTTGAAAAAATGATGTTTACGAGACATTTGGCCGTGATGATAAAAGCCGGCCTTTCTTTGAACCGGGCTTTGGCGGTTTTGGCCCGGCAAAGTAAGAGCTCCAAGTTTAAGAAAATTATCAGTCAAGTGGAAAAAGAGGTGAGAAGCGGTCAGCCTTTTGCCGATTCTTTGAGTAAACATCCGAAAGCATTTGACGAGCTCTATGTTAATATGGTTAGGGTGGGAGAAACCGGCGGCAACTTGGAAGAGGTTTTAAACCTTTTAGCCGAGCAGATGAAAAAGAACCACCGGTTAATTTCCAGAGTCAGGGGGGCGATGATGTATCCGGCGGTAATTTTAATAGCGATGATCGGTATCGGAATTCTTATGATGGTGATGGTGGTGCCGAAGTTGACCGAAACTTTTATTGAATTGGAAATAGATTTGCCTTTAGCCACCAGAATTATTATTTCAATCAGCAATTTTTTAAAAAATAATATAATTTTAACAATGATTGGTCTGGCGCTTTTTGGCGTTTTGTTGAGATTCAGCTTAAAAATTAAGCAGGTTAAAAGAGCGCTTCATAAAATTTTTCTTCACCTTCCGATTTTGGGCAATATCGTCCAAAAAATAAACTCGGCCCGCTTGGCCAGAACCTTAAGCTCGCTTATTAACAGCGGGGTAGCCATTGTTAAAGGACTTCAGATTACGGCCGGCACTTTGACTAATATTTATTTTAAAGAAGCGCTTCTTAAATCAGCCGAGCAGGTTCAGGAAGGCGAACCATTGAGTAAAACCATGATTCAAGACGAAAATCTTTATCCGCCGATGATTATTCAGATGATACAAGTGGGAGAAGAAACAGGCAGTTTAAGCGAAACCTTAAAAACTTTGGCTGATTTTTATGAGGAAGAAATAGATAATATCACCAAAGAATTAACAACTATTATTGAGCCGATTCTTATGGTTATTATTGGAGCCGCGGTTGGTTTTTTTGCTATTTCCATGATTCAGCCCATGTATTCAATGATGAGCGGATTGTAATAAATTTAAGATTTAAGATTTAAGATTTAAGATTTTTATTCTTTAGTCTTAGCTCATGAATCTTAAGTACAATAAAGGTTTTTCTTTAATTGAGATGTTGGTTGTTATCGCGATTTTGGTTCTTATGGCAACGGTAATAACGGTCGGGCTTTCTTCTTTTTATAAAGGCCGGACATTGGACGGCGCGGTTGAACAGGCAATTTCTCTAATTAACGAAGCGCGCTCAAAGACCCTTTCTTCAAAAGACTCTTCTCAATACGGGGTTCATTTTGAAACATCGCGGCTCGCGCTTTTTAAGGGGCCGGTTTTTACGGAGCCGAATTCGGACAATAAAGAATTCATTTTCTCTTCTTCGGTTGAAATGTTCGGCACAACATTGAATGGCGGCGGTTCGGATTTGGTTTTTAAGCGGCTGACTGGAAAAACGGATGAATACGGCGCGGTCTCTTTTAGATTAAAAAGAGACAATTCCAAGATAAAAAATATCACTATTGAGCCAGGCGGCGTAGTTAGCGCCGATTAGCGTAAGATTTATGAAAAACTCAAAATCAGGGTTTGGATTAGTGGAAATTGTCATAGGAGTGGCGATAATTTCAGCTTCGCTTTTTAGTTTGGCGGCTGTGGCGGAAATTTCTTTAAGACTTACTCGAATAAGCAGGGAAAACATAAAGGCCAGTTTTTTACTGGAAGAAGGAGTTGAGGCGATAAAATTTTTAAGAGATTCCGGCTGGAGCGCGAATATCGTCTCTCTTACAACCGGTGCTTCTTACTATTTGAATTTCAACGGAACAAGCTGGGAGGCAGCGTCCGTCAACAGTCCCATTGACGGCGTTTTTGAAAGAAGTTTTGTCATTGAGGATGTCTATCGCGACGCCAGCGACGATATTGCCGAGTCAGGAGTTCTTGACCCGGACACTAAAAAAGTTTCCGTTTTTGTTTTATGGAATACGCAAACGGGAACTGTTGCCAAAAGTATCTCTACCTATATTACAAATATTTTTAATAATTAAATGAAATCTAAATTTTTTTCAAAAGGATTTACTCTTCTTGAAACGATAATTTATGCGGTAATTTTTGCTTTAATCTCAATTTTGGTTATAAACATGATTTTAATGATGACAAAATCATTCAGCGCTTTTCGCGTCACGCGAAACATCAATAATTCTTCTGAAGTCGCTATGGAAAGATTAGTCAGAGAAATAAGATGGGCGGATGACATAAATGCCGCGGAAAGTGTTTTTGACAGCCACCCGGGCAAGCTGGTTTTAAATACCATTGATCCCGTGACTGATTTGGCCACGACCATAGAATTTTTTGTGTCAAACGGCGCGTTAATGGTCCGCGAAGGAATTTCAGACGCTCAACCCCTGATTTCTTCCAAGACAGAAGTGACTAATTTTGTTTTTAGACAGATTATTGGCTCGTCTGTTTCCAAAGCCGTGAAAGTTGAACTGGAACTGCAAAGCGGCCAAGGCGATTTTCAAAAAAAAGAAAAATTCTATAATTCCGCGATTTTAAGAAGAAGCTACTAAAATGAAAGCTATAAGCTACAAGCTGCAAACTATAAACTATAATAAAGGGCAGGCGGTGATAATGGTCGTGATTTTTTTCCTGTTTATATCTATCGCGATTATTTTTGGTTTTGTCGGTCCTGTTATCGGAGAAGTAAAAAACGCGAGAGACTTAATTGTTTCCAAGAAAAGTTATTTTCTGGCCGAGGCCGGAATAGAAGATCTGTCTTATCGTTTAAAGATTGGCAGACAATACAGCGCTAATGAGAGTTTGAATATTGATGGATTTTCTACGGCGATCACGATAGCCGATTTATCAGAAGATGAAAAAGAAATAATCTCAACCGCCGATGTTTTAAATTTAATCAGAAAAGTCAAAATAAAACTAACTATTGATTCAGGTGTTTCTTTTCATTACGGCGTTCAGGTTGGCGATGGCGGGTTAGTTATGAAAAACGACGCTTTGGTTTCTGGTAATGTCTATTCTAACGGTCTTATTGGGGGATTTAATGATAATTTAGTTAAAGGAGATGTTATTTCAGCCGGACCCGGCGGTTCGGTTAACGGCATTCATGCTACGGGCACGGTTTACAGCCATAATATCTTCAATTCAATCATTGATGGCGACGCTTATTACGTAAATATTTCTGGAAGCACGGTCGGAGGAAATCTTTATCCTGCGAGCCCAGACCAGCCGACAACCACTCTACCTATTTCAGACGCTACTATTAATGAATGGGAAACGGCGGCCGCGATATCGGAAATTACCTCTCCTTGCCCTTATGTTATAGATTCAGACATTACGCTGGGGCCGGTAAAAATTTCCTGTAATTTGGAAATTCAAGGCAGTCCAACCGTAACACTTTTAGGGCCAATTTGGATCGCAGGTAATTTTACTGCCCAAAATGATGCTATTATTCGTCTTGACCCGTCTTTAGGCAAGAAAAGTATTGCCATTATTGCCGATAATCCGTTCAATAGATTGACTAGCAGTAAGATAGAACTTAAAAATACCGCTAATTTTCAAAATTCAGGCACCGTTGGTTCCTATATTTTAATTATTTCTCAAAATAACAGTTCTGAAAACAACGGCAGTGAAAGGGCAATTGAAATTCAAAACGATGCTTTCGGCGATTTATTACTCTACGCCGGCCATGGAGAAATTTTATTAAAAAATGATATTTTTATCAAAGAAGTGACCGCCTATAAAATTCAACTTCAAAATACCGCCAATGTTATTTATGAAACTGGATTGGCTAGCCTGTTTTTTAAGTCTGGCCCCGGCAGCGGTTATGCGATTAGCGGCTGGAGGGAGGTTGAGTAGTCAGAAAAAAAAGGACTAAAAAATGGGCAGTTCCATTTTTTGGTCCCCTTTTTTGGCGTCTTCTAAGGACGCCATTTTAAAGTCTATATTTTCTTGATAGCTTTCATTAGCCGTGACTTTTTCCGCGCCGCGGTATTTTTCTTTATCACCCCCCGTTTAAACGCTTTGTCAATCGCTTGATAAACTTGGGACAAGAGTTTCAGCGCCTCTTCTTTTTTCTTAGCCGTAATCAAGTTCCTGACTTCTTTAATCAGAGATTTCATTTTTTGGCTCCGGCGCAGATTAAAAATTCTTCTTCTTTTGTTCTGTCTTAGAGCTTTTTTCGCTGATTTGGTTATGGGCATAAAATGATGTTTCAAGTTATATGTTTAAAGTTACAGGAAATGAAGCAAGTTGTCAAATGATTTTATTTTAGTTATGATGAAGTTATGCTTGCTTTAATTGAGGGGAAAATTGAATTAAAAACAGAAAAATTTGCGATAATTAACGCGGGCGGAGTAGGTTATAAGGTTTTTTGTCCGGTTCAGATTTTGGCTAAAATGCCGGAAAAAGGGGAAAAAGTAAAACTATTTACCCATCTCTATGTCAGAGAAAGTATTTTAGAGCTTTACGGATTTTTGTCTTTTGAAGAGCTGGAATTTTTTGAGCTTTTAATTTCAATCAGCGGCTTGGGTCCGAAGGCCGGCTTGGGTATTTTATCAGTCGCTTCTTTAAAAGATTTGAAAGCCTCAATTGCCAGCGGTCAGGTTAATCTTTTGACTAAAGTTTCCGGGGTCGGCAAAAAAACAGCCGAGCGGGTGATTTTAGAATTGAGAAATAAAATATTGGTTTCCGGAAAAGACGTTAAAGAATTGGTTGCTGACGACGAAGTCTTTGACGCTTTAAGGAGCTTGGGTTATTCAGCCGGCCAAATCAGAGAGGCCTTAAGGCAAGTGCCGGAAAAAATAAAAGGCCCGGAAAAAAGAATCAAAGAGGCGTTGAAGATTTTGGGAAAATGAGGTCTTAACTGATGCTTCTTTTGGGATTTGTTTGTATTTTTAGAGAAAGTAGATATAATAGCAGTATATGGGAATAAATATAAAAGAAGTAATAAATTATTGGTTTAAAGGAGCTGAACGCAACTATGAGACAGCTAATTATCTTTATCAAGGCAGAAGATACGCTGATTGTCTTTTCTTTTGCCATTTGATGTTAGAGAAAATTTTGAAAGCATTGGTAGTAAAAAAGACAAAAAGTCACGCTCCTTATACTCATAAATTAGTTGACTTAGCTAAGCTCGTTAAGATTAAATTAACTAAAGAGCAAATAAACTATTTGACCGAGATTACTGAATTTAATATCGCCGCTCGTTACAATGCCTATAAATTTGATTTTTACAAGAGAAGCAATAGGGCTTATACAGAAAAATATTTTAAAATATCTAAAGATTTATACTTATGGCTAAAAAAACAGCTTTACCCCAAAAAATAAAAAAAGAAGTCTTGGATTATATTAAGATATTAAAAAAAGATAAACTTCCTATTAAAGAAGTGATTGTTTTTGGTTCTCAAGCTAAAAAACAAGCTCATCAATGGAGCGATATTGATGTTTGTGTGATTTCTCCAAAGTTTAAGGACTCTTTTAAGGCGCTTCGTTATTTATTGATGAAATCTTATCAGGTCAAAGCCATTATTGAGCCGCATCCCTATCACCCTCAAGATTTTATTGACGAAGACCCCTTGGTTTGGGAAATTAAAAAAACCGGGGTAAAGGTGTTGTAATTTTGATTAAAATTTGTCCAAATAAGTCAAAAATTTGACAAATATTGTAGGGTATGTTAGCGTCAGGATGTCAAAAGAAAAAGGTCTTTTGGTTTTTCTGGATTTTGCCAGAGAGTATGTTTCTTTAAAATTTTTTAATTTATAGGAGGTGTGTGATGGAAAAAGGCATCGTGCGTCAGGAAGAAGAGTTTGGGAAAGACTTTGGTCTTATTCACGAAGTAGTTGTTACTGGTCGGAAGGCAGGAGCGACGAAAGAGTTTTGGGCAAAACTTGCCCACGATGAAAATCTCTTTTGTTTGGTTATTAAACAAGTTCTTTCAGAAGAAGGTTGGCTAGAAAATATTTTAGCCAGAGAACGCCAATGCCACCGAGATTTCTTTGACCGAGAGTTTGACCTTTCAGAGTTTAAAAAGACTCTGCAAAAGTATGGTCAGAAGAAAATCATGGAGTGGCAAAAATTTAGTCTTGAACCGCATTTTCTGCCTGAAGTTATAATATCCCAAGATGCCAATTTTCGCGGCTGGAAAATTAAACTGGAAAGTTGGTTCTGGCAGAAAATTGCCAAAGGCGGAATTTTACGTCAAGCCGGCAATGAACTGGTGCCAATCAAGGAAGTTCGGCTTGACGGCATTTCGGTCCTAATTGATACTCGGCTTAAACCGGCATACAATGCCGGCAGGCAGATGTACAAAAATGATAATCTACTTGGGCCCGTTATTGAACGGTTGCGCGAAGCCGGAAGGATTGCTAAATACGAATTTGGTCCTCAATATTCCCGTTTTGGCGTTTCGGCTGACGAGTGGGAAAGTTACATTAAACCCGCTTTAGCTGAAAAGTTGGGATTGGAAGCGAGTCAGCTTCGGCTGGAGCGCTTTATTGAGGCCAATACCATTCCTCAGATTTACTCTTCTACGCCTCGCAAAAGCGATGGCGGCACAGATACTTGGGTTTGGTATGAGGAATATTTCGGGGGCCGCGCCTACCGTCTTAGCGGCGGCTACTCTCACTTCGGCGGTTTGGCTGCTGTTCGCTACGACTCGTCTGGCGATCACTGGCGCAGCAGGTCCTTCCGTCCTCTGGCAGTGCTGTAGTTTGGTAAAGTTGGGGGATTGTTCCTTTTGAAAAACTTGTTTCTTGGGGGCTTGGAAATATTTCCAAGCCCTTTTACTTTGAAATATTTTTCTAATTTGGTATAATGATAAACGAGAGTAGGTTAATGTATAGCAGTTCATGGATTGCTATCGCCGAAATTCTATGAAGAGTTGGAATTTTTTGAGCTTTTGATTTCTATCAGCGGCTTGGGACCAAAAGCCGGCTTGGGTATTTTATCAGTCGCTTCGTTGAAAGATTTAAGGGCAGCTATTTCAAGCGGCCAAATTGGTTTATTGACCAAAGTTTCCGGGGTCGGCAAAAAAACAGCCGAGCGGGTGATTTTAGAATTGAGAAATAAAATATTGGTTTCCGGAAAAGACGTTAAAGAATTGGTTGCTGACGACGAAGTCTTTGACGCTTTAAGGAGCTTGGGTTATTCAGCCGGCCAAATCAGAGAGGCCTTAAGGCAAGTGCCGGAAAAAATAAAAGGCCCGGAAAAAAGAATCAAAGAGGCGTTGAGATTATTGGGGAAATGATTATAAACCATCAAAAAGAAAAATGGAATCAGTTTGTAAAGGCCGATGGCGGTTCTTTTTTACAGTCTTTTGAGTGGGGCGAGTTTCAGGAATCTTTGGGCCGGAAGATTTGGAGACTGGAAATAGGAGAAAACCTGAAAGCTTTGGTGATAAAACACGATTTGCCTTTGGGCAAAAGTTATTTGTATTGCCCGCGACCTGTTTTTAGTGAAGAAAAATGGCAATCATTTTTAAAAGAAATGCAAAGTATTGCTAAAAAAGAAAAAAGTATTTTTTTAAAAATAGAACCATCAAAAAGTTTCAAGTTTCAAGTTTCAAGTTTCAAGTTTATT
>MHNE01000020.1 GCA_001819605.1 Candidatus Portnoybacteria bacterium RIFCSPLOWO2_01_FULL_43_11
TGTTCACTACTACAACACTGAACGGCCTCATATGGGATTAAATATGCAAACACCTCTACAAGTGGTCAGAAGCTATTGATTAGAAAACAGAACACACCATAGAAAAACCCCTTAGAGAGTTTAGTGTATTTACTTAGTTTTAAAATTCTCTCTAAGGGGGTTAGGGTTATGTTTTTTTATTTACCTCCATGCGGCTCCGATTTATAATCGTACTAGGAAGGCACCGTATTGGGCTCCAGCGCCTACAGCACAGAAAAGCAGTAAGTCACCCTTTTTCACTCGTCCTTCCTTTATATCTTCATCAAGAAGAACAAGGGTCGAGGCAGCCGATAGGTTGCCGTACTTATCGACGTTAATCGCAACCCGCTCCAAGGGGATTTCAAGAAATTCAGCAAACCCCTCTAAAATCCATCTGTTGGCTTGATGGAAATAGAATCGCTTTATTTCATCTAATTCAAAGCGATATTTTTTTCTTAATCCACTCAAGCTCCTTTTCATAAGGACCGGAAATAGATCCTTTACAGCCTTTGCGTCAATTTCGTAAACGGGGTGATTGCCTCTATCTTTGTAGCGATAATACATTAATGGGTTTGAACCATCTGCTCCATAATATGAAGATACAATCCCCTTATTAGTCTTTTCGGCTTTTTGAAGGAGTACTGCACCTGCGCCATCTCCGAATATATAGATACTTAACCAGTTATGGGTAGCCACATAAAGCTCCCGGTCTATAAACCAAGAAGGTTGATTGCTGGCAACAATAAGAATATTGGCTTTATCGTCACCTTTAATCATATCATTGGAGATACCGATAGCTTGCATAACGCCACCGCAACCGCTATCAATTTCGTTAGCGAAGGCATCCACACCTAACCCGAGTCGGTCATGAAGCTCAATTGCAGCTTGACTGAAATGATGATGTTTTTCGGGGTTTTGAGTACAGCTGACATACCAAAGGCCGTTAATTTGTTCAGGTGATAAACGGGCGTCTTGTATGGCTCTAATAGCTGCTTCGTGTGCCAAGTCTATATCGGTTATATTTCGAGTTACCACTTGCCCCGTCATTTTGTCTAATGTTGCTGAAAATCTTCTTTCCTCGATTCCAAGATTTTTGTAAATCCACTCCGCATCTTTTATACCAATAATATCAGTAAGTTCTTTATTTTTAACAGCAACATCTGGTACAAAACTTCCTGTTCCAACAATCTTTGCTCTTATTCCATTTTGTTTCATCCCATTCACCTCCTCCAAGGCCGGATTAATTATTTAAAAAACTTCAAAAAACTGAAGTCTAATTTTTAAAGACCTTGAACTTTTTCCTCAAAAAGTTCACATTTTAATCTCGGTTCGCTTCAGTAATCTTCCGAGACTAAAATATAAACTCTTTAGAATGTTTTTATTGTCTAATCTTCTTCAGCAATCCGGAGGTCTGGCGGCAAAAGATACATTCTTTTTACTTTATCAAAGCCGGATTCTTCCGGAAGATGGAAATAACTGTATTTTCTAATAGCTAAAGCCATTAAAAGCAATCCGGCGCTGGCTAAGATATTGGTGTAAGGAGCAATGGGAATGTTATAGAATAAAAAGAAGTTCGTGGCTCCGCCCCCAAATCCGATAATAGTGCCAACAATTATCAGCCATATTTTTAGTATCCTGACCGGATTTTTCCAATAATCCGGTTCAGAAATTAAATCCTTATAATCTTTTATCAGCTTTACAAATCCATAGCCGACTAAACCCAAATAAGAAAAAATAAGATAAAAGTGATACAGGAAGCCCGGCTTGGGCCAAAAAGCAAACTGTTCAATCGGCTTAACTTCTTTGATGAATAAAGGAGAGAAAGAAAAGAGTAAAAATAATAAACTTAAAACATAACCGAATTTAAGAATTTCTTTGTTATTGTTGGTTTTTTCTATTGCTAAATCCAAAATCCAGTGAAGATAAAGCATGGGGATTAGAATTGCTCCTATTTTGGAAAATCTTATCCAGAAAAGCGCTGAAGAATATTCATTAGCCGTCTGCCAGTTAAAGTAGCCAAAAGACCAGATTATTACCGCGAAACAAAAGCCGATAAAAAACTTATTATCTTTCTGCCAATCTTTGTTTTTAATCGTTATAATTAGAATTCCAGCTCCCGCCGCTATTAAATTGATTAAAGCCGTTAAAGCAAAATAATTCATAATTTTCAAAAAGCTTTTTTAAACTAAAAAAACACTTAACTATTAAGTGTTTTTAGGAAATATCACACTTTTTAAAATCAGGTCTAAACCATAACAAGGTTTTGTCTAAATATCTTATTTTCATAAGCCTTTTTCTCCCTTATCATAATTAACCCCATCTTAGCAAGCCCAGAAAACTTTGTCAAGCCCCCACCGACAAAAACTTATCCACAGGAATAAAAAACGCCTAATTCACCATAATTAAAGCCATAAACAGCAATTTTATATTTGTAAAGAAATTCCTGACAGAACTGCTTATTTATCAGCTTGAATTGATTGATTAACTACTAATATATTCGTTAAAGAGTTTTATAAAATTTGACGAGATTGTTTTTTGTGTGTTATTTTATAAAATAAGGCAGATAGAGTAAATTCTATTCCAAGGCACAGTATTTTGTGGATAGAACCGGCACAGAATTTTCTAAATTAATATGAATCTATTAATGGACTACAAGCTTAAATATATCAACAAGGACTTCCAAGTAACAGAGGTTCCTTTAATGCCGCATCTGACACTCAAAAAACCTTACGAATTTACTTACGTTTGGTTTCAGAAATCCGGGTTTACAACATTTGATATTTTGGAGCAAATTAAAAATTTCTTTAAGCTGACATTCGATGATGTGAGCAGTCAAGGATTAAAAGACGAAGATGCAATCACCGAGCAACTTATTTCTGTAAAGAAGGTTTTAACTGATAAAGATATCGTAGCTTTTAACAAAAAGCATAAATTTAAAAATAAATTTTCGCGGATCAAAAATATAGTTGGTTATGGAAAAGAGCCGGTAAAAGAAAGAATGGTTCACGGTAATTCTTTCAGGGTCGTGATAAGAAATTTAGAAAATGTTTTGGCTGATACTCTTTTAAATCACATTTCCGATCATAGGCACTATTACTTTATTAACTACTATGATAACCAACGATTCGGGATGCCAGGCGGCCCTTATAATACTCATTTGATCGGTAAAGCCATAGTGAAAAATAATTGGAAACAGGCTTATAAATATATAAAAATTACAGACAATATTCTTCCTTGGGTTACAATAAAAACAAGAAGTATAGCTGACTTTAAAGAAATATTTAAGTCAATAAACCCTAAAAGGATTTCTTTCTTTGTTTCTTCGTACAACAGCTTTTTGTGGAATACCCAAGCGTCCTCAATAATTAAGAAACATACAAAAAGCATGCAACACTCATTTAAAAATGTAGGAAGGTTATATCTACCAGTTGAACATTTCTTTCAGTGCCACATATCTGCGAAGTAAATGGGTACGAATTTGTAGTTGAAGAATTCTTGGCGCAACCAAAAATAAATAAAAGAAACATTGTAGTTGCTACCACTGTGTATGCTCATAATCTAGAAAAGGATGAATTTCATAAAAAAATGAAGAAGATAACGCTTTCATTTTTCTTGCCGACTGGTGGTTATGCCACAATGATAGTTAAGCAAATTTTTTTATGGTTAAAAAACAAATAAACTTATGGATAAAAACATTGAAATTGAAATACGCGGACCTTTGTCAAAAGAAAAATTCAAAGAACTAACAAGGGTATTCGAAAAGAAGGGCAAAAAGATAACAGAAAAAAATAGGGTCTTAATTGACTATTCTACATTTCTCCCGGAAAGGATTGAAAATCGCAAAAGAGATATACGATTAAGGGTAACCAATGGAATACCCGAGATCATTATAAAAATTGGGAGGTGGGGAGGCGTTGACCAGCGGAAAGAGCTTTCGATACTTACGGAACCAGGCAAGTTCGACGCTCTTGTTGAAATTTTTGGTGTTCTTGGTTTTGTTAAGGGAATGTTCTGCGTGAGAAAAAGTCAAGTATACGAATATAAAAGCGTGGAGTTCGCGCTTGTGGAGGTGCCAGAACATAGCTATTACTTTGAAGCTGAAAAGATGGTAAGTAAAAGAGAGAATATAGCTAAAATCACAAATGAAATTAGAAACACATGTTACAATCTTGGACTTGATGTTTTTAGCCGGAAACAATTTTTTGAGTATGTTGATAAATTAAATAGAGAAGCTAATGAGATATTTGATTATAGGGTATATACTCCGAATTACTTTAAAAATAGATTTGGGCTATAAAATAAAAAGAAAAAACGAGCGACTATAACTATAACTGTAGCTATTTCAAAATAGCCGCTTCTGTCAGGCTGGTTTCTCATTATTTCTAACAATTTTTTTACAGATAGTTTCTTTTCAATATAATTAGTATAAGGCCCAGGCATACCTAAGGCATTGATAAATAAACTGTGATCTTCTCGGATAACTGACTTGCCAAGCTTCTTAGCTGCCTGAATAGCGGTATATTTGGAGATCTCTAAACTATTTTCAGCTTGAATTTCCGGATATTCTTTATCAATTTGGTTTACTGTTATTCCGTATTTCTCAAAAACCTTTTTAGCGGCTAATAATTTACCCGAATTTTTAGTAATAATATTAACAGTCATATAGATTTAAATCTCGCTACGCCAAAATATCTTCTTATCTTTCAACCATTTGATAATAGCATATTTTAGGGCAATTGGAAGAATTTTTTCTTTTACCAACTGCTTTTTATCAATAAAATAAAATCTCAAATGGTCTTCTATGTTTTGGGTGGTTATCTTCTTAATTGGCACTTCGAAAACTAGATTAATTTCTTGGCGCTTTCTGTTATCTTCCACGAAAATATGTTCAGTGCCGCCGATAAAAAAACACTTTTTAATGACAATACCCAACTCTTCTCTGATTTCTCGAATCAAAGCTTTTTTAGTATTCTCGCCAAATTCTAAATGTCCGCCAGGAAAGAAAAAATACTTCCTTTTTAGTTTTCGACAAACTAAAATTTTTCCTTTAACTTGGATAATGGCTCTAACTAAAACTTCAACTTCTTTTTTTGGCATACAAATAAATCAAATTATTTTAAAATCTTTCTTGTAAATCTTTCCCAGTAGCTTCAATGTTGCCTGAACTGAAGAGTTCTCGGTATTTTTAAACGTTAACCGCTCGCCAAATCTGTCAATTAGAGGACCTAAAAATTCATCCCCCCAAGAAGGCGTAAAAGTTATCACTCCCTCAAAATCAATTATAATTTCCTCATTCTCTTTTACATCTTTTAGAGACGGCCGAAAAGCAGACAAGGATTCTCGGCCAAATTGCCGGCCGTTCAAGGTTGTGCCAAATTTTTTCAAAAAAATAGTCATAATCAATATTAGAATTTAATCAACGCTAAGCAGCCGCGGAAATTAATGGCTGAATTTTTAACTTTTAAGACAGAATCTCCCCTCTTAATTTTGAGCTGGGCATCGCCTGTTTGAAAAAATAAACTTATTTCATTAGCCGTAACAACGTCTTTTACAAACTTCAATCCATTTCCCCTGTATTCCGGCGCGCGACCCGAAATAATTTCAGTAAAGGCGACCATTAAAGCGTCTTGATGGGTTGATAGTTCCGCTTTTGCTTTTTTTAATGTTGTTAAAATTCCCCGGCCTCGATCCGCTAAAACAATCTTTCTTTTATTCAAATCATAAGCAAAGAATATACCCGGCATATCCGGCCAATTGCCAAGATTATGATCAAATGAATTATTGCCGATTTCCCCGGTAATAGCCGTAATTAAAGGAAATATTTTATCTAATCTTTTTATTTTAGCCAGTTCATTTTCTAATTTGGTTAATCGCGCCTGAAAAACAGAAATATCCTGACAATAAAAAACAGAAGGCAAATCGCTTTCTAACTCATTAACAGCCCAGCTTTTTGCCACTCTAAACAAATCTTTTAAATTATTTCTTATAAAATTATCAACATCATCTTTTCTATAATATCTATCCCCAGATTTTTTTCTGCGGATAGAAGATAGTTTGCCAGATTCATCCCAACGACGCAGGGTTTGAATGGAAACCCCAATCATTTCGGATGTCTGGCTTATCGTTAAAAGATTTTGATTCATGACTTTTTAATGCTTTTTAAATTAAATCTATACAAATTTAGCTAAAATCTATACATTTTGTATTATATTATCTAAACAAAATCCTGTCAAATCTATATAGGATTTTAAACAAGTCTGATGGTAGAATTTTGCGATTTCTAAACTATTTTCAGCTTGAATTTCCGGATATTCTTTATCAATTTAATTTACTGTTATTCCATATCTTCCAAAAGCTGTTTTAGCGGCTAATAATTTACCATAATTTTTAGTGATGATATTAACAGTCATATAAATTTCATTGTATTAAGTAATATTCTATTTGGATTACAATAAATAGAGCTATTTCCTGACCAGTATTCTAATAATAGCATGTTTATGTTTGCCGCGAGGCGGATGACTGTCTTTAAGAATCTTTTCTTCTATTTCTAGTATTCTGTTTTTTGAAAAAAATTTTATTAATTCTTCTTTACGGAAAAAATGCATAAAACTCCGCATTTTTTCGCTATAAAAGGTATTTTTTTCTGTTTCCTTTGCGGATTTTAAAAATTTATTATAACCAGAGTCTTTTGTAGAAAAAACTTGTAAATAAAATAAGCCGTCTTTCTTTAATGACCTAAGTATATTGTTTATTATTAGTTTTATGTCTTTTGAATTAAAAAAATGTAAAACATTTAACGCTAATACTAAATTATACTTTTTTTCTTGAAAATTGAATTTTAAAATATCTTTTTCAACAGCGTTAATATTTGGATATGCTTTTTTCAGGCGCTTGATGACTTCTTTGTCTTTATCTAAACAAGCTATCTTAAATCCCTGTTTTGCTAAGAAAATGTTATTAGCGCCCAAGCCGCTGCCTAAATCTAAAACCTCGCCATTTTTAGGCAGAAGAGTAATTAATGACAATAGTTTATTATTTACTTTTTTACCAAATTTAAACATTTTAAAACCATTATTTTAATTGACTTTTATATTCTGCTCTAAATTCTAAAAATTGCTCCTTTAAATCTTTAAAATTTCTAATCCCTATATCCCAAGAATCTAATCCCCTTCTAAAAATAATCCATCTATTATACCAGTCTTTAATAGACGCTTCTTCCGGGTCAATAATATACCAGTGATTATTAAGATAGACTTCAGCGAAGATATGACCTTCAATAAAATCATTTTTACCTTCTTCTAACCAGCGTCGTCTAATTATTTCTACGTATCTGGTAGGAATTTTTTTGACTCTGGCTAAAATAATAAAAGCCAAAGCCCAGTCAGTACAGCCGGTAACAAAACCACTCTTTATAATCTCTTGAGCGGTTCTTTTGCGAAAGAGCTTATCTTTAATTTCCGGATTATCTTCTGCTCTTAAATTTTTATGAAGCCAGGCCAGAATTTCAAAAATTAAATCAAAGCCATCTTTAGTAAAAGAGTTGGCTATTTTCTTTATCTCTGGCGTAATCTTTGTTTGATGGCCCGACTTGAGGTATTGAGTAAGGGATTGATTCATTATTTCTGATTATAATATTATTAAATGAGATGCGCAACATAAATAAAAAGAAAAAAATGCTAATACTTATTATTAGAAGTAACGGCTTTAAGCTGATATTTTAAGAGGCGGCAGATGCTTCTGCCGCCCTTGGTTAAATTGTTGGGTTTTTGTTTGTTTTTATTTGACTTTAATCCAGTCGGTCCAGCTATGGACATCTGGATCCCAAAAAATAGTGTACCTAACAGAAGAATCAGTTTTTTTGGTCGCGTGGTAGATGCGGACAACGCGATTCCCGTAAAAACTGAAGTCCATCCACCGGAGTTCCCACTCGGCAGACCAGTCCAGATTTTTGCCAAAAGTTCCTGGAATATAATCCCCGAACCTAAAGTCGTTTTTTGATTCGTTAATCATATCCCGTTTGGCTTGCTGGTCTAAGGAATATACGGATTCCCAAGAGGTCCAGTCCCCGATATCCGGATCCCAGAAAATAGTACCTCGCCGAGACGAATCCGATTTATTGGTAGCGTGGTAAATGCGGACAATTCTGCCCCAGCTGAAATTAAAATCCATCCACCGCAGTTCCCATTCGGGCAGCCAGTTCAGATTCTTGCCAAAGGATTCAGCTATTGCTGATTTGAATCGGTTATCGGATTCTGCCCTTTTTATTATATCACTAATGGCAGTCGCATCAGGGTTGGCAAAAGAAGGAATATTCGGCTCAAGGAAAAATTCACCCGTAGCCGGATCATAGAGGCCAATGTTATCGTTTCCATCACTTGGAAACCAATCGCCGATGACGGGCATATCCCCAACCTTTCCCATTTCATAACTATGGTCAGTTTCCGTTGTTTGGCCTTTAGCGAGAAAAAAGGTGTTTGTAGAGTTGTTAGGAAATCGCGCCCGAAAAACGCCTAAATCATCTTTAATGTCGTTATCCCAGTCGCCAATGACTGGATAATCTCTTTTTGTTGAGTCGCCAAATTGAATTGACTTATAGAAGGTAATCGTTTCCGCTTGATAATTAAGCGTATAGAGATAGAAGGTGCTGGTTAAAGCGTCATATCCGCCAAGGTCGTCACCATTTAGGCCATCCCAGTCGCCGACTATCGGCAAATCTTGAAGATGAGGGAATCCTATTCTATAATCCGCTAATCCCCCATCGTTATTTGTATCCAAATAAAATCTGGCGCGGTTTCTGATAAGACGGAAAAGCCCTATATTATCATATCCGTTATTATCCCAATCTCCGATAATCGGATAATCTCCGGCTTGTCCGAATTCAATAGGCGCGCCGTTGTCTAAAGAAAACTTAGGCGGTTCGGCCGAACCTCCTTGAGCTTGACATTCTTCGCCGCAAGTCGTGCCCGGAGTAAAAAATCCCGTGGTATCAATTCCGTCATTATCCCAATCTCCTGAAAGTGGAATAGGTGAAGGACGATGAGCTTCAATAAAATCCGAAGGGTCAAGCCAGCCCGTGGAATCAGTTATATTACATAGAGCATCATTTAGATAGCCGCATCCGCGATAAGTATCCTTACCGAATCGCGTTGCGATTTTGTCGGATCTAAGCTCAAGATGCAAGTGTGGTGAATAGCCGCCATTTTCACTGCGACTACCAATGAAGCCAATTACTTGTCCCCTTCTTACATAGTCGTCTGTTGAGACTTGTCTATTGTCTCCCAAATGAGCATACAGCGATACAACATATTCGTAATTTTCTTTGTCCCAAGGCAATAGGTCGTGTTTAATCATGACTACATTACCCCAGCCGCTACCATAAGAACCAGATCGGATTACTTTTCCATTAGCAATAGCGTATACTGGTTTGCCTACATCATGATCTCCGCTTCCCAGATTCCAATCTTCGCCAAGATGAGTTCCGTTAGGTGGAGAGTTTATCGTGCTACAATCATCTTTTACATACTCAAGAAAATCTTGACATAACCACCACTTCGTATAAGAGATTGTTTTGGTTTGGCTCACATAGTCCGGTATTCCTACAGGAAAATCAAATCCATCTAAGGTAACTCCGAATACTTTAATTGCCGTTCCTGTGGTGATTAAACAAAACAACAATAACCATAAAATTATTACTCTCTTCATCTCAATCCCCTCCCCTTTTTACATTTCTACCATTATTTTGTTGTTTAAGAACTAATTACTATTTATCCATTTAAAAGAAGAAAGAATACGGTTAAAAATTTTCGGATCAAATTGCTCTATAGATTGACAATATGTGGCCCAAATTTGATATTCGCTTTTATCTCCATCAAAGAGGATTTTAAAACCTCCTGCAGTTTCTTTTTTTGTAGTTTTCATTGTGGTTTTTCCCTCGCCGCATTCACCAAACCAAGAAGAAGTAGGATTAAAATAGGATATTTGAGTTAATACGCCGTCTATTTCAATATTTTCTGTCAAAAAGAAATCCAAAAACTCATAACCTATACCACCAGGAGTCTTTACTATTTCTAGAATAGGATTTGATGGATGTTCTGGCTGATTTAATCTTATTATCCCAAATATTCCGATTTCGGTTTTATCTTTATAAATGATTGGCCTGTAATCAATGTCCTCTTTTACTTCCCAATCCTTCGGATACTTTACCTCAACCCCCAATTCCTCGCTTCTGTAAGTCAGCCAACCAGAGGTATCAATTTCGGAAGAATCTAAATCTTTTGGCGGTGATTCTGGTTTATCTTTGGGCTCGGGCGGAAGTTTATTTGTTAGGGTTTGGTCAAGCTGATTTTCTATCTCGTCAATATCTTTTAAAATTTTAAAGCCAGCATAACCACTGCCGGCGATTATCAGAGTACCAACAAAGATAAGAATGAGTTTTAAAAATGTCCGATTAATCATTTCAGATTCAATAATTTAGTTAAAAACTTTTTAATGTCTTCCAGTCTATTTTGTAAAATATCGTAGACAATGTCATAGTCTATTTTTTCGTAATCATGAGCCACGATATTTCTAAAGCCTACCAATCCGACCATTTTCGCGGTGAGCTCGGCTGGAATTATTTTCTCTTCATTTAGAATATAAAAAGCCTCACTCATAGTAGTTGGTTTTCTAAAATTTTTATAAGCGATTAAAGACTCGGCTAAATCAATAGTGGCTTGAGCCGCTAAATAGAGGTATCTCTCAACCGCTCCTCTTATGTTTAGATCATTTTCTATTTCTTTTCTTGAATGCTTTTTATAGCCGTCTAAAATTTTCAGATATTTTTTGACAGCGCTTATTTTATTTTCAATCACCGCTAATTTGGTCATAGAATTTTAGGCTCTGGTTAAACCGTGTTTTAAAAGCAGAGTATGGAAATCAAAATATTCATTAAGGATTTTCGGCTCTATCAAAACCTTAAACGGCTCTTTTTCAAAAATTAATTTTCCTTCTTTTATAATATTATATTTTAATTCCGGCATCTCGGATAGATTTAAAATAACCACATCAACTTTATCGGTTTCAAGACAGCGGCTTATTTTGTCCTGAAGCTCAAATTTAATCTCAAAGATTCTTTTTTTATCCCTTTCGTCTAAATAAATAGCAAAATCATAATCACTTAACGGCCCAATTTTTTCATCAGCTCTTGAACCAAAAAGATAAACCAGCTTTATTTCTAAGTAAGCCCCAAAAATCTTTTTTAAATTGTCTAATTTTTTATTATCCATAACTTTTAATCTTTATCTAACCTATTTTGAGTATATAATATTAAAACGCAATAGACAAGTTTTTTACCTCACCACCGTTGACTGAAGCTCGGAGAGTTTTTGATAAACTCCGCCTTTGGAAATCAGCTCTTGGTGGTCGCCTTCTTCTGTGATTTTGCCTTTTTCTAAGACTATGATTTTGTCGGCTTTTTGAATGGTGCTTAAGCGGTGAGCAATAATAAAAGTAGTGCGGCCTTTAATCAGCCGTTCCAGCGCTTCCTGGACTAATTTTTCAGTGGCCGAATCCAAGCTTGAAGTGGCTTCGTCTAAAATTAAAATTTTCGGATCTCTTAAAAGAGCCCGGGCAATGGCCACTCTTTGCTTTTGGCCCGTGGAGAGCTTAATCCCCCGTTCCCCGACTATTTGGTCGTATTTTTTGGGAAACTTTTGGATGAATTCGTGGGCGTGCGCCGCTTTGGCCGCTTCAATAATTCTTTCTTCAGCGGCTTTTGGTTTTCCGTAGCGGATATTATTTTTAATCGTATCGTTAAATAAAGTGACTTCCTGGGGCACTAAAGCAATATTTTCCCTTAGAGAATTAAGCGAGATCCTTGAAGTGTCTTGTCCGTCAATAAGTATTTTTCCCTGGCTTGGCCAGTAATAACCGGAAATTAAATCAACCAAGGTGGTCTTGCCTACCCCGCTTTCGCCAACCAAAGCCGTAATTTCTCCGGGCTTAACTTTAAAACTAATATCTGATAAAACTTTCTGATGGTCTTGATAGCCAAAACTGACATTTATAAATTCAACCGCTCCTTTAATGTCTTCAAGTTCTTTTCTGTTTTTTTCATAATACGGCTCCGGGTTAATTTTTAAAAGCTTTCTGGTTCGTTCAATGGCGGTCAAACCGGTTCTAATCATTCTGTAGTATTCGGCTAATCTGCCAAAAGGCCTGTAAGCCAAGCTGATATAACCGACAAACATTACCAACTGGCCGGCGGAAATTACTCCGTTTCTTAGAAAAAAGACGGCGCTGCCGAAAATGAAAATAAAACCAAAACTAAAAATAGTCTGCTGCCAGGCGCCGAGCTTTCGCCATAAATCCATAAAAGCTTTATACTGGGTTCCGGCCTTGTCTCTGAAATTTCTGTCCATTTTCTTTTTTTCCATTTCTTCGCCGGTAAAAGATTTAACGGTCTGAATGTTTAAAACAGAATCATAAAGGTCGCCATACGCTTCTTCGTAGGTTTTATTCATTTTTCTTTGGGCCTTGACAATTGGTTTTGTTTTCCAAATTGAAGACAGGGAGTAAAGCGTTAAGACAATAAAAAGCAGAAGGGCCAAATGCCATTCCACAAAGCTCATAATAATTAAAGCGGCGATAACGGTAAAAAAATCCGGCCCGATACTGAAGATGACATGGTCTACGATTCTTTCTAAATAATCAGCTCCTCGATAAGCTCGTTTAATAATTTCTCCCATTTTTCTGTGTTTATGAAAACCAAGAGGCAAATCTAAAAGATGACCGGTCGCTTCCAAAAGCAAATCATTGTGCGCTTCAATGGCGATATGCTGACCTTTGTTTCTGGCAAAGCGGCTAATCCAGTCGCTTAAAAGAGCTAAAATCAGCCAAACTAAAAGAACCTCCCCGATTAGCCGCGGGGTAGATCCATTAGCCGCCAAATCAACCAAGCGGCCGTAAATATAAGGGATAACGGCGCTGATAAAAGAGCCAATTATCGCTATAAAAGTGATAAAATAGATCTTTCTTTTGCGCTTTCTTAAATATCCCCAGATAATTTTTGATTCTTGAACGAGGGTCATTTTGGCCAGTCTTCAATAATCAGGGCCTTTTTAGGTTTATGCGGCAGTTTTTGATAAACCGCTTCGGTTATAAAAGGCATAAAAGGATGAAGCAGTTTTAAAGAATCAACTAGAACCTTATAAATCACCCATTGGCTGGTTTGCCTGTCTTTAAGAGTAGATGTTTTTGAATACAGCCGTTTTTTAACGTCTTCCAGCGTTTTATCGCAGAATTTATGCCAGAAAAAATGATAAGTTTCTTCAGCCGCTCTATGGAAGTGAAATTCTTCTATGTCTTTAGCGGCTTTTTTAGTCGTATTTTTCAATTCTTTAAGAATCCATTTATCGTTTTTGGTGAGCCGGAGATTTTGTTGGCGGATTT
The DNA here is from genome assembly GCA_001819605.1 of Candidatus Portnoybacteria bacterium RIFCSPLOWO2_01_FULL_43_11. Classification (GTDB taxonomy): domain Bacteria; phylum Patescibacteriota; class Minisyncoccia; order Portnoybacterales; family UBA2143; genus WO2-40-15. Next base: position 13,447 of record MHNE01000020.1, read on the forward strand.
TTGACGGATTAAAGTTTTTATCCAAATTTCCTAAAATAAATCTTGAGGCATTCCAGATTTTTGTAACAAATCTTTGTTGAGCCGCAATTTTATCTTCAGACATAATAATATCTTTTTGGGCGCTCGTGCCAAAAACCAGAGCCATTCTTAAAGCGTCAGCGCCGTAAAGCTCAACCACGCCCAAAGGGTCAATCACATTTCCTTTTGATTTACTCATTTTTTGCCGGTCTTTATCGCGAACCAAGCCGTGAAGATAAATATGTTTAAAAGGAACTCTTCCGGTCATATAAATTCCTAATATAATCATTCTTACCACCCAAAAGAAGAGTATATCCCAGCCGGTCTCCATTACCGAAGTCGGATAAAAAGTTTCAAAGTCCGAAGTAGTATAATTAAAAATATTTTTTCTAAACTTTGAACTTTGAACTTTTAACTTTAAACTTGAGCGACTTTGCGAGAGTAAAGTCGCGAACGGCCATTGGCCGGAAGAAAACCATGTGTCAAAAGTGTCGGTTTCTTCAATCAATTTTTCCCCGCGGCAATAAGGACATTGCTTTATTTTCTTGTCGGAAACAATCAGGCCGTTTTTATCTCGGCATTTTTTATTTTTCTTTTCTTGGCAATACCAGAGAGGGATTTTGATGCCCCAGACAATCTGACGGGAAATGTTCCAGTCTTTGATATTTTTGAGCCAGTGGAAAAATATTTTCTCAAAATGCTTGCTCGTAAATTTTACTTCTCCTTTTTTAACGGCCGTCATCGCTTTTTCCGCTAAAGGTTTTATTTTAATGAATAATTGGTCGGAGATTAAGGGCTCGATAGTTGTGCCGCATTTATAACATACGGCTACATTGTGTTTGTAATTATGGTCGGTTTTAGAAGGATTAAGAAGTCCTTTTTTAGCCATATCCTCGGCAATTTTTTGCCGCGCTTCTTTTACTTTTAGTCCCTTATATTGTCCGGCGCGCTTATTGAGCCGGCCAAATTTATCAATGACGATTTTTGGCCCGGGTATTTCTGATTTATGTCTTTGCCAGACTTCAAAGTCAGCCGCGTCATGAGCCGGCGTGATTTTTACGGCGCCGGTTCCAAATTCCATATCAATTGTTTCGTCGGCAATCACTTTTATTTTAGCCGGACCCAAAAGAGTTTTAATTTCTATTTCTTTACCAAGATATTTTTTATAACGTTTGTCTTTTGGATTAACGGCTATGGCCGTATCGCCGAATTTTGTTTCTGGTCTCACCGTAGCCAGCTCTATTGGCCCGTATTTTATATAAAAAAGCGGGTCTATTCTTTCTTCGTATTTTACTTCCAAATCCGAAAGCGAAGTCTGATGCTTAACGCACCAGTTAATCACCCGTTTTCCCCGATAAATCAGCCCATCGTCAAAAAGTTTTTCAAAAGTCTGATAAACTATTTTTATAATATCAGGGTCAAGAGTGAATTTTTCCCGGCTCCAGTCGCAGGAAGCGCCGAGCTTTTTAAGCTGGCCTTCCATTACTTTTTTATTTTTTTGGGTAAAATCCCAAATCATTTTGTAAAGTACTTCCCGCGAAAACTGAAAACGGCTTTGCCCCTTTTTTTCCAATTGTTTTTCAAAAACCACCTGGGTCTCAAAACCCGCGTGGTCAGCGCCCGGGAGCCATAAAGTCGTCTTCCCTTTCATCCGGTGATAGCGAATCATAATGTCTTCTAGGGTAACAAAAACAGCGTGGCCAATATGAAGCGGCGCATTCGCGTTTGGCGGCGGCATAATAATACAAAAACGGCCCCCTTTTTTAAGGTCCGTCTTGCGAGACGGGCCTTTCTTGCCAAAATCCGGCTTAAAATAACCGCCTTTTTCCCAAAGCTGATATATTTTATCCTCTAATTCCTTAAACGGATAACGGGTTTGCATGTATTTATTTAATATCATATTTTATTGTTTTAGGCAAATTATTGACAGTCAAAAATTTGACTATCTATCAAAAACAAGGTATGGTTTAATTATATGGAAACTTTATCTTTTGAATTAAGAAAATTGGGACTAACCGAGAAAGAAGTGCGGGTTTATTTGGCGGCCCTGGAATTTGGCTATGCCGCGGCTCAGAAAATTGCCCAAAAATTAAACATTTCAAGACCGACAATTTATGAGATTATTAAAGGTCTAAAAACCAAAGGACTAATGATGGAATTTAAAGAAGCTAAGCGCACCTATTTTACGGCTGAATCGCCTGATAAATTATTAAGAATTTTACATATTCAAAAAAGAGAAATTGAAGAAAAAGAAAGAGAGCTTTTAAGAATTATTGCCGCTTTACGGGCCAAGTATCATTTAGAGGAAGATAAGTTATTTAAATCTTATCAGGGCCCGGCCGGCTTAAAAATTTTAGAGAGTGATTTATTGGAAACTCATTCCGGAGAAATTTATATTATTAACCCTAAAAAAATTCCTTTTAATTTAAAATCGATTTTAGCTTCCATCAAAAAAAGATTGGGTAAAATAGAGATTAAAGAAATATCAGTTAAAAAATCAATTCCAGCCAGTCTTATAATTTACGATAAAATAATCTTTATCAGGCAAAACAAGCCATTTAAAGGAATCCTTATTGAAGATAAAAATTTTACCGCGATTTTAAAAGAGCTTTTTAGAAAGTAAATTTTTGAGAAATAAATTTAAAAAGGCAAGGAAACTTTTGCGTCTCCTTGCCCTGTTTTGCTTTTATTTTACCTCCTTTTATTCAACCACTCCAGAAAATGCGGGGCTAAGAAAATCGTTAATCCAACATTTAAACTTAAGGCCGCTATTATAAGCAACCCTAAATTCCGAAGCGGGGTTAAGTGGGCAAAGGTTAGTGGTAGAAACCCAGCTATCATCATTAGAGTATAAACCACTAGTGGCGAGCCAATAGATAGATGGGTCTTTTTAATGTTCCGACAAATTAAGTGCCTTTCGAAATAATGGATAGGACTATCAGCTCCCATCCCAAAAACTATGGTGGCTAGGGTAGCGCTGGCTATTTCAAGATGGATGCCCAAAATTCCCATTATTCCGAAGATAACAATATTAGCAACCAATGGCGGGATTAGACAAAATCCTGTCATTCTCCAATCCCGAAATCTAATTTGGGATAGAAGCAACAACAGGCAAGTCAATCCCACGCAGCCAAGTTTCCAGTAAACAGCCACTGGGTCCTCAAAACTCCAGAGAATCCAGTCGCCGTAAATAAAAAACTTGATATCAGTATCTTTGAATAATCTGCCGGCTTCTTTTTTTAGGTGGTGATATAACTTACGAAGCTCCAGGCTATCTGTTGCTTCGCACCAAAAATCAATCTTTAATTGTTGATTGGCGCGATATTCCAGATAGTCTTCTGTTATATCATCAGCATTGAAAAGAAAAAGGAGCTGACGAATCAGAGACGGATCTAAAGGGAGAAAATAAAATTCTTTATCTCCTCTTCCGCTGACTTGCTGATTTAGAATTTTTACGATATCAGTAATGGCAATAGCCGAAGCTATGCCATTTACCCCTTCCATTTTTTCTTGAATCTTTTCTATTTTACTCAAGACAGCCGGCTTAACCGCGCCATCTTTTTGAAAAAATTCAAGAATAAGGGAGATTTTGCCGGTTGCGCCGAATTCTTTCCTGAAGAAACTTAAATCTTGCTGAATCTCATCTTTTTCTGGAAAGAATTTACTGGGATTAGAGCGGATTTCCAGCAGGAAGATGCCTAATCCAAACAACAACAGGATTCCCATCCCCATGAGTATTATTTTAGGCCTGATGCCTAAAATAATACTTAAGGCCTTTCCCAAAGCTTTTTCAATTCCATTTCCCTTGCTTTTAAAAGGAAAAAGAATTAAAAAAAGTGGAATAAGGGTTAAAGACAAAATTAATCCCGCTCCTACTGCTAGACTAGAAAAGGTTGAGTAATCTTTAATAGCGACAAGCGGGACGATTGTTAGAGGCAAAAAACCGCATAAAGAGGTTCCGGCTGACAATATGAGAGCCCAACGCACATCGCTAAATGTTTGGTTTATCTTTTCTTTGCCCAGCTCAAAATACCGAGCCAGAAATTGAATCGCGTAAGAGCCAAACACAGCTGGAGCAATAACTAATCCAACCGAGCTAATCACATTCATTTTTGCTCCGATAAGGGTGGATAGCCCTATGGTGGCTATGATAGTGGCTAAAATACCGCTACTCAATAGTAATATTAGGCGGGTTGAAAATCCAAAGACTAATGAGGCAATGAGAGGAATTATCATCACAACAGCAATAATTGCAATCCTCATAAAGCCCATTAGTTCTTTATCTATGTGGGTTCTTAAATAAGGCGCCCCATAGAAATAAACTTTAATCCCCTGTTCTTCGTATTTGGTCCGGATACTTTCGAGCCATTGGGTGACTTCAATCTGGCCATAGTTTTTTTGGCCTTTCCAACCCATGTTGGTTTTTAATTCCAATATAATAGCCGTGGCCTTCCGGCTTGAAGAAATTAACCGGCCAGGCCCAATGAGTTTTGGTTCAGTTAAAATATCTTCTTTAAGCCGAGCCATTTCTTTTGAATATTGAGGAATTTCTTTTATTAGATAATCGGTTTTTAGTTCAAGTTCCCCATTTTCCAAAAGAACATTTTTTACTTTCCGGTAAGTAGCCAAGCTCATTACATCCCCAAAGCCTGACAGTTTCCGGGCTTCCTCGGTAATTTCCGCCACTGCCTCTAAAAGCGCCGGGTCAAAAACACCTTCTGGGCCGGGATTGTATAATCCTATTACCACTGTATCAAAGGCCCATTGAGGAGTATTTTTAATCACCCAATCAAATTCTTTTTGGGCTGTCAGATATTTCGGCAATCCTCCTTCTAAAACCCAGCCATACTCCAGTTGACTAGCTTGAAATCCTAAAAAAACTACTGCTAAAAAAATACTTATTAGTCCAAAACCCGCTACTATTCTTTTCATCCTTTTCACCCCCAATCAAAAACTTAATTATTAGCGGCTTTGTAGGGCCGTTATTTATCAATGAACTTCATTCTAAAGTTTCACCTATTTAGGTTATTTTGTCAAGTTTTTTCCGACAGAATTGTTTTTATAATGAATAAACCAACAAAAAATCCGCATTTTGATGCGGAAATTTGACGAAGAGCAGTTGTAAAGAGTTTTCCGACAAATCTTAAAAATTTCGTATCAGTCCGGCGCAAGGGATTATTTTAATCCCCCGTTTCTTTAGCTGGTCTAAAAAGAGATTTAAGCCGATTGAGTCTGAAGACATATGGCCGGCAATAACCACATTTATATGAGCCGCTTCCGCTTCTTTTTTATACTCTTCTGTCATATGCATGCCGATAATTGTGCCAATGCCGGCTTGAGACATTTTTTCATAAATTTTAGGCGAGCCATCAGTGCCGCCGGTGATTTCAGTTAGAGCGATTTTACCACAACGCCAGTCTTCGTCGCCGGCAAAAAGCCGGGGCCCGGCCCCGATTTTAATCGCCTCTTTATATTCCGGGATTTCTTTAAGCGATTTTAAAACATCTCCCACATATTCCGGCTTGTCTTTTTTGATTTTTTTATCCAAAAAATTAGCCAGTAAATTATCGGTTGCCGTATGAACGCACATAAAGCCGAGATTTAAAAGCTTGGCCGCGTCAACCACGCGGTTATGATTAGCCGGCGAAATTGAGCGGCTGACTTCAGAAATTCTTAATTTTAATAAACTCTCGGCAATGTTAATCGGCACGCCGTATTGAGCCAAAACATCGGCTTGTAAGTGCATCACATCGTCTAAATTAGCCAAGGCCATACCGTGCGGATGATGAGAAATTACCAAATCTACGCCGCCCAATTCTTTGGCTAAAAGCAATTCCCCTACTTCAATATCAATCCCGGCTAAGATTTTTTTAATCGGCTTATTAGTTTCACCCCCCGTCACTTTTCTTTGAAAAGTTGTGGAGGGTAAATTCAAAATTCTCGTATCAGAGTAAGGATTAGTCAGTCGCTCCATATTAAATTCTTTTTTCTTTTTCGCATCCAGCTTCTGATATTTTTCCTTCTGCCGGGCCAGATATTTTTTAACTTTTTCTTTGCCCCGTAAATCCGCCTCAATTCCCATTTCAATCGCTAAATTGTAGATTTGTTTAATGGTCATAGATAATATTATTAGATTTTATTTATTTTTTATCACGAGGGGATATGTTTTTTAGCGACATAGAATTTTGAGCGGGCATGGTTTTGAGCTCCGCAATTGGCGGAGCGAAAAGAGCGAGAAATTATAACGAGCAAAAATTCTCGCTGGGAATTTTTGCGTTCGCTAAAAGACATATCCCCTCGTGAGTAACTTGCCTATTAACGATTTTTTAATGCCAAACCAATCAAATGTTCCAAAAGCGCGGGAAATTCAAGTCCGGCTGTTTTGGCGGCTTTTGGAAATAATGATTCTTTGGTTAAACCAGGCAAAGTATTGACTTCCAAAACATAAATCCCTTTCTCGTTAACAATCATATCAACTCTTGAATAATGACGACAGCCGAGAATTTGATGAGCTTCTTCGGCGATTCTCTGAATTTTTTTACTTAATTCCGGCTCAATTTCAGCCGGCGTGATTTCCTGGGTCTGGCCGTTATATTTCACTTCATAATCAAAAAATCGGCCTTCCGGAGGGATAATTTCCGTCACCGGCAAAGCGCTGATTTTATTTTCTTTAAAATTTTCCAAAACTCCGCAGGTCATTTCCCGGCCGTCAATGTAATCTTCCAAGAGAATTTCATCGCTCCTTTCAAAAGCGTTTTTAAAGGCCTTATTAAAATTTTCTTTTTCCCTGACAATAGAAATGCCCACGCTTGAACCAAGGTTAACGGGTTTAACCACGGCCGGCAGTTTTATGTTCTCAATAATTTCTTTTATTATTTCCGGTTTTTTAGTCCAGGTTTCTTTAGTCAGAATAGCGTTAGGAGGCGTGAGTAAGCCGTACAGTCTAAAAAGGGCCCGAGATTTAACTTTATCCATCCCCAAGGCGCTGGCCAGTATTCTTGAGCCGGTGTAAGGCACTCCTAAAAATTCCAAAATTCCCTGAATTGTTCCGTCTTCGCCATATTCGCCGTGCAGAGCGTTAAAAACAGCGTCTATCCCTTCCAGCGCTTCTTCTATTTTTATTTCTTTTTCTTGGCGAATCCATTTATTGTCTTTACTGATTTTAATCGGCCGGATTTCATATTTGGCCGGATCTAAATTTTTAATGACATTTTCTCCGGTCACCAAAGAAACCTCGTGTTCCGAGGATTTCCCGCCCATTAAAACCGCGATTTTAAGTCTAGACATAGTGCGCCGTGAGGGAATTGAACCCCCGACCGTCTCCTTAAAAGGGAGCTGCTCTACCAAGCTGAGCTAACGGCGCTCGTTAAATTATTCTACTCTATTTTAAATAAAAATCAACTCCGCATAATGTTGGAGTTGTTGGAGATGTTGGAATGTTAGATTATTTTTTTATTTCAATTCTAACAATTTCAATATTTATTCCTCTGTTCTTTTCTTTCTCATTAAAACCATGGCTAAAATTGGCAGAGTCACCCAGACAAATTGAGCTTCCGGGCCGATAAAGATTTTTTTAACCAGAGGACTAAAATCAGTAATTGCTTTAGCGGGCAAAAACGACAAGAGAATAGCGGCAAACAACCCTATTTGAAAAAGTCCGAGAATTGACAGTTGGGGCCACGAAGCGTCGCCTCGTTTTCTGATTCTTAGGGCCGAACCGAGAATGGAACGGGGCATCAGAAAATAAAATAATAAAATTATTCCCAGAAAGACAAAAATTTGCGAAGACGAAGAAGGGGTTTTAGAAAGACCCAGCCATTTGAGCGAGCTTAATTTCTCCCAGGGTATAACCTGAATAATGGCTAAAGAAAAATAACTGGCTAAAAGCAGAATAATCATCCGGTTTTTGCCCAGAAGAAAGCCGTAAATAAAAACAGCGATCAGAAAGATAAGAACAATAAAAATATCCCAGCCGGTGGCGGCGCCTATTTGAAAACCGGTTAAAAATTTTTGGACGCTTGTTATTAAGGTCATTTCAAAATTATTTTTCTTTTAAAAACCAGTCTTTTTTTATAATATCGGGCAGGAAGTCTATGAAAAATATAACTCTATAAAATTTTTATTTATTTCGGTAAAAGAATTGGGTCTTTAATAAAATATGAATTTTCTGTTACGGCTTTTTTAAAAGCTTCTATCTCATCAGGAGGTGAATCCGGGCCCATAAATGGGGCAATTGGCCATATATCAAGGACAGGCGGGCTTAAGGCTCTCGTATTTTCATAAGTCCATGCTTTAATAAATGGATATTTAGTTTTTAGTTGTTCAAAAACCTTTGAAAACAATTCCGCTCTACTTTTTTCAGGGTTTTTATTTTCTTGCGGGAAAAAAGAAAATTCTGGTATAAAGAATGGTTTTTCTTTGCAAACATTTTGTAATTTTGTCAGGTGATTCTTATTATCAGAAAATATTTCATCTAATGTCCGCCATTTATCTTTATGCCACATTGGACCATTCACAGAAAGTCCGCACCAATCAACAAATTCGTCACTAGGGTAATATTTCTCAACACTGTTCCAATCCCCAGGAACAGGATACATACCATCCAGTATATCCTCTCCTGCTGTTGAATATTCTTCAGCAAGAACATGGAAAAAGTAGATAAGATTGTTTGCACCATGGCTATCAAACACTTTTTTCATATAAGCAACATAGTCTTTCCATCTTTCTAT
>MHNE01000021.1 GCA_001819605.1 Candidatus Portnoybacteria bacterium RIFCSPLOWO2_01_FULL_43_11
AGAGGAAGAAATAGAAGAAGAGAAAGCGGAAAAAGCAGAAGATGGAAGTTTTTCAACGAACGAAGAAACGGAAGAAGGGGAAAAGAAATTTAGATTTAATCCTGAAAAGCATATTATGATTGAAGAGGCGAAAAAAACTCAAAAAAGCGTTAAGCCGGGCGAGACGCTGGAATTTCCTTTAGAAGTTCATGAAGATTACGGCCGGATCGCGGCCCAAACCGCTAAGCAGGTTATTGTTCAGCGCATCAGGGAAGCGGAAAGAGACGCGATTTACGATGAGTATAAAGAAAAAGAGGGTGAGATAGTGAGCGGGATTGTTCAGCGGATGGAGCAGAGCAATGTTTTTTTAGACATTGGAAAGACGACCGGAATTTTATTTCCCGAAGAACAGATTCCCAATGAACGTTATCGTTTGGGCCAACGTCTAAGAGTTTATATTTTGGAGGTTAAAAAAGAATCCCGGGGCCCGAATATCATCCTTTCCCGCGCCCACCCTAAAATGGTCAGCAAACTTTTTGCTTTAGAGGTGCCTGAAGTGGGTAATGGGACGGTTCAAATCAAATCTCTGGCCCGTGAGGCCGGTTCCCGCTCCAAAATCGCTGTGGTTTCCATAGAACAAGGAGTTGATCCTATTGGCTCAATGGTCGGGCAGAAAGGCACCCGGGTCCAAGCCGTGATTAATGAATTAGTCGGCGAGAAAATTGATATTATTGAGTGGTCGGAAGAGCCGGCTAAATTTATTAAGAGCGCTTTATCGCCGGCCAAAGTAATGGATGTTTTGATAGACGAGAAGAAAAATCAGGCCCAAGTTATTGTGCCCGAGGATCAGCTTTCTTTGGCGATTGGAATTAAAGGGCAAAACGTTCGTTTAGCCGCTAAATTAACCGGTTGGAAAATAGACATATTAAAAGGAGAGGAACACGAGAAAGAAGCTGAAATAAAAAAAGAAGAAAAGAAAAAGAAAGAAAAGAAAAAGAAAGAAGAGAGTTCAGAGAAAAAGAAAACCAAAAAGAAAGAAAAAGATAAAAAGAAGACTGTCAAAGAAGAAAATTGACAGAACTTGTCCTAATTTGGTAGTCTTTAAATTATGAACAGTTTAAGTGAAATAAAATCTTTCCCGTTCTTAATTCGTGATTTAGTTTTAAGGTTTTTTACCTGCGTGAAAAAAACAAAAAGCGACGGGTTTTTTGGCGTAAAAACGCGGGGAATTTTGAAGGGAGGCGTATTTCATTATTTTTATGGACAATTTTATTCTATCAGTTGGAGTAATATTTACCGCTTTGGTAGCCGGTTCGGTCTTGGGTTATTATACTCGTCAGACAATTGCCAGAAAAAGAGCCGGCACCATAGAAGCAAAATTAAATAAATTAATCAGCGACGCGAAGACCGCGGCTAAGGAAATATTATTAAAGGCTCAGGAAAAAGCTAATAAAACCATAGAAGAAAGCAAAGGAGAAGAAAGGCAAAGACAGCTTCATTGGGCCAGAGCGGAAGAACGTTTGGAAAGAAAGGAGCGGAATACAGAAGAAAAAGGAAATGAGGTAGAAAAAAGATATTCAGAGCTTAAATTAAAAGTTCAGAAGGTCAGAAAAATAAAAGATGATTTAGAAAAAGCGCAAGAGGAACACATAAAGGCGCTTGAGAAAGTGGCTAATCTTTCTCAAAAAGAGGCCGAGAAGGAGTTGTTAAAACTGGCCGAAAAAGAACACAGCCAAGTTTTATTGGAGCGGATTCAAAAACTGAAAGTAGAAGGCCAGGAAGAATTGAACAAAAAAGCCCAGGAAATTATCGGGTTGGCTATCCAGCGTTACGCTTCTTCGGTCGCCGCGGAAATCACCACCACGACCGTGAATTTACCCAACGATGAACTCAAGGGGAGGATTATTGGAAAAGAAGGAAGAAATATTAAGACCTTGGAAAGATTGACCGGCGTGGAGGTTTTAGTTGACGATACGCCGGGCGCCGTAGTTGTTTCCGCTTTTGACCCGATTCGCCGGCAAATCGCTAAAATTGTTTTGGATAAACTGCTTTTTGACGGTCGAATTCAGCCGGCTCGGATAGAAGAAGCGGTAGAAAAAGCCAAGGAAGAAATTGGTCAAAAAATTCAGGAAGCCGGAGAAGCGGCTGTTTATGACGCGGGGATTGTCGGTCTTGACCCAAAACTAGTTAAGCTTTTGGGACGTCTCCGTTTTAGAACGAGTTACGGCCAAAATGTTCTTTTGCACTCCTTGGAAGTGGCTCATTTAGGAGCCGCTATTGCCGGAGAACTGGGCGCTGATGCGTCTGTTGTTAAAAAAGCCGGTCTCTTGCACGACATTGGCAAGGCGATTGACCATGAGGTTCAGGGTTCGCACACGGAAATCGGCCGGAACATTCTAAAGAAATTCAATGTTGACGAAAGAGTAATTGAGGCTATGCAGGCTCATCACGAGGAATATCCTTATGAAACTCTGGAATCAATCATTGTTCAGGCCGCTGACGCTATTTCAGGGGTAAGGCCGGGCGCGAGAAAAGACACTTTGGAAGCTTATCTTAAAAGACTGGAAGAGCTGGAGAATGTGGCTAATTCTTTTTCCGGCATTGAAAAATCTTACGCGATTCAGGCCGGCCGGGAAATTCGGATTTTCGTTAAGCCGGAAGAAGTGGATGATTTCGGCGCTTATAAGTTAGCCAAGGAAATTGCGAATAAGATTCACGATGATTTAAGATACCCGGGCGAAATTAAAGTAAACGTGATAAGAGAGACAAGGGTGGTGGAGTACGCGAGATAAAAATATGAAGATATTATTTTTTGGCGATATTATTGGACGGCCCGGCAGAGAGGCGATTAAAGAAATACTGCCTCAATGGAAAAAGAAATATCAGCCGGATTTGGTCTTGGCCAATGGAGAGAATCTGGCTCACGGGCTTGGCGTCAGCGAAAGGACTTTAAAAGAAGTTCTTGAAGCCGGCGTTGATCTGATTACTTCAGGCAACCATATTTTTGACAAGACGGAAGCAATACCTTTATTGGAAGACAAAGAAATTTCCTTGCTTCGTCCGGCTAATTATCCGCCGATGGTTCCGGGCCGCGGCTGTCAGATAATTGAAATAGGAATAAAGAAGATTTTAGTCATAAATCTTAATGGCCGGTTATTTTTCAAAGAATCTCTTGATTGTCCCTTTCGGGAAGCGGACAGAATTTTAGAAGAATACGAGGATGAGAAAACAGCGGCTATTATTGTTGATTTTCACGCGGAAGCAACTTCAGAAAAAGTAGTGATGGGTCATTATTTAGACGGTCGGGTTTCAGCGGTTTTAGGCACTCATACTCATATTCCGACCGCGGACGATAAAATTTTGCCGGCCGGCACGGCTTATATTTCAGATATTGGGATGGTTGGTCCGGCTTATTCTGTGATTGGCATTGATAAAGATGTTATTATCAAAGAATTTTTAACTCAAATTCGCCAAAAAAAAGGAGAAATAGCCCAAGGGCCAGTGGAGATAAACGCCGTTTTATTGGAAACGGACAATCAGGGGAGGGCTAAAAAAATAGAAAGGTTGCGGGAGATTATTGACTTGGCCAATTAAAATAAATTTGACAAGATATAGAAAATACTAAAGGTCGAAAAATAAATCTCTAATCAGTCACTAATTTTATCGCTAATTATCTCGAATTTATTAGCGATTATTCGAGATAAAATTCGCGATTGATTAGCGACATCTATGACTAAAGACGAATTAATTGAAGCAGTGGCAAGCGTCTGCAGTTCAAAAAAAGAAGCGGGCGAAGCGGTTAACGCTGTTTTTGACGCCATTACCAAAGCTATGAGCAAGGGCGATAAAGTAGTTTTGACCGGTTTTGGCGCGTTCAGCGTTTCAAAAAGAGCGGCCAGAATGGGAGTTAACCCCCGAACCGGAGCCAAGATTAAAATTGCCGCGACAACTGTCCCGAAATTTAAAGCCGGCAAAGCCTTAAAAGAAGCTGTTAAATAAGATTATTTACCGCTTTTAAAAGCACAAACAAAACCCCGAATTTCTTCGGGGTTTTGTTGTTTTTTTGGAGTACATTTACGACAAAGCTCGAACTTATTTTATCGAAAATTCCTGAAAAAATCCAATCGCGCGAAAGCGCGGCGGAGAAAGTGAAAGGTTGATGGAATCTTAAAAATCCTATACAATATCGTTAAGGTATTTGTTTGTCTCATCCGCCCGTGCGCACAAATAATTTACTCCCTATGAACGGAAACCAAAAATTAAAAATTAACGATCTGAATCTGCAAGATTGGAAAGAATATCAAGATATTCTGACCGATAGTTTGTGGTTAATTGGTGAGCGCGACAAGTCCGGTGCCCACAATAATGTTTATCACGGCAATTTTATCCCACAAATCCCGAATCAAATGATGCGGAGGTTTACCAAAAAGGGCGATGTTGTGCTGGACGCTTTTTTAGGCCACGGCACAACCCTCATTGAATCAAAAAGATTGGGGCGGCACGGCATAGGCATTGAGCTTATGCCGGAAGTCGCACGCGTAGCGGTACAAAATATCGATAGCGAACTTCCAAACGGCGGAAAAGTTTTTACAGAAGTTATTGTCGCCGATAGTACAACAAAAGAAGCGCGCGAAAAAGTTTTGGATTCTCTTAAAAAGATTGGTCAAAAAAGTGTCCAATTGATTATTTTACACCCCCCATATCACGACATAATAAAATTCAGCAACAAGAAAGAAGATTTGTGCAATGCCGCAACAGTTGAAGAATTTACTTCAAAATTTGGCGATGCAATAGAAAACTTTTCCGATTTACTAGATCTAAATAGATACTTGGCTATTGTTATCGGCGACAAATACACAAATAGCGAATGGGTGCCGCTCGGCTTTTATCTCATGCAAGAAACATTGAAGCGCGGGCAAGGATTGAAACTAAAAAGCATACTTATAAAAAATATGGTTAATAATCGCGCGAAATTAAATCAAGAACATCTATGGCGTTATCGCGCCCTTGTTGGCGGCTTTTATATTTTCAAACACGAATATATTTTAGTTTTCAAAAAAGTATGACAACACATGTTTTCATTGTTGATTCAACGACATTCAAACTCCACTTGG
>MHNE01000022.1 GCA_001819605.1 Candidatus Portnoybacteria bacterium RIFCSPLOWO2_01_FULL_43_11
TGACAAGAGCAAAAAAACAAAATCTTTCTCCGCGAAAAATCGCTTTAGATTTAGCCGTGTTAAAATTAAAAAAAGCAATGACGAAAAAAAAATATGTACGAAGCCATAAAAAACTTTAACAAACAATTTGAATGCGAGCCAAAGATTGAAAATCAAGAACGTTTAAAAAAACGCGAAAAATTTATTGTGGTCGGCATGGGCGGCTCGCATTTGGCGGCTGACCTTTTAAAAATCTGGAATCCTTATCTTGAGATGATAGTTCATAAAAATTACGGTTTGCCGGATATTCAGGGAAAATATCTAAAAGATACTTTGGTGATTTTGAGCTCTTATTCCGGAAACACCGAAGAAACCATTGACGCGTTTGAAAAAGCCAGAGAAAAGAATTTATCTATGGCTGTTATGTCTATCGGCGGAAAGCTTTTGGAGCTGGCAAAAAAACATTCAATTCCTTATGTTCAAATGCCTGATATTGGCATTCAGCCCCGCTCGGCTCTTGGTTTTAGCTTAATGGCTATTCTTAAAATAATTGGTGAAGACAAAGACATAACGGAAGCAAGCAAACTCGCTCGTTTATTAAACCCCGTTGAATATGAAAAGGCTGGTCAATCATTGGCAAAAAAAATAAAAGGTTTTGTCCCGATAATTTATTCATCAGACAGGAATATGGCTATTGCTTATAACTGGAAAATAAAATTTAATGAAACCGGAAAAATCCCCGCTTTTTATAATGTTTTTCCCGAATTGAATCATAATGAGATGACCGGTTTTGACATTCAAAAATCAACAAAAAATTTATCGCGGAATTTTTATTTTATCTTAATTAAAGACTCTAATGACCATCCCCGCATTATCAGACGAATGGAAGTTTTAGAAAAACTTTATCGTGACCGCGGTTTAGCGATTGAGATAATTGAATTTGAAGGCCAGAATCAGCTTTACAGAATTTTTTCATCGCTTGTTTTGGCCGACTGGACGGCTTATTACACGGCTAAACAGTACGGAGTTGAGCCCGAACAAGTGCCAATGGTTGAAGAATTCAAAAAACTTATTTAATGTTGACATATAACTTATGCAAATTAAATTAAGGTCAATTGGCGTGGCGAAAAATTTAGAAAAGAAACATTTTGGCAAATGGGCTGATGTTTTGAGCGAATTAGTTATTGATAAAAAATATAAAGACGCTTTACAGGGTTTAGATAAATATTCGCATCTTATTGTCATTTATTGGATGCATGAGGTGAAAACTTGCGACATTCGCCATGTGCCGCAGGGAAAAGTTGGCGAAGTGCCGGAAGTGGGTATTTTCGCCTGTCGCTGTCCCCAGCGGCCAAACCCGATTGGAATATCAACGGTTAAAATACTTAAAATCAGAGATAACATAATTTCTGTCAAAGGTCTTGATGTAATTAAAGACACGCCGATTCTTGACATTAAACCTTACACTCCGCAATACGACGCCGTTAAAAACGCAAAAACCCCTGATTGGGTTTATAAGCTGGATTATTAGCAATTAATTCTATTTAGATACAACTAAGAAGCGTTTTAGTAAAAACGCTTTTTAATTTGACAAATTATTTTTAAAATGGTAAAACATTTAATCATGAAAAAATTAATTATTATTGTTTCCGTTTTAGCTATTATTGGAGGGGTTATTTTAGGCGGCTACGGATATTTCGGCGGCAAAAAGTCTCCTGAATATGATTTTTCAATCGCTTTTAAAGGCGGGGTTGTTCAGGAAGTAAGCGTTACCGGCCGGGTTGAACCAGCCAAGGCAGTGGAAATTGCTTTTGAAAAAAGCGGCCGTGTTTCAAGTATTTACGCAAAAGTCGGTCAAAAGGTTTCTGCCGGACAAATTTTAACGCGCCTGGAAAATAACGAGCTTTTAGCCCAACTTCTTCAGGCCGAAGCAAACTTGGAAGCTGAAAAAATAAAACTGACTGAATTGGAAAAAGGAGCGCGGCCCGAAGAAATCCAGTCAGCTCAAACAAAAACAGACAACGCAAAGCGGTCGCTCGAAGACGCTCTAATAAATCTTAAAAATGTTAAAAATAAAGCGGAGGTTGATCTGGATGACGCTTATAAAAACGCCTTAACAACCGCCCAGAAATCAGCCAGTATCGGGAAAAACGCTTTATTGACTTTAACTGACATTCAAACGGCGCATTTTGCTGATTTAAGTCAGAATAGTCTTCGCATTGAAGAAACCAAAGCCCAAGCTGTTTTAACTTTGCTTGGCGCTCAAAACGCCGGCCGCTGGCAAAATGAATTTTTAAGCGTTTTAAACGGCGGCGCTTTTGGTCTGATTCAAGAAGCGATAAATAATCATAAGCGGGAAAATATTGATAAGGCGCTTCAAGAAATAATTAGCGGCTTAAGAGAAGTAAAACAAGCCATTCAAGCCGTACCGGCCAGCCCAAAACTAACACTAACCGAAAAGACGGATTTATCAACTGAAGAAAACAATATCAATACTGAAATTGCCGTAATTTCTCAAAAACAGGGAAACATTGAAACGGAAAAAGCCGTAAACATTAATAACATTGCTTCAGCCGAAATGAATTTTAATCAGGCAAAAAGATCCTTGGCCACGGCCGAAGATGATTTAATTTTGAAAAAAGCCGGGGCAAGAGAAGAAGAAATTTTGTCTCAAAAAGCGAGAATTAAATCAAGCCAAGCCGCTTTAAAAAATATTCAGGCGCAAATTGACAAAACAATTCTTCGCGCTCCCATTAACGGTCTGGTAACTAAGCGAGACGCTGAAGTCGGCGAGATTATTTCGGCCAATACGCCAATATTTTCTCTTATTTCTGAAGCGGAATTTCAAATAAAAGCCAATGTGGCCGAAGCGGATATTACAAAAGTTAAAACGGGGAAAGACGCGAAGATTACGCTTGACGCTTATGGCCGCGATATTATTTTTGAAGCGAAAGTAAACGCCATTGATCCGGCCGAAACCATTATTGAAGGCGTGACTACCTATAAAACAACGCTTCAATTTATCCAAAAAGACGAACGGATAAAATCCGGAATGACGGCCAATATTGATATTTTAAGCGAGAAACGTTTTGATGTTATCGTGGCGCCGCAGAAAGCGGTCATTAAAAAAGACAGCGGCGAATTCGTAAGAATCCTTGAAGGCGAGAACATAAAAGAAATACCGGTTAAAACCGGCCTTAGAGGCTCGGATGGAAATATTGAAATTATTAAGGGGATAAACCAAGGCGATAAAGTGATTACTTTTATTGGGGAATAAAATGACGCTTATTAGAGTAGAAAATTTGGAAAAGACTTATTATAATGACGGGGTTCAAACGCCGGCGCTAAAAGATGTTTCTTTTGAAATTCAAAAAGGGGAATTTGTGGGTATTATGGGGCCGTCCGGTTCGGGCAAATCAACGCTTCTTCACATCCTCGGGTTTTTAGACCAACAGACAAAAGGCCGATATTTTTTTGACGGAAAAAGAATTGACGATTATTCCCCAAAAGAAATCGCCCGTTTAAGAAATAAAAAAATGGGTTTTATTTTTCAGGCCTTTAATCTTTTAGCGCGAACCACTGTTCTTGAGAATGTGAAATTGCCGCTTCTGTACTCCGGCATTAAAGAATCGCTCCGCAATAAAATGGCCCAGGAGGCCATTTCAGCAGTGGGCCTTTTGCCTCGCATTCATCACGAATCTTCCCAGCTTTCCGGGGGCGAAAAACAAAGGGTGGCTATTGCCCGCGCCTTGGTTAATAAGCCAAATGTTATTTTTGCCGATGAGCCGACCGGCAATCTTGATTCGGCTTCAGGACAAATCGTGATGGATATTTTAGAGCGGCTGAACGAAGAAGAAGGCCAAACTATCATCTTGATTACTCATGAGACTTATACGGCCGAACATACCCAGCGCATCATCCGTTTTTTTGACGGCCGGATTGAAAGCGACGCGAAAGTTGACAATCAGCGCTCGGCCAAAAAATTTATAAAGTAAGATCTAAAATAATCTTACAAAAATATGACATTCAAGGATACTTTTAAAACAGCGTTTAAAGGACTATGGGCCAATCGCTCCCGCTCAATTCTCACTATTTTAGGCATTGTCATCGGCATTACCGCTATTATTTTAATAATGTCTTTGGGCAAAGGAGCGGAAAATTTAATTTTAGGACAAATCCAAAGTTTCGGCTCCAAAACAATCGCGATAATTCCCGGCCGCCAGCCAAAAGGCCCGACTGACGTGATTGCCACTTTTACTGATTCTTTAAAACAAAAAGATTTGGAAGCGCTTGAAAAGAAAAATAACGCGCCCCATGCGGTAAAAATTATGCCGGTAGTCTTCGGCAGCGAAGCCGCGGCTTTTGAGAACGAGACTTACCGTCCGACAATCTTTGGCGTTACGGACCTTTTTGCCAAAATTTACGATATTTATCCGGTTGAAGGCCGACTTTTTACGGAAGACGAAATAAAAAGCTACGCTCACGTGGTTTTAATCGGCTCCAAGGTTAAAGAAGAACTTTTCGGCGAGAACGAAGCCATTGACGAAAAAATAAAAATCAAGGGCGGGAATTTTAAAGTGATCGGCGTTTTCCCGAAAAAGGGACAATTCTCTTTTTTAAATTTTGATGAAATCGCGGTAATTCCTTATACCACGGCCCAGCAATATGTCTTTGGCATAAAATATTTTCACCGCTTAATAGCCGAAGCTGACGAGGAGAAATACGTACCCCAAACCGTTGAAGACATAAGAATAACTCTTAGAAACTCTCATAACATTACTGACCCAAACAAAGACGATTTTTTTATTGAGACCCAGGCCGAAGCAATGGAAACGGTCAGCACAATTACCAGTGTTTTAACTTTATTTTTAGTGGCCGTGGCCGCGATTTCGCTTCTGGTCGGCGGCATCGGCATTATGAACATAATGATTGTTTCCGTAACCGAAAGGACGCGCGAAATCGGACTTAGAAAAGCCATTGGCGCGACTAATCAGGAGATAATGACGCAATTTCTTCTTGAAGCCGTCATGCTCACTGCTTTAGGAGGAATTGTCGGTATTATTTTAGGCGGAGCGCTTTCCTTTATTGCTTCTTTCGCGCTTTCAAGAGTTCTTTCTCTTGACTGGACATTTGTTTTTCCAATTTCAGCCGCCCTCCTCGGTTTATCCGTGGCCGCTTTAGTCGGC
Organism: Candidatus Portnoybacteria bacterium RIFCSPLOWO2_01_FULL_43_11; assembly: GCA_001819605.1. Lineage (GTDB taxonomy): Bacteria > Patescibacteriota > Minisyncoccia > Portnoybacterales > UBA2143 > WO2-40-15. The sequence goes on from MHNE01000022.1 coordinate 5,166, forward strand.
CTTGTTTTCGGACTTTACCCGGCCCGTCAGGCCTCATTAAAAAGCCCGATTGAATCTTTGAGATACGAATAAATTCTCACGCTTGATTAATATTTTTAAAAAGGTAAAATAGAAAAGTAAAGTAAGGAAATATTTTATCCACTACCCCCTATAGGATTTAAAAAGAGGGGATTTTGGCGTTTGTTGGGGTAAAGTTCAATTTTTGAACCTAAGAAGATTTAATTATTAGCTTAAACAAAAGGTTTTCCTGTTCTTTTAATGATAAGTTTCTCTGGTTGTATCTCCAGACGTATTCTCCGAGGTATAAAGGTAGTCTTTTCCTCCTGATTCCGCCTTTGGCCGCCAGCTTTCTCTTGAGGTATCCCCAGAAGCCTTCTAATCCATTAATATGATTTCCTTTTTTATCAGAGTATTCTTTTTGGCTGTGATTGACAAGACGATGAACATAACCCTTGGCCGCAATGCCGGTATATCCCCGCCAAGTATCAGAACAGACAGTAGAACCTTTTCTGACTTGTTTTTCAATTAAGGGCTGTAAATCTTTAGCTTCAACATCTCTGACAATTTCTGCGTAAACCCTTCCTTCTCGGCATAGAATGCCAAAAACCGGTTGTTTAATGGTTCCGAAACCTCTGGTGTTACCGTAAATTCCATTGATTTTAAGCCGTTCCTTTAATTTTCTGTTCTTCATCTGTCCGCCTAAATAGGTCTCATCTACTTCCACTATTCCGGAAAAAACATTAGGCACATCTCTGCTCATAACCATTCTTAACAGGGTTAAGATTTTTAGTAATTTGTACTTAGAAATCTTAACTCTTTCAAGAATGACGTTGGTTGAATGTTCAAGGATAAATTCAGAGATGATTTGTTTTAATAACTTATTTGAGATGTTTGCCCGATTTGATTTAGGAGTAAAAAGATAATGACAATTCCGACATTTTAATCTATGGCCGGATGTTTTCCAAAACTTAGATTTAAAACACTTGGGACACTTAGTTTGAAATGAATCCATGGTGATAAAATTGTATCATTTTTGGTTCATTTTTCAAACTTTACCCTTTGTTGTGTCCATCTTTAAACTCAAAGCAAAATATCAGCCAAGCGGGGACCAGCCGGAGGCTATTAAAAAGCTGGTACACGACCTTAAAAAAGGCCATGGCTATCAGACTCTTTTAGGCGTTACAGGCAGCGGCAAAACTTTTACCATTGCTTCAGTGATTAAACATTTTAATATGTCGGTTCTCGTGATCGCGCCGAATAAAACCTTGGCGGCCCAGCTCTACAGAGAGTATAAAAATTTTTTCCCTGAAAATTCCGTTAATTATTTTGTTTCTTATTATGATTATTATCAGCCCGAAGCGTATCTGCCCATTACTGACACTTACATTGAAAAAGAAGCAATGATAAATGAAGAAATAGATAAATTAAGGCATCGGGCCACGAGCGCTCTTTTAACCCGACAAGACGTAATTGTCGTGGCTTCTGTTTCTTGCATTTATAATTTAGGCCTGCCTTCCGGGTATTTGGAATCATCGCTTCATTTAGAATTAGGCCAGCCCATTGTCAGAGGCGACTTGATTCGCCAACTGGTTAAAATCCAATTTAATCGGAATAATATTGCTTTAAAAAGAGGGGACTTTCGGGTGCGCGGCGATATTTTTGAAATTATGCCGGCGGCTGAAAATATTGTTTATCAGCTGGAATTATCCGGGCAAAAAGTAAAAGAAATTATTTTAATTGACCCCTTATCCAGAAAAATCATTAAACAACTTAAAGAAATTATCATTTTCCCGCCCAAGCATTTTATTTCCAGTCAACCTCAAATTATTCAGGCCGTTAAAGAGATTAAAAAAGAATTAAAAGAAAGATTAAAATATTTTGAAAGCAAAAAACTTTATTTGGAGGCTGAAAGATTATCCAGACGCGCCGGCTATGACATGGAAATGCTTTTAAGCATCGGCTATTGCCACGGCGTTGAAAATTATTCACGGCACTTAACCGGCAAATTGGCCGGCCAACCGCCGGAGACTCTCTTGGCTTATTTTCCGCGCGATAAAAATAATCAGCCAAACTTCTTAACCATTATTGACGAGTCGCATATTGCCCTGCCCCAAATTAGGGGCATGTACGAAGGCGACCAGAGCCGCAAAAAAACTCTTGTTAAATACGGCTGGCGTCTGCCTTCGGCTCTGGATAACCGGCCCCTTAAGTTTGACGAATTCAAAGAAAGAACCGGCCCGATTATTTTTACTTCAGCCACGCCCGGGCCTTATGAGCTAAAAAACTCCGGTCAAATAGTGGAGCAAATTATCCGGCCAACCGGCTTAATTGACCCGCCCATCGAACTAAAACCAGTTTTTAACAAAGAAAAAAATCGGAGCCAGATTGACGATTTAATTAAAGAAATTAAAAAAATAGCCGAGAAACGGGAACGGGCTATTGTTAATACTCTGACTAAAAAGATGGCTGAAGATTTATACGGCTTTTTAAACCAAAAGGGTTTTAAGGTTAATTATATTCACTCTGATGTGCCGACTTTAAAAAGAGCGGAAATTTTAACTGATTTTCGGGAGGGAAAATTTGATATTTTAATCGGGGTGAATTTACTGCGCGAAGGATTGGATTTGCCGGAAGTAACTTTAGTGGCTATTTTAGACGCTGACCGGGAAGGATTTTTAAGGAACGAAACTTCTCTTATTCAGACTATGGGCCGGGCCGCCAGAAACGTTAAGGGAAAAGTAATTCTTTACGCTGATAATTTAACCGGCTCAATAAAAAACGCGGTTAAAGAAGTGGAGCGCCGGCGGAAAAAACAATTAGCTTATAATAAGAAGCGCGGAATAACGCCGCAAAGTATTCAGAAAAAAGTAGAAAGATTGATTGATGCAGAATAAGCTGGAATTTTTATGTTCGCTAAAAGATATATTCCTTTGCTAAGTCGAAAAAACTAAAACATGGAAAACAAAATCATCATCAAAGGCGCCAGAACGCATAATTTAAAAAATATCAATCTGGAGCTGCCAAAAAATAAAATAATTGTTTTTACCGGCGTTTCCGGCAGCGGCAAATCATCGCTGGCTTTTGACACTATTTTTGCCGAAGGTCAAAGGCGCTACATTGAATCGCTTTCTCCTTACGCCCGACAATTCTTGGGCCAGTTAGACCGAGCTGATGTTGACGAGATTATCGGGCTTTCGCCGGCCATTGCCATTGGCCAAAAAGCCCTAAGTCATAATCCGCGTTCAACGGTCGGCACCCTCACGGAAATTTACGACCATCTGCGGGTTTTATTTGCCCGCTTGGGCGAAGTTTTCTGTCCTTTGTGTCAGGGAAAAATTGAAAAATTATCTTTGGAAGAAATGGCTGACATTATTATTGAAAAAGCCAAAGAACTTAAAGAAAATAAAATAACTATTTTATCGCCGGTGGTGCGCGGCCGAAAAGGAGAGTATTACCAGTTGTTTTATGATTATCTCTCCTTGGGATTTTCCCAAGCGCGGGTGGATAATCAATTCCGCTCGCTTCATGAAAAATTGATTCTTTCCCGATATAAGACCCACACGATTGAGATCGCGGTTGACCGGCTGATGATAAAAGAAGAAAGCCGTTTGTTTGAGGCCATAGAAAACGGATTAAATTTCAGTAAGGGATTGGTTGTCGCGGTTTTAAAAGAAGGGACAAAAAAGCAGGAAGAATTTATGCTTTCCAGCAATTGGACCTGCCCTCGCGATAATTTTTCTTTTCCCGAATTAGAGCCGCGGTTATTTTCTTTTAACAGCCCTTATGGCGCCTGCCATGTTTGTCATGGCTTGGGAAAAACAGATTTGTTTTTAAAAACAATTTGTCCGGAATGCCATGGCAAAAGACTGAAGCCGGAAGCTCTCTCCGTAAAAATCAATAATCAAAATATTTACGGGCTGACTGCTCTCTCAATCGATAAACTATATGGATTTTTTAATGACTATGAGAAAAAATTAAAGCCGCGGCAAAAAACAATCGCGCAAAATGTGCTTAAAGAAATCAAAGACCGACTCCAGTTCTTACTCTCTGTTGGCTTAAATTATTTGTCGCTTGAAAGAGAAGCGGAAACACTTTCCGGCGGCGAAGCCCAAAGAATCCGCTTGTCTTCGCAAATCGGCTCTCATTTGTCCAATACCTTGTATGTCCTTGACGAACCGACCATCGGCCTTCACGAAAGAGACACCCAACGTTTAATCAATACCTTGAAATCTTTAAGAGACAGGAATAATACGGTTATCGTGGTTGAGCATGACGAAAGAACTATTTTAGAATCAGATTATCTCGCTGATTTGGGGCCTATGGCCGGAAAAAACGGGGGAGAAGTGGTAATAAGCGGCGAAATTCAGGAATTATTAAAAAAAACGATCAGCCATGATTCTTTAACTGTTGATTATCTCATTGGCCGTAGGAAAATTCCCTTGCCGGAAAATCGGAGGAAAAAAATTCATGAAAAATTAAAAATTATTGGCGGCCGCGCCAATAATCTGAAAAATATCAATGTGGATATTCCCTTAAGAAAATTAGTTTGTTTTACCGGCGTTTCCGGCTCCGGCAAATCATCGCTCCTCTACGATGTTTTGTATAAAAATCTGACAAGAATTAAATCCCGTTTGGGCCAACCGTTAGAAAATGTCAGCCAAATCTTAGGCGCCGAATATGTTGATAAGGTGATTATGGTTGACCAGTCGCCGATTGGAAGAACGCCCCGTTCCAACCCGGCCACTTATACCGGTATTTTTACGCCCATTCGGCAATTTTTCGCTCTTTTGCCGGAGGCGCGCGAACGCGGCTATACCGCCTCCCGATTTTCTTTTAATTTATCCGGCGGCCGGTGCGAAGCCTGCGAAGGGGCCGGCTTTAATCTGATTGAAATGCATTTTTTGCCGCCGGTTTTGGTTCAATGCGAAGTTTGTCACAGTAAAAGATTCAACCGGGAAACTCTTCAGGTTAAATACAAGAAAAAAAATATCAGCGAAGTCTTGGAAACGACCATTGACGAAGCGGCTGAATTTTTTAAAAACATTTATCAAATTTACGATAAATTAAAAGTACTTCAAAGCGTTGGCTTGGGTTATCTTCAATTAGGCCAAAACGCAACCACTTTATCGGGCGGCGAAGCGCAAAGAATTAAATTGTCCAGAGAATTAACGCAGACTTTGGGAAAAAGAAGTTTGTATCTTTTAGACGAGCCGACAGTTGGCCTTCATTACCATGACATAGAAATGCTTTTGAAAGTCTTGAATAAATTAGTAGAAAGAGGGAATACCGTGGCTGTCATTGAACACAATATGCACATTATAAAGTCAGCCGATTATATTATTGATTTGGGGCCGGACGGAGGAGAAGCCGGCGGCCGCTTGGTCGCCAAAGGCCTGCCCGAAGAAATCGTCAAAAATACCAACAGCTTTACGGGAAAATATTTAAAAAGATTTTTATTATGAATCTCTTATCACAAGCTAAAAAATTGCCTCTAAGTTCCGGCGTCTATTTATTCCTTGATAAAAAAGGCAGAATTTTATATGTGGGGCGGGCAATATCCTTAAGAAAAAGAGTAATGAATTATTTTAGAAAAGATTTAGACCCGAGAATTAAAGAAATGGTCAGTCTGGCTACAAAAATCAAATGCCAAAAAACCGAAACGATTTTAGAAGCGATAATTTCAGAAGCTAATTTAATTAAAAAATACTGGCCCAAATATAATGTGCGGGAAAAAGACAATCGTTCTTTTATTTATTTAATAATTCCCAAAACTGATTTCCCGCGGCCTTTGATTGTCAGACAAAGAGAGCTTCAAAAATTTCCTTCAGCCAGGGCCTTTATTTTTGGTCCTTACCAAAGCATCTCTTTATTAAAAAACGCTTTAAGAATTATCCGCCGTATTTTTCCGTACGGCACCTGCCAGCCATTTTCAGGAAAACCCTGCTTTAATTATCAAATTGGCTTATGCCCCGGACTCTGCTTGGGAAAAATTACTAAAAAAGATTATCAAAAAAATATTAAAAATATTATCTTGCTTTTAAGCGACCGAAAGAAAAGGTTATTTAAAAAACTAAAGAAAGAAAATCCGGAAAAAGCCAGGGGTCTAAAGCATTTACAGGATGTTTCTTTAATCTTAAAAGAAGAATTTAGCTTGATTTCAAAAATCAACAGGATTGAAGGCTATGATATATCTCACTTAACCGGCAAAGAGCCGATCGGCGCAATGGTGGTATTTATCAATGGCCAGCCGGATAATAGCCAATATCGCTTGTTTAAAATAAAAGAGGCGCCTAAAAATGACGATTTAAGAGCCCTGGCCGAAGTGATTAAAAGAAGATTTAATCACCCTGAATGGCCTTGGCCGGATTTGATTTTAATTGACGGCGGTAGACCCCAGATAAATTATATTTCCAAAATTCTTAAAAATCGCCAGCTGAATATCCCCTTAATCGGCATCTCAAAATTTAAAAAAGATAAATTAGTTTTTCCGCCAAAAACCAAAAAATCTTTAAAAGAATTAGCCCAAAACATTAAACCCATTCTTTTAAGAGTCAGAAACGAAGCCCACCGCTTCTGCCTCAAATCCAGCCGGCACCAGAGGAAAATCAAAAAATAACTTTTAAAATTTTCTAATAAATGATAAAATAAAAGAGGTCGAGTTTATAATAATAAAAAAGGAGACATAATATGCTTTCACAAATTCCCATTAATTTAGAAAAAATAAAACAAGAGGATGTAGACAAACAAATTTTAAGAACCGGGATGATGGCTGAATTAGACGCGGTAAGTCTTTACGAGCAAATGGCTGACATGACGCAGAGCAAAAATATTAAAAAGGTGCTTTTAGACATTGCCAAGGAAGAAAAAACTCATGTGGGAGAATTTGAGGCCTTGCTGTTTAAAGAAGACAAAGAGCAGGCAAAAGAAACGGAAGAAGGAAAAAAAGAAGTGGGGGAATTGTTGGAGTAATCGGAATTATCCACAGCCCGGCTCTTGACAGCCCCCTCTAATAGTAATAACCTGTAAATAGGAATAATTATTAAATATATGGAAAGACTCACTTGCCAGAAAAAGATTATTTTAGATTATCTTAAAAGCGTTCAAAGCCATCCTTCGGCTGAAATAATTTTTAAAGAAGCGAAAAAGAAACTGCCTCAAATCAGCTTGGGCACGGTTTATAGAAACTTAAATACCCTGAAACAAAAAGGGGAGATTCAGGAAATTTCAACCGAAACCGCCCGCTGGGACGGGGATATCTCAAAACACTCCCATTTTATTTGCGAAAAATGCGGAAAGGTAATTGATGTCTTTGAAAATATCGGCCGCTTAAATCTTCAAAAAATAAAGGTCGGCAAAATTAAAAATTATCAGATTTATCTCTACGGCGATTGTAAAAATTGCTAAGAGATGACATCAAAAAGAAAAAATATGAACGGTTTAAATAATTACTGCCACGACTGCCAAAAAGAAATTCTGGTTAAAAATAAGACAATAAAAAACGGGGTCTTGGCCGTTTATAAAGAAGGCGAAAGAAGCATATCTGTTTTAAAATGCAGAGCTTGTTTTGAAAAAGCTCCGGAATTAAGAAATTATCAAAATTGCGAAGTCTATTCAAGAATCGTCGGTTATTTAAGACCAATTCGTCAATGGAATGAAGGAAAAAGAGAGGAATATAAAGAAAGAAGGGAATATAAATTGACAAAAGCATAAATAAATTTATTCAATGGATAAACCTAAGATTCTTATTTTATTTTATTCAATGTACGGCCATATTTTCGCTATGACCAAAGCCGTGGCCCAAGGAGTTAAAGAAGCGGGCGGCGAACCAATTCTTAAACAAGCGGCTGAATTAATCCCGGAAAACAAATGGGACGAAAACATTAAAAAAGTGAAAGAAACGATGAAGGATATTCCCATAGCTGATCCGAATAATGACCTTAAGGGCATTGACGGTTTGATTCTGGGCGTACCGACCCGCTACGGCAATATGACCGCTCAAATGAGAAACTTCTGGGACCAAACCGGCGCTGATTGGCTAAAAGGGACTCTTATCGGCAAGCCGGCCGCGGTTTTTACCGGTACTTCTACCCAGCACGGCGGCCAGGAAACCACGATTATTTCAACCATGACTATGCTTCTTCATCACGGCTGTGTCTTGATTGGTCTGCCGTATTCTTTTAAAGAGCAAATGACCATGGACGAAATTACCGGCGGCTCGCCCTACGGCGCCTCAACCATAACCGGAGGAATGGGCGAGAGAATGCCCTCGGAAAACGAATTAAAAATGGCTAAGGGATTAGGCAGACATCTAACCGAAATCGCTAAAAAATTATCTTCTTAAATTTTATTATACTCAATAATATGTTTATAAAAACTCCAAAGATTATCGTCCGTCTGGCCCACTGCGATATTCCCTGCGGTATTTATGATCCGCTGCCGGCCCAAATAGCGGCTAAAACTGTTTTAAAAATGGTTGAACAGCTAAACGGATTAGAAATGACCGACCACGGCGATAAAAACGCGCGGCTAGGGTATTTAAACAACGTTTCGCGAAGAATTGCCGTAAAAGAAGAACACGCCCAGCTCTGCAAAAAAGAACTGGAAATTTTATGGTCGGATTTCTTTAAGCCGGAGCACTTGGAAAAATTTCCCAATCTTCACAATACTTTCTGGCAGGCAATAAAGCTTTGCTCAAAAAATAAGCAGGAAGTAAACGGAGAAGCGGCTCAAAAATTAGTAGAAGCAGTAGATGAAATCGCAAAAATATTTTATGAGGCCAAAAATGCTCCGAGTCAGACGCAGACAAAAACCCTGGCCTAACAAAAATTGATTAGAGATTTTTATGATTAAAATTAATCAAAAAATTCCTGATTTTGAGTTAGACGGTTATTATAAAGACAAGATAAAAAAAATCAAACTTTCCGCTTATAAGGGGAAATGGCTTTTAGTGTTATTTTATCCGTCTGACTTTACTTTTATCTGCCCGACTGAACTGGAAGAAGCCGCGGAGCATTACAAAGAATTTCAAAAATTAGGCGCGGAGATATTGAGCGTTTCAACTGATACGGCTTTTGCTCATAAGGCCTGGCACGACAGGTCTTTGGCCGTTAAAAAAATTAAGTTTCCGATGCTGGCTGACCCAACGGGGAAACTTTGCCGCGAATTCGGCACCTATATTGAAGAAGAAGGCCTTTCTTTGCGGGCCAGTTTTATTATCGCTCCCAATGGCGAGCTCAAAGCGTATGAAATGCACACTAATGACATTGGCCGCTCCATTAAAGAACTTTTAAGAAAACTTCAGGCCGCTAAGTTTGTCAATGAACACAAGGGATTGGTTTGCCCGGCCAGCTGGGAACCGGGTAAAAAAACCTTAAAACCCGGCCTAAATTTAGTGGGGAAAATTTAAATTATGAAAAAACATTCTTTGGTTAGAACAATTTATCTTTATCTATTTACTTTAGTCGGTTTGGCGCTTTTAATCATCAGTGGCGTTCGGTTTTTGGATATGGGATTAAAGGCCTTTATTTTCACTAAAGCCGAGGAAGAAGAACGATTACTTAATAAACAGCCGCTCTATCCGCCAATCAGAGTTCAAAAAATCGCTGAACCGGAAAACGAAATTTTAGAACCAAAACAGGAAGAAATTAAACTGTCCCAGGAAGAAAAAAACCAAATTGACCAATGGATTAATGAATATAACAATTGGCAGGAAACAAGGGCGAAAATTGACCCGATAACGAGCAAAAGGCACCGAAACGCTTCTTTGAATCTGGCTATGATTTTAATCGGCCTGCCTTTATACCTTTATCATTGGGGCATTATTAAAAGAGAAACGAAAAACCAAAAAGATGAGTAAAATAATATTAGCATTAGTTTCCCGCATTAAACCGCCGAAGAATATCTTTTAGCTTCGGCGGTTTTTGTTTTAAATATAACCAAGATGATTTTTGTTAGTTATCTTAAAAATAGTTTAAATGATTGACAAAAGTTGTGTTGGTAGTACTTTTAAATAAACAGCTCTTTTTTAGTTTAGAGGGTGATAAATATGGAAAACATAAAAGTATTGACTACAACAATGGCGGAAGAAGAAGAAATAGAAAGGTTAAGAAAATATGGTTGCGAAGCTGATTGCTGGAATGGGACATTCCAAAGCGCTTGCGGTGGGTGTACAAAATGGATTTGTCCTCATAATAAAGACAAAAAAGACACATTATACGACTAAGTTTAAAAGGGCGGTAGAAAATACCGCCCTAAATTTTTTAAACTTAATTTGACTAAGAATTTTAATTTTGTTATAGTAGTGAAGTTATGAGAAAAAAAATCTATCTTGATTACGCGGCTGCGACGCCGGTTGATCCCCGGGTAATGAAAGTAATGAAACCGTATTTCAGCGAGAAATTCGGAAATACGATGTCGCTTCATAGCTTTGGTCAGGAAGGAAGAGAAGTTTTGGAAAAAAGCAGGGAAGCCGTCGCCGGCTCAATCAAAGCAAGGCCAAAAGAAATAATTTTTACCTCAAGCGCCACGGAAAGCAATAATCTGGCTTTAAAAGGCGTTGCTTTTGCCAATCAGGAAAAAGGCAGACATATTATTATTTCTCCCATAGAACATCCCTGCGTTTTAGAAAGCGCGAACTGGCTGGCCAAGCAGGGCTTTAAAATCACCCAATTGCCGGTTGATAAATTTGGTTTGGTCAATCCGGCTGATGTAGAAAAAGCCGTTAAAAAAGATACGATTCTTGTGTCTGTTATTCACGCCAGCAATGAAATAGGCACTATTGAGCCAATTGAAGAAATCGGCCAAATTTGCCGGAAAAATAGAGTTTATTTTCACACTGACGCGGCCCAGAGTTTTGGCAAAATTCCGATTGACGTCAATAAAATGAATGTTGATTTATTAACCGGCAGTTCTCATAAAATTTACGGGCCAAAAGGAGCGGCCCTATTGTTTATAAAAGAAGGAGTTAAAATTGAGCCGATCCTTCACGGGGGAGCGCATGAATTCAAGTTAAGAGGCGGCACCGTCAACCTGCCGGCGGTGGTTGGTTTTTCAGAAGCAATTAAAATTCGCCAAAAAGAAATGAATGGAGAAATTAAAAGATTAACTCATTTAAGGGATAAACTGATTGAAAATATTCTTAAAAAAATAAGCGGCTCGCATTTAAACGGTCACCCTAAAAAAAGACTGCCGAATAATGTTAATATCAGATTTGACTTTATTGAAGGGGAGTCTCTGGTTCTTCAGCTTGACGGTTACGGATTTATGACCACCACCGGCTCGGCTTGTTCTTCCACTGATTTAAAACCGAGTCATATTCTTCTAGCTATCGGATTAAGGCCGCAGGAAGCGCACGGCTCTTTAAGAATGACTTTGGGTAAATGGACCAAGGAAAAAGACATTGATGAACTTCTCAAAGTTTTACCGGCCGCGGTTGAAAGATTAAGAAAACTCTCGCCGTTTAAATCTTAGTTATAAGAACATTATGAACCAGACCGGTTACACAAAAGAAGTGATGAAACACTTCCAAAAGCCCCATAATTACGGCCGGCTTAAAAAATATAACGGCTTGGGCAAAGTGGGAAACATTGTTTGCGGCGACGTATTGTGGCTTTATCTTAATGTAGAAAATAAAAACGGAAAAGAAGTGATTAAAGACGTTTCCTACGAGACTTACGGCTGTGTGGCGGCCATCTCAACCAGCAGCGCGATTTCAGATTTAGCCAAAGGGAAAACCATTGAAAATGCCCTAAAAATCAATAAAGAACAAGTTATCAAGGTCTTGGGCGATTTGCCGCCCATAAAAATTCATTGCTCTCTTCTGGCCATTGACGCTCTCTCTGAAGCAATTTATGATTATCTCTCTATGGGTAAAAAACCTGTTCCGGGAGATTTGAGAGAAAAACACCAAAAAATAGAAAGAGCCAAACAAGTCATAGAAGAGAGATATAAAAAATGGACGGAAAAAGAAAAACAAAAGTAATAGTCGGCATGTCCGGCGGAGTAGATTCCTCCGTGGCTTTAATGCTTTTAAAAAAACAAGGGTATGAGCCGATTGGAGTTTCCTTAAAATACGCGTCTTGGGAAAACAAGAAAAATCTGCTTAAAGAAAATGTCTGCTGCAGTAAAGAATCTTTTGAAATCGCCGGAAATATCTGCAGGAAATTTAACGCGCCTCATTATATTATTGATTGTTCTTCCGAATTTAAAAACGAGGTGATAGGATATTTTGCTTCTCTTCTTAAAGAGAAAAAAACGCCCAGTCCCTGCTTAATCTGCAACCGTGATTTAAAATTTAAAAAATTATTTGAAGCGGCTGAAAAATTTAAAGCCAAATATGTCGCCACCGGCCACTACGCCAGAAAAAAGTTAAATTTAAAAACAGGAGAAACCGAACTTTCAAAAGCTAAGGATAAAAATAAAGACCAAAGTTATTTTCTCTGTCTTTTAAATCAGGAGCAGTTAAAGAAATTAATTTTCCCAATAGGGGATTATACAAAAGAGCAGGTTTACGGTATGGCAAAAAAGAACGGTTTTGATTTTTTTCTGAAAAGAAAACAAAGCCAAAATCTTTGTTTTGTGAGCGCCAAATCAATTCCGCATTATTTGAAAGATGAAATCGGTTTTGAGCCCGGATTCATTCGGGATAAAGAAAATTACACTCTGGGAGAACATCGGGGCTTGCATTTTTATACCGTTGGCCAGCGTAAAAGAATCGGTTTGGCTGGCGGGCCTTGGTGGGTTGTCGGGTTTGATAAAAGAAACAACACTCTGATTGTCAGCCACGACCCGGAAGACCCGATTCTCTACCAAAAAGCAATGATGCTTTCCAATGTTCACCTTACTTCCGAAAAATCTTTAAATAAACCGATTAAAGTCAGGGCAAAAATCCGCTACGCGCAAAACTTGGCTCCGGCCACTCTTTTTCCGGCTAAAAATAATATCTCCCGCTTGGTCTTTAAAAAGCCCCAAAGAGCCGTAACAGCCGGTCAGTGGGCCGTATTTTACAAAAGAGAAGCTTGCTTGGGCGGCGGAATTATTATCTAAAATATTTGCCCTAACAAATCTTTAAGATATAATAAATTCACTATGAAAGAAAAATCAATAAATTATTATCATCTTTTAGGCGCTGTTTTAATCCTCGGCCTGATTTTTTATTTTGGGCAGATTTATCAGAAAAGCGCTCCTTTGGGAAAAAACCAGACTGCTTCAAGCGGGTCTCTGATAAAAAATGTTTCCGCTGAAGAAATTTACCAAATGTTTTTGTGTCCCTGCTGCGGCCTGCCTTTGGACAAAAACAACATCTGTTGCGAAATGGCTGAGGAAAGAATAAACTATATTGATTCTCAAGTTGAAACAGGCGCTGATAAAAATGAAATTATTCTGGCTTACGTCAAAAAATACGGAATAAACTCTTTTGCCGACAAAACCAAGCAAGAAGAAATAAAAGAAGAATTAATAAAAACCGCGCCGACGGATAGACCAATAATTTCTCCTTCTCCAGACTCTTATGATTTTAAAGAGGTAAGTCAAAAACAAGGGAAGGTTATCACTTATTTTAATTTAAAAAACGAAGGACAGAGCGATTTGATAATTACTAAATTAGAAACTTCCTGCGGCTGTACTTCCGCCTCCATTATTTTTGATAATCAAGAAGGGCCGATTTTTAATATGCCCGGCCACGGCGTCAATGAAGAGGTAGGGGATTGGCAAACAGTTATTCCGCCAAGTCAAACAACCCAACTTAAAGTTTATTACGACCCGGATGTCCACGCGGATTTCCGCGGCCCGGCCACGAGAGAAATTTCCGTATTTTCCAATGACCCGATTGATTTTGAGAAAAAAGTAACCATTGAATTAAATCAAGTGGACTAAATTTATGAAATCAAAAACAGGTCTTATTGTTTTAATTTTAATTATCGTTGGCATTGCGATTTACGGCTATTTTAAAGCAATTCCCGGCGCTCAAAACAAAGAAGGGAATTTGCCAAAAATTGAAATCAGCCCCGAATCTTTTGACTTTGGAGAAATTGATTACGGCCAAATCGTTAAACAGAGTTTTATAATTAAAAATATTGGCGAGGAAGTTTTAGAAATTAAAAGAGTGGCCACTTCCTGCGCCTGCACCACGGCCAAAGCCGCTCAAGAGATAATCAGTCCAGGCCAAAAGACTGAACTTTTAGTCACTTACGACAGCGGAGCCATGAGCGGCTCGCACGGCCGGGGAGACCAAGACAGAATCATTTATATAAAAAGCAATGATCCTATCAATCCCCAAATTGAAGTCACGATTTCTTCTTATGTAAAATAACTTATGTTGGATAATATTTTGGGAAACATCAATATAGCAGACCCGAAAGTAATGATTCCTTTGGTGGCCACGACCGGGTTTTTAGACGGCATTCACCCCTGCGCCATTGCCATCCTGATTTTTTTTATCGCTTTTCTTTTAAGTTTTCAGCGGACTTTTAAAAATGTCTTTGTCTTGGGTCTGGTTTATATTTTCGTGATTTATCTGACTTACTTGGCCGTGGGCGTTGGTCTTTTTTCAGGCATTGTTTTTTTCGGCCAGCCCCACTTTTTTGCCAAGCTCGGCTCCTGGCTTTTAATTTTTTTAGGCGCTGTTCATTTAAAAGAGTATTTATTTCCTCAACTGCCGATTCATTTGCGAATGCCAAAGTTTTCCGGCGAGAAAGTAAGAAAACTCTTAACAAAAGCGACTCTGCCTGGTATAATAGTAGCGGCCTTTCTGGTCGGACTTTGCTCAATTCCGTGCTCTGGCGGCATTTACGCGGCGGTTACCGCTCTTTTAGCTTCAAAAACCACTTACTTTACCGGTTTTTTATATCTTTTGCTTTATAATTTGATGTTTGTCATGCCCCTGATTATTCTTTTGATTCTTTCTACCAATCCGATTACTCTGGCCAAGCTCGCCCAGTGGCGGCAAAGAAATGAAAGGGCCGAAAAGCTGGTGATGGGAATTTTAATGATTGCTTTAGGCGCCGGGATATTGATATTTTTTATTTAAAAAAATATGACAGAAGAAAAACAAAATCAAATTCAAGAAAATTGCCCCCTTTGCGAAGTGTCGCCGGAGACTATTGAAAAATTAAAAAACCAAAACAAAGAACGGGAAAGTCAAAAAATTGAAAAGAAAGGTTTTTGGCAAAGACTGTTTAAAAAAGATGAATCAAAAAATAATTAAAGTAATTTTATGACTGATACGCAAAATAAAAATCCATTTTTAATTCCCGGAGCGATTATTATTACCGGCCTCATAATCGCCGGAGCGGTTATTTATACTCAAAGCAATAATTCATCGCAATTAGGAAGCGTTTCAGAACAAATAGCCCCGAAAGACAGCGATAAAGACGAACAGCCGACCGCTGATTCAATAACTATTAAAAATGTCAGACCAATTGATTCTAAAGACCATATTCGGGGCAATCCCGACGCGCTTGTAAAAATAGTGGAATTTTCCGACACTGAATGTCCTTTTTGTAAAAGTTTCCACCCGACCATGCAGCAGATGATTGAAGAATACGGCAAAGACGGCCGAGTGGCCTGGGTTTACCGCCATTTTCCCTTAGTCCAAATTCATCCCAAGGCGGTCAAAGAAGCTGAAGCTACTGAATGCGCGAATGAACTCGGCGGCAATAATAAATTCTGGGAGTATGTTGATAAAATATACGAAATCACGCCGGGCAATAACCAACTTGACCCTAAAATACTGCCGCGGATCGCGAAAGACATCGGCCTTGACGAACAAAAGTTTAATGAATGCTTAGAAAGCGGCGAATACGAAGAACTAATTCTAAACGATGTAGAAGACGCGATTAATTCCGGCGGCCGCGGCACTCCCTTTAGTATTGTTATTGCTCCAAACGGCGAAAAATTTGAACTAAGCGGCGCCAAACCTTATGCCTCTGTCAAAGCCGTCATTGAATCAGCTCTATTGGAAAAATAATAATTAGTTATAACATAAAATGGAAGAAAATATTTTAACTAAAAAAGAACGAAAATTATTAAAGCGGCAGGAAAAAGAAAATGAGCGGCTTCGCTTGGCGCAACGCAAAAAGACTAAAAAAATAATTGCGATTGGTCTTCCTTTAATATCAATTATTGGCGGGATAGTTTTTGGACTGATGAGTTATTCGCCGGCGAAAACTCAAGGCGCGCCGAAGATGGAAATAAATCCTTTAGAATACGACGCCGGCGATATTTCTATGGCTAATGGGCCGATAAATTACACTTATGAAATTAAAAACACGGGCGACGGCGATTTAAAAATAAAAGATATTAAAACTTCCTGTGATTGCACCAGCGCCGTGCTAAGAGTAGGAGAAATAAAAAGCCCGACATTTAGTATGCATACTGACTCTTCCTTTTGGTCCTCAAAAATCACGGCCGGAGAAACTGGATTTTTAGAAGTCGTTTTTGACCCGGCTTTTCACGGCCCGGAGGGAACCGGTCAAGCAATAAGGGTTGTCTCGTTTTCAACCAATGACCCGCGAAACGAAAAAGCTGAAGTGAGATTAACAGCCAATGTCGCGCCTTAGTTAATAACAAATATCCTAGTCGCTAAACCCTAATGGCTAGTGGCTAATTTTATGGAAAACTCAAATAATTCTAACAATCAGCTTCAATCTTTTATTTCAACGCTCAAGCCGTTGGCTTTGGTTCTTTTGGCGCTTCTTATTATTCTTGCTTTGCCGCTTATTCTTCAGGAATTTGGATTTAATTTTTCTCAAAAAGACAATTTATCCAAAATATCTCCGGAAACGGAAACGCCGATAAACAGCTCTGACTCTCAAATCCTTTTTTCCCAAGTTAATCCGGAAGAAGGCTATACGATTAAGGCGAAATACGGGAATATCGGGCCAAAACTCTTAGAAAGCGGGGCCATTGATTTTGAGAAGTTTAAAGATATTTACGCTCGCTCCGGTTCTCCTTTAACCGAAGAGCAAATTAAAATCTTAACCCAAGGAGCGGATAAAGAAATTACCGTCAATCAAGATAATGCCCACTTTTTGCTGAATTTTTTCTGGGCCTTGGGCTTGGCTAATAAAAATCCTATTCTTGATAAGGGAGCAATTACTAAATACGGCCAAGACCAAATTGGTTCTTTTGCTTCCACCGGCGGCTGGACAATCGGGACAAAAGACACAATGGATTTTTATTCAAAATCGGAAATAATTTTACTTAATCCGGAACAGCAGGCCAAAGTGGACGAAGTGACCAATAATGTTTTTCGGCCCTGCTGTAATAATTCCACGGCTTTTCCGGACTGCAACCACGGCATGGCTCTTTTGGGCGTTTTGGAGCTAATGGCGGCTAATGACGCTTCAGTTTCAGAAATGTATGAAGCGGCCAAATATTTTAACGGTTTTTGGTTTCCCCAGCAATACTTTGATTTAGCCCTTTATTTTAAAGCAAAAGATGGTTTGGATTTTAAAGATGTGGATCCTAAAATAATTGTCGGCCCCGAATATTCTTCCGGCTCCGGCTTTGCCAAAACCAAAAAATGGCTGTCTGACAATAATCTGATTGAAAAAGCGCCTCAAGGCGGCGGCAGCTGCGGGGTTTAAATCCCATTTCTATAAATGTTTAAGTATTTCTGGTTTTCAAAACGGAAATCTTTATGGATTGAAAATCTTAAAAAAATCTAAGAGTGAAGAGCAATAATTTCTCTTCGCGGCTTTTCTATTTTTAGGGAATTTGCTATAATAAATAATATGAACGAGAAAAAAGGTATTTTTCTAATTTTAGGCACGGCTTTAATTTCCGGTGTCTCTATTTATATAAATCAGTTCGGCGTTTCTGTAATCAATCCGTATATTTTCACTGGCTTGAAAAATATTATAGCCGCTGGTCTGCTTTTTTTAGCTATTTTTTCTTTTAAAGAATGGTTAACACTTAAGAAACTCAATAAAAAACAATGGCTGACCTTAATAGTAATTGGTCTTATTGGCGGCAGTATTCCGTTTCTTCTTTTCTTTAAAGGACTTTCTCTAAGTACAGGCGCTGAAGCTTCTTTTATTCATAAAACAATGTTCGTTTTTGTGGCTTTTTTGGCCTTTTTGTTTTTAAAAGAAAAAATCAGCAAAAGCTTAATTTTAGGCATTTCTTTTCTTGTTTTGGGCAATGCCTTATTTTTAAAAATCGGCCTAAACTCTGTCTGGGACAAAGGAGACCTTTTAATTCTTATAGCCACTCTTTTCTGGGCCGGCGAGCAAATCATTTCTAAAAAAGCTCTTTCCACCATTTCCCCACGGATTCTTGGCTGGGGCAGAATGTTTTTTGGATTTTTATTTATTGCTGTTTTTTGGTTGATAACAGGTCAGTTTCAATCAGTTGCCGCTCTTAATCTTAATCAAATCGGCTGGGTTTTAATTACGGCTGTTCTTCTTTTTGGCTATGTCCTCACTTGGTATTCCGGCCTTAAATATGTGCGAGTTTCAGTAGCGGCTTGCGTCTTAGCTTTAGGCGCCCCCATTACGACTCTGCTTACATTATTTCAAGGTAAAAGCTTAACCATCTTCGAGGTAGGCGGAATTTTATTAATCAGTCTAGGCATAATCTTAGTTATTGATATATTTAAAAAAATTAGTTATTTCAAAAATTTAAAAGTAGAAAGGGTATAATATGGAAGGACTAAAAACAGCTATCCGCTATTCTATTAAACCTCACCAACTTGGTCTTTGCGGGCCGCAAAAGGGAAATACCGCTCAAATTCTTTTAGATTTTTTATCCGGTAAAGATACTCCTGAAAAAAAAGTAAGAGAAATTTTAGAACAATTTGAGGGCTCGTATGCTTATTATAAATTGATTGCTAAATCCAATAATATCGGCGACCCTTTTGATGAACAAGTGGTGAGGGCTTATTGGATCGGCAATGAATTATTAAACAATGTTCCTGTTAAAGAACTTAGAAAAATGATTCAAGAAAGATTTAAAATGCCGGAAAAAGCTAAATTAATTCCAGGTTGGGCCAAACCGCATCACAGTTTTCATGTGATGATGATTGGTTCAGTGACCGGCCGGATAAAGTTTAACGACAGATTAAGAAAACTCTGTGTAATTTCTTGGAGAAAAAATGGTGATGATTTTATCTCTTATCATTGGGGTAAGCCGTGCGAGGTTTTAAATCAAGAAGCAGTAGAAGATCTAAAAAAATACACTGTAACATGAAAATCAATCCTTATATTTTTCGCGGCTATGACCTGCGAGGCATAGTTAATCAGGATTTAAACCCGGAAATTGTTAGGCATATCGGCCGGGCCTTCGGCGCCTTTTTAAAACAACAAGGCATTAAAAAAGCAGTGGTGGGATACGATTCAAGAGCCACCAGCCCAGAATATTGCCAAGCAGTCAGCGAAGGGCTTATTTGGACCGGTATTGATGTCTTTGACATAGGAATGAATCTTATCGGCACTTTTTACTGGTCGCAATACCATTTGGATTGTCAGGGAGGAGTCTACGTCACCGCCTCGCATAATCCGGTTGAGTATAACGGCTTTAAGTTCGCTAATGATTTTTCCGAAACCTTAGTGAGCGAGAATCTTCAGGAACTAAGAAAGATAGTGGAAACGGAAGATTATAAACCGGCTGAAACGACCGGTAAAATCCAAAAATATGATATCAGAGAACCGTATTTTGATGATATTTTAAAACGACTGCCTTTATCAAAAAAATTTAAAGTGGTCATTGACTCGGGTCATTCAACGGCCGGAGCAGTCGCGCCTGATTTATTAAGAAAGGCAGGC
>MHNE01000023.1 GCA_001819605.1 Candidatus Portnoybacteria bacterium RIFCSPLOWO2_01_FULL_43_11
TTAAAGTTTATGTATTCAAAATCTTCCACTTTCATTTCAAGAAAATTGATTTCTAAATCTTTCTGGAGATTTTTTAATTTATCCTTGTCTAAATCTAAAGGAGATTCGGCTTCCCTTAGAAAATCGTAAATTTCAGAGAGATGCAGACTAGTTCTCTGAAACCAGCCGCCTACATATATTTTTTCTATCTGTGGCGTCATATTTGTTGTTTATTTTACCAAATTCGGCGGAGTTTGTCCATTTAGAGCCGTAATAATATTTTGAGCGGCCATTTCGGCCATTTTGTCCCGCGTGCCTTTGGTGGCTGAAGCAATATGCGGGGTCAAAACAACATTTTCTAATTCAGTTAAACCCGGTGTTAATTCCGGCTCGTTTTCAAAAACATCCAAAGCCGCGCCTGAAATAGTCTTATTTTTTAAGGCCTCAACCAAAGCTTTTTCGTCAATAATCGGGCCCCGCGAAGTATTAATCAGATAAGCGCTTGATTTCATTATTTTTAATCTTTCAGCGCTGATTAAATGTTGAGTTTCAGGAGTCAAAGCCGTATGAAGACTTATAAAATCCGCTGATTTTAACAAATCATCAAGCTCTTTATATTCTATGTTAAATTTTTTCTCTAATTCTTCATTTCTATAAACATCGTAATAAATAATTTTTAAATCAAAGCCGTTTTGCATGCGGCGAGCCACTTCAGAGCCGATTCGCCCCAGACCAACAATACCCAATGTTTTATCTTTTATGTCAGCGCCTAAAAAAAGTTTTGGGCCCCAGCCCTTAAATTTTTTAGCCCGCGTATATCTATCTGCCTCCGCTATTCTTTCGGCAACGGCAAAAAGCAAAGCGATGGTGTGTTCAGCCACCGCCTCCGTTAAAACATCAGGCGTATTAGTAACAAAAATCCCCCGCTTTTTCGCTTCTGCCATATCAATATTGTCATAGCCGACCGCGTAATTAGCGATAATTTTTAATTGGGGCCCGGCCGCTGACATCACCTCTTTATCAATTTTTTCAGTTAATATTGAGAGAATGGCGTCTGCGCCTTTCACGCCTTCTAAAAGCTCCTCCCGCGAAATTATTCCTTCGGGCCCGACATTCACCTCCCAATTTTTTTCTTTTAATAAATTTATCCCGATTTCGGGAATTTCTCTAGTAATAAATATTTTCGGCATAAATAAATTTCCTTTCATTAAAAGTATAGCATACTCTAAAATTATTTCCAATTTTTTATTTTTAAAACGGGCCCTGTGTTTTTTAATTAACAGGGCCTGTGACTTATAGGAATAGGGATTTATTTTATACAATAAAGAACAGAAGTGTTCTTAAAATATTTCCCTTTCCCCTTCCCTTCTTCGACTCTTAAGGGATTCATAAAAAAATTTCTCCAAAACCAGAGCTTCTTTTTCTCTGGCTCTTTATTTAATTTTTCTTCAATTCTCTTCATTAGATCAGAATCTAATTCTGATCTTTTACCTAAGGGAATAATTTTCCTATCTTTTTTAAAATTTACCAAAATCACATTTGAGGAATTTTGATAAGAATTAATAGTAGCGACATTGGGCAGAAAAAATTCTCCATCAATCTCTATTGCCAGAGATTTTAAAAACTCTAAAAATTCTTTTTCTCTTTCTTTGATTTCTTCTGTTGTTGTCAAAATTTTTAAAGTACTGCGTTTCATCTGTATTCCCTCCTTTATCAAAAGCCGGCTTTGGCTGAAATTCTCAAAATTTATTATCTTTAATCGCCTGCTTAATTTCTTCTATAAATTGTCTCATAAACCAGAGATTATGAAAAGTGGCTAAGCGCGACCCCAATATTTCCCCGGCCTTAAAAAGGTGACGAAGATAAGCGCGGCTGAAATTCTGACAAGTATAGCAGGCGCAATTTTTCACAATCGGCGCTTTGTCTAATCGGTAAACCGCTTTAAAAATATTCATTTCTCTTTCATTGGTCAAGAAAGTTCCGTGCCGAGCCAAGCGCGTTGGATAAACGCAATCAAAAAGATCCATACCTCTTTTAATCGCCTGTTTTAAATCATCTAAATAACCAATGCCCAATAAATGCCGCGGTTTATTTTCCGGCAAATAAGGACGAATCCAGTCTAAAGTTTTTTTCATTTCGTCTTTTCCAAACGAGCCGCCAATCCCAATCCCATCAAGAGGCAGGTCAGAAATAAATTTAGCGCTCTCTTTTCTTAAATCCTTAAAGGGCCCGCCCTGAACCACGCCAAAAAGAAGCTGGTCTTTTCTTTTTTTGGCTTTTAAACATCTTTTAGCCCATCTGTGCGTTCTTATCATGGCTTTTTTGGTATAACCATAACTGGCCAAAGGAGATGTGCATTCGTCAAAAGCAAAAATAATATCAGCGCCTAAATCTTCCTGAATTCTGATTGATTTTTCCGGAGTAAAACGATGAATAGAGCCGTCAAGATGAGAAATAAAACTGACTCCGTTTTCGTCAATTTCCGCCAATTTTGCCTGCTGTCCTTTTGCTTTTTCTTCATTAAAATTGTTTTCATCTCTTCCTTTTAAGACCTTACCAACTCTGTGTTCAAGACCAAAACCCAAACTAAAAACCTGAAACCCGCCGCTGTCAGTGGCAATCGGGCCAAACCAATTCATAAATTTATGAAGACCACCCAGTTTTTTGATATTTTTTTCGCCGGGCCTTAAATATAGATGATAGGTATTACAGAGTACTCCTTCAAAACCTATTTCTTTAATCTCTTTTGGAGTTAAAGTTTTGACCGCGGCTTGAGTGGCGCAAGGTAAAAACGCCGGCGTATGTATGAGGCCGTGCGAAGTTTTTAAGATTCCCAGCCGGGCCGCTGATTTTTTAGATTTTTTGATGATTTTTAAAAAGGAAGGCATCTTAAATATCAATTTTATCGCCACTGATTAATCCAGTACCCGGCTACGCCAAAAGCCACCGCCACATTCAAAGATTCTTTTTTGCCAAACATAGGCAGATGAATATGTTTATCAGCTCTCTTAAGAACCGATAAAGAAACTCCTTTTATTTCATTGCCTATTACTAAAGCCAAAGGAAATTTTGGCTTAAATTTATGATAAACCAAACTTTTCTTGGTTTGCTCTAAAGCCGTGATAAAAACTCCCTGCTTTTTCAAATCATCAATCAGACGCCAAGCCTGCGAATGATATTCCCAAGGAATCCAGTTTTCCGCGCCCAAAGCGGCTTTAGAAATTTTTGCCTGGGGCGGCCGGCCGCAAATGCCGGTTAAAAAAATCTTATCAATCCTTAAAGCGTCAGCGGTTCTAAAAATAGAGCCGATATTTTCCAGACTCCTTATATTATCGCAAACCACATAAAATGACGAATTTTTTCTTAGCATAAAACTTTACCCCAAAAACCGCCCAATTCCTAAAACAAAAGCAATGCCCAATAAAACCAAAAATATATTTAAGAAACTATATTCTTTATGAGTGGCCGGAATTAAATCCGAAGCGCCGATGTAGATAAAACTTCCGGCGGCCGCGGCCAAAAACCAGCCCAAAATAAACCGCGGAACTTGGTCAAGAATTAAAAATGTGATAATCGCGCCAAAAGGCGTGGCTAAGGCGACCAACCATGAATAAAAAAGGGCTTTTTTCCTATCTGTTTCATCGTAAAGAAGAAAAGTATACACAAAAACCCCTTCGGCTGTTTCGTGAAATATCACGGCCAAAGAGGATAAAACGCCAACCGCGAAACTTATCTTAAAAGCCAAACCAATAATAATTCCGTCAATTAGAGAATGAAAACCAATGCCCAAAAGACTGGTCGCGCCCAAGCTATGAACCTCGCAATGTTCTTCCTGGCATGAATGAAGAATAATAAAATGCTCCATTAAGTAAAGCGCTATTACCGCGCCCAAGGCCCAATAAAACCAACTTTGGCTTAGCTCAACTGACTCGGGGAGTAAATGAAAAAAAGCCGTGGCCAATAAAACGCCGATGGAAAAACTCACCAGAAATATAATTCTTTTTTTAACCAAACTTTCAAAACGGCGCACCAAATAAACGCCGAAAACCGTGGAAAGTCCGGCTATAAAGCTGTAGAGAATAAGATTAATTATTGCCATAAGATTCGCGGTAACGACAATATTCGCATTCGCTGTGAAGACCGGGCTTATCGCCTTTAATAATTTTTTGAACCTGTTTTAAAATCTCCTCGCCGCGAGAGGGTTTAACTGACATCTCTACTAATTCTGTCTTAAAATTAGCTATCCTTTGGCTGTATTTTTCCGGCCAGAAAAAGAGAAGATAGCCCCTAGGAGCCGGCTCAAAGCCGTTTTTTTCAAAAAGAAGAGCGTAAAGATCCAACTGATGCTGATAATGCTCGTGAGTGTCTTCTTTGGTTGGGTAGCCGCGGGTTTTAAAATCAAAAATAATATACTTTCCATCCGGCGCTATTAAAAGCTCGTCAATGGCTCCGGCCAATAAAATATCGTACTCGGGAAATTGCGCTCTTAAGCCGCCTCGGCCAAAATCAATGTTTCGCCAAATATCCAGCTTTTCCATATCGTCAAACAACCGGCCTTTAATTTTTCCTGAAATCTCCGGCGGCAAATCGCCCTTTTTTCTGTATTCGTCAAAATAAAGCTTAAATATATTGTCCATGCCGTCCGGCAAAGACGGGTAAATGCCTCGCGGCCGCTTGACTTCTTCATTAGCCAAAAGCCAAAGACAGCGCGGGCATTCCAAAAGATAACCAATGGCTGATGGAGAAACTTTAAACATCACAAGTATTATACAAAAATTATCTCTTTATTTCAACTATTTTGTTTCTTTTTAAATAATCAAAAAGATATTTATGACCAAACTATTGAATTAATTCAAAAAAGAAGTTAATATTATTTAGCGCCCATAAAATGGTTTGCAATTTAACGGTTCCTTACAAAAATAGAATATAGGAAGGAGG
Organism: Candidatus Portnoybacteria bacterium RIFCSPLOWO2_01_FULL_43_11; assembly: GCA_001819605.1. Classification (GTDB taxonomy): domain Bacteria; phylum Patescibacteriota; class Minisyncoccia; order Portnoybacterales; family UBA2143; genus WO2-40-15. The sequence continues at coordinate 4,918 of MHNE01000023.1, forward strand.
AAAGTGAAAATGTTTAGGAAGAAAAAGGTGGCCCGGGAAAAAGTAATAAAAAAACAACACGAAACAAGAACCAAAGAGCTTTATCAGTGGCATATAAAAGGAATTGCCCTTTTTGAACAGGGTAAATTTAAAGAATCGCTTTCAATATTCCTGTATCTTTTATCGCAAGATGAAATTAAAAAGAGCCCTGCCCTGTCGGTTGAAATGCTTAAAAGTTTGGGTGGAGTTTATTTTAAACTCCAAGATTATAATAAATCATTAGATTATTATCTTGGGGCCTTAAAAAGGACGAAAGAAAATCCAAGTTCTTTTAAAGCAGTCAGAGAAAACATTAAAAAAGAACTCGCCTTTACATTGATGTTGAAATTAGCCACGACCGGGCAAGTAGAAACCGCTTTAAGATTATGCGAATTCAGATTAAAGAAAAATCCAAAAGATATGGCTGTAATTGAGGTGATGGGAAATCTTTTAAATGGCCTGGGGCTTTGGGAAGAATCAAATTTCTGTTATCAAGAAGTATTAGAGCTTTGGAGTGATGACGGCCCAAAAGACAAGCTTTTCTATAAAATGGGGCTAAATTATTTCCGCCTTAATGAGTTTGAAATAGCAGAGGAACATTTCCAAAAAGGACTTAAGGAAAATCCTAATAATCATTTGAATTATCTTGGGATGAGCCAGATGACTTGGGAGAAAAAAGATTGGCCAAAAGTAATTGATTATTTAGAAAAAGCTGAAAAACTGGCGCCGGAAGATGTTTCTTTTATACCGGAATTGA
>MHNE01000024.1:0-32933 GCA_001819605.1 Candidatus Portnoybacteria bacterium RIFCSPLOWO2_01_FULL_43_11
CCGCGGCTTATATTTTTCTCCATAGATTTTTTTATACCACTTTTCACGCTCCTCTTTTTTAACAATAGCCGGAATGCCGGCCAAAGCCGCGCAAGCGCCCAAAGCTATTAAAGTTTTTGAATTTTCCCGTAAAGACTTAAGTAAGTCAATTTCGTGTTGGGTAATCGGCGTGCCTTCAATAATTGTAATATCAAAAGGTCCGAATTCAGCTCTTTCCTGTCCCAGCCGCCAATTAATAATATCAATTCTTTTTTCCAAAGCTAAAAGCCTTTCTCTTAGAGAAATAATTTCCACTTCACATCCTTCGCAGTCCGTGAAGTCGTAAATGGCAACGCGTGGTTTAGACATAAATTTATATCAATCCCAATTTTTATCTATTTGATCAAAATAAAAAACCGGGCCGTCTTGGCAGACATACTTATCGCCGGTCGCGCAATGCTGGCATTTGCCGATGCCGCACTGCATTTTTCTTTCCAAGCTCACAAAAATCCGCCGGTCAGAAATGCCCAAGGGTCTTAAAATCTTCTCTAAAGCGCCCATCATCGGCCCCGGGCCGCACATTGAAGCCACGGCGTTTTTGGCGTTAATTTTTATATCGTCAATCAATTCAGTGACCATACCTACATAACCTTTCCATTCTTTATCCGGTTCATCAACCGTTAATAATACTTTAATGTCTTTTTCCCATTTTTTTAATCTGTCTTTCATTAATAAATCAGCCGGGGTTTTCGCGCCGTAAATTAAATAAACACCGCCGAATTTATTTCTATTGGCTCTGACATATTCAATCAAAGCGGCAATAGGCGGAATGCCGCAGCCGCCGGTAACTAAAACCATATCCTTGCCTTCAATAAATTTCAAAGGGAAGCCATTGCCGTAAGGACCGCGCATAAATATTTCATCACCTTGTTTAAGATTATGAAGCGCTTCGGTTAAGGTTCCAACCCCCCTGATAACTACATCAATATAAGAAGATTCATAAGGGGAAGAAGCCGGCCCAAAAGGGGACTCCCCATAGCCAAAAAGACTGATTAAAACAAACTGACCGGGCGTAAAAACCAAGTCATTTTTGTCTTTAGAAAATTTACCTTTATCTTTTTTCAAACGAAAAAGCTTAACATTATGAGAAAGCGTTTCTGTTTTAACGATTTTTACTTTAAACGGCAGATAAAGATTTTTCATTTTTTTACTTTTTTATAATCTTCTAAAATTTCCGATAAAACTTTCTCAATGTCAATGCCGGCCGGGCAGTATCTTTGACAACGGCCGCAGGCCACGCATTGAGACCGGCCGTATTCTCTGTAAGCCCGGACAAACTTATGATAAAACCAATTGTAATAACGTTCTTTGATTGTTTTGTGAAAATTATGCCCGCCGGCAATCCGCGCGAAGTGGGGCAAAGTGCAGGCGTCCCACTGACGACAGCGAACGCATTTTGCGTTATCTAAGTTCACTTTATCTTCAACGGAAAAACAATAACATAAAGGGCAAACATAGGTGCAAATGCCGCAACTCAAACATTTTTTAGCCAGTTCGTCCCAAATTTTATGGCCAATAGACCAAGCCACGGCGTCGGCTAAAACTTCTGAATCTAAAAGTATTTTTCTAAAGGAACCCAATTTATCCTTAAAGTCTTCGTTTGCGCGCGTCTTATTTTTTTTAAAAAAGGGAGAGTTAATTATTTCTTCACCCTTCTCGGTTAAAATCATCGCCTGATATTGATAAGGATTTATTTTTTTAAAAATTATATCGCCGCCGGGCGCCGGCCCAAACGATTCTTCGGTTAAACCGACTAAAACTGATTTTTCTCTTTTCTGCCAATAAAAAAAGTCCGGCTGGGGATTTTTCATTATTTCATCCAATTGAGTCATTGCCTCTAAATCGTTTAAATCCAAACCGAAAATCAACGTTTTTCTCTGATAAGAAGAATTGGTTAATCGCTTTGTTTTTTTGTTAAAAATAAAAATATCCTCTTTGGGGGGTAAAAAATATTGCTTGGCGGGCAAAATCGAATTCCTCGTGTCAATCACCTGAAATTCTTTTTTTAATTCTTTCAGCCAGTTCTTTATTTGTTTTTTCTCAATAATTAAGCTCATTTGGTCCTTTTATTTTATCAAAAATTACAACTCTCTTCAAATTTCCGTTATTAATAAATCCAAAGCGGCCCTTATTTCCAAACGGCCCTTCTTTGTTTCAGTCTCCGCTTCCAAAAGTTTTCTGTAAATATTTTTCAGTTCATTTAAATTAAAATTTCTAAGCTGCTCCCATGTTTTTTTAACCACAAAGGGATGAATCTTTGTTTTTTGAGTCAGAGCGTAATAAGGAATGTTTCTCTCAACCAAACTTTTCAGCTTGATTAAGTTGCGAAATTGGTAAGCGAGCATAGTTAACAGATAAAATTCCTTTTCCCCTTGTTCTAAATGTTTATATAAAAGCATTAGAGCCGTTCTTTTGTCTCTCATAGCCAAAGCGTCTATGGTTTTAAAGATGTCGGTTTCAATCTTGGGGTTGACCAATAAATCAACGCTCCCGGAGGTTATCTTTGATTGATAATGAATTAACTTGGTTATTTCCTGATTCATTTGCCAGAGATCGTCGCCAACGTAAAAAGCTAATTTTTGAGCCGATGATTTGTCTATTTCTCCCCCTTGTTTTTTAACTTCATTTTCAATCCATTTAACCAAATTGGCTCCCTCTAACGACTTAAATTCCTGAATCATATTTACTTGAGACTTAAAGCCCGAAACCGGAAACTTTCCTTTTTCGTAAATAACGACAATAACATCTTTGTTTTTTTTAAATTTGTTTTTCTTGACGTATTTTAAAAATACCTCCTGAAAATCTTTGTTCCCAAAAGCGTCTTCTAAAATAATCAATTTTTTTTCATTAAACATGGAAACCGCTTCAATTATTTCTCTGATTTTTTCAAAATTAAAACTTATCCCGTTTTTAAGAGAAAATCGGGTTAAATTCAGCCCGCTTTGATGGATTTTTTTGTATTGTTCAATAATCTCTTTTAGCTTTTGGCGCGAGCGATATGTGTCTTGTCCGTAAAGAAGGATTAACATATTGTTTTCATTGCCAGGTTATTTTTTGGTCCGGCTCCGCAATCTCTATCCAAATTTGGCCGGGCGTAAATTTAATTTCCTGACCGGACTCGTCTAAAAAATAAAGTTTGCTTTTGGGGTCATTCTTGTCTTTTTGCCAAACACAGGAAACAACTTCCCCGTTTTGATAAATCTGGCATTCTCCTTTTCCTTCCACGTCAACGTCATTGTAATACGGCCCTTCAATCTGCCGAGAAGCGGCCCGCATAATTACGATAACTTTGGCTTCTATCCGCTTATTATTATTTTTATCTGTCTCGGGTTTATCAGCCCTGAAGCGAAGATAAGAATTAGTTTCGGAATTATATTGATACCTAATATTATAAGGATAAGAATAACTAATTTCTAATGCTTTAGCTATTTGTTGTCTATTATCTATTATTTGTTCTATATGCGGGTATCCTTCAAATTCTCCTTCTAATCTATAAACAAGCTTTTCGGCGCTGTTAATCAACCGCTCTATGGAAGTAAAACCATTATGGGGCTGGGGAATTTCTTTTTTTTGAAAAAAGGCGTTAAAAGGATTCTTTAGGGCGTCAATATTTTCCATAATGCCCGTGTTTAATTTATCCAAAGAATAATGCGACCCGCCCCAGTGAGCTAAAACAGCGTCAAGCCCCATAGCCAAAGGAATGAAATCATGCCGCGCGCTTCTTAACGAGCCAATCTCAAAAGGAGAGCCGCAAACATAAACCGCCATCATTCTGGTAATGCTTCCGGTAATCACCGACATCTCAAAAACCAAATCCGCTTCTGACAATCCGGCTAAAGGCCGGGTAACCGGATCTTCGGCTAAAATCACCGCTATAGGCCGCCTATGATAATTCTCGCAAGGCAAACCGCTAAGAGGACTCGCGGGATATTTTAAAACCGGCTCTTCTGATTTAATTTCTCTTTCTTTGTTTATCTCAATACTTCGTCCGCCAAGAGCCCAAACAAAAAAAGCCCCGAAAACTAAGGCAGTGCCCAAAATAAAAAATACGATTTTTTTATCAAAGAGATTCATAAATAAAATTATCTCATCCGTCTTTCTCTGTCTTTTAAACAGCTTTCTTCTGCCTTAACAGATTTTTAATCTTATCAACGATCTCGGCTGGCGTAAAATGAGCTTTGACCAAATAATCATCAGCTCCCAGCTTCATCCCCTTTTCTACCTCTTCCCGCTGGCCTAAATTGCTTAAAATAATAACCGGGATATTGGCCGTGGCCGGGTCTTTTTTAATTTCTTTTAAAATTTCAAAGCCGTCCATGCCCGGCAAAATCAAATCCAGTAAAATCAATTGAGCCGGCTCTTCTTTTATTTTTTTTAAAGCTTCCTTTCCGTCTATGGCTACCAATGCTTCCATATCCGAACTTTCCAGTTTGCGGACTAAAAGCTCCCGAAGAAATTTATCGTCTTCAACGATTAAAATTTTTGTTTTTTCTTCTTTATTATTCATTAAATTATTGTTTCTCTAATTGTTTTTTAACCTTGTCAACAACCTCTTGGGGATCAAATTCGGTCTTAATCAGCCAGTCTTTGACTCCTAATTCCCTGGCTCGCCCTAATTCTACGGGCTGGCCGGAATTAGAAATAATTATTACGGGAATGGCGGATAATGCCTTGTCTTTGTTCATCTCCTCCATCACCTCAAGACCGCCCATTTTGGGCATAATAATATCTAAAAGAATTAAATCCGGTTTGTCCTGCTTCATTTTCTCCAAGCCGTCTAAACCGTCTTTGGCCACTGAAACTTGATATCCTTCGGCCGTCAGCTTTTTTTGAAGAAGCTCAATCATGATTTCTTCGTCTTCAATTAAAAGAATTTTTGACATGTGATTGTCAGCGAACATCTGATCAGTCACGAATTTACGAATCTATAATGTTCGTATGTTCGTAAAGGATTCGTTATTCGTTGATTTATTTATTATAATTATACCACAGGCAGTCTGTTAATCAAACTGTTAAATTCCAGTTCCTTGAATAATCTGATTGCTTTTTCCCGATCAAACTCTCCCCGTTGGCACTTTTTAAGATCAAATTCAATCGGCGCGTCTTTTCTAATCGTGGCCAAATACTGACTGAAAAAAGCCTGCTCTTTGTATTCCAGTAATTTGGCTTTGAGTTTATGGTTCAAATCCGCGTTTCCCAAATCTTGATAAAGATTTTTCAAATTGCCGAATTTTTTCAATAATTCAACGGCTGTTTTTTCGCCAATGCCCGGCACCCCTAAAATATTATCAGAGGAGTCTCCCTTGAGCCCTTTAAAATCAACTATTTGTTTCGGCTCTAAACCATAACGTTTAATAACTGACTCTTTGTTGTAAATAATCGTATCTTTGATGCCCTTTTTCATAGTATAAACTACCACTTTATCATCGTCAACTAACTGCAAAGTATCCAGATCGCCGGTGACAATAATGCTTTTAATTTCCGGTTTAGCTTTTATCTTTGAAACCAATGTTCCGATAATGTCATCCGCTTCAAATCCCTGCTTTTCAAAAATCGGGATATCAAAAGATTTAACTACCTCTTTGATGCGGGGAATTTGGTCGTATAGCTCCTGGGGCGGTTTAACTCGCTTGGCTTTATATTCTTTGTATTCAATGTCCCGAAAGGTTGGTCCGGCTAAATCAAAAGTGCAAGCGAGATAATCCGGCTCAAATTCTTTTAAAACTTTCAAAAGAATACTCGTAAATCCGTAAACCGCGTTGATTAATTCGCCTTTTTTAGTGATTAAAGGCGGCAAAGCGTGATAAGCTCGATGAATCAAAGCGTTGCCGTCAATAAGAATTAAAGTCTTCATATAATTATTTTTCTTTTGTTTTTCCCCCAATGCTCAAATTTCACCCATAAACTATTTCCGGGCAAAATTTCTCTCACCCGCTCGGCCCACTCAACGGCAATAATATTTTCCGAATCATTGATAATCTCTTTAAAATCTAAATCTATTAAATCTTTTGGTCCGACGAGGCGGTAGCAATCAATATGGTAGAAATTTATATTTTTTATTCCGTATTTTTTCAAAACAACAAATGTCGGACTGATAATTTTTTCTTTAACGCCAAAACCTTGGGCCATTCCTTTAACAAAAGCAGTTTTACCGCTGCCCAGTTCTCCTTTTAAAGCGATAACCGCGGCTTTTTTTCTTGAGGTTTTTTTAAATAATTCTTCGGCTAAAAATTTTCCCGCCTTTTGCGTTTCTTTTTCGTTTTCCGTGATAATTTCTAAATCGTTCATTAAAAATAGTCTATCATATTTGACTCTTGAGTCAAAATAAGATAGAGTGAAAACAAAAATGACTTTAGCTTCTTCAAATTCAAAAACAAAATCTCTTCAGGAAAAGTTAATCCGGCTGAAGTATCAAGGAGAAGAAGAAAGGGCTAAAAATTTAGCGAATAAGCTTGGTTTTTCGTATTTAGATCTGACCGTCTCGCCAATAAGGGCTGAAATCTTGTCTCTTTTAAACGAAGCAAAAGCCAAAAAAGCGAAAGTCGCCATTATCCAAAAAAGAGAAAAACAGCTTTGGCTGGGAACTTTAGACCCAAGCAACCCTTTAGCCAAACGAATATTTGAGGAGTTTGAGAAAAAAGGATATCAGATTAAAGTGTTTATCGTTTCTCTTCGGGGGCTGGAAAAAGCTTGGGCGCCTTATAAAGATTTCGTACCGCCGTCCGGGGGAATTACCGGAAAAATAGAAATAGACATTGAAAAAATCAAACAATTCCAGAAAGAAATTAAAAATCTTGAAATTTTTAAGCAAAAAATCATTGAAGTGCCGGCTATTGATCCTTCGAAATTAGTGGAGCTGACTATTGTCGGGGCCTTAGCCACTGATTCGTCCGACATTCACCTTGAACCGAAAGAAGAAAAAGTCACCTTAAGATACCGCATTGATGGAGTTCTCCACGATGTGGCTTTTTTATTTCCAAATATCTATAAATATATTCTCTCGAGGATAAAACTGCTTTCAGAAATGCAGCTCAATATTTATGACATACCGCAGGACGGACGCTTTACTATCAAAATTGGCCAAAATGACATTGAAGTGAGAGTTTCGGTGGTGCCGGGCGCTTACGGCGAAAATATCGTAATGAGAGTCTTAAATCCTCAAGCCATCAAATTAAACCTGGAAGATTTGGGCCTAAGAAAGAGTAGTCTGGAAATTATTGAAAGAGAAATAGAAAAGCCCCATGGCATGATTTTAACCACCGGACCAACCGGCTCCGGAAAAACCACCACTCTTTACGCGTGTCTTAAAAAATTAGCGGATCCCACGATAAAAATCATTACCCTTGAAGACCCGATTGAATATCATCTGGGAAATATCGCCCAAACCCAGGTAGAAGAAAAAAGGGGCTATACTTTTTCCAAGGGGCTGCGGGCCATTCTTCGACAAGACCCGGATGTGGTCTTAGTCGGCGAAATTAGAGACAGAGACACGGCTGAAACGGCTCTTCAGGCCTCTTTAACCGGACATCTGGTTTTTTCCACGCTTCATACCAATGACGCGGCCGGCGCCGTGCCCCGTTTTACGGAATTAGGCGCCAAAGCGCCAATCCTCGCTTCGGCCTTAACTTTAATAATAGCCCAACGATTAGTCAGAAAAATCTGCCTAAAATGCAAAGTCGCTTTCTCTCCTTCGGCTAAACAATTTACTCAAATAAAAAAAGCTCTTGAAGGACTGCCTCAAGAGATTGAACGCCCGGCTTTGAATCAAAATCTTAAAATTCATAAAGCCAAAGGATGTTTACAATGCAACCAGACCGGCTATAAAGGCCGAATCGGCGTTTTTGAAATAATTATAGTAGAAGACGAAATGGAAAAACTAATCAGCGTTTCTCCTTCTCACGCCCAAATTCTCGCTTTTACGCAAAAACAAGGATCAATGACTATGTATCAGGACGCTGTTTTAAAAGTTCTTGAAGGAATTACGGCCTTAGAAGAAGTGGAAAGAATAGTTGGTCAATAAAAATACCCGCTAAGCTGTAGGCAACGACTCTCTGTTCAAGGACAGAGAGAAAAGGCCATTCCGAGGAGTAATCCAGCCGGAGCCAGATTATCCGAAACTAAGATAAAGCCCCTATCGAACCCTGCATTAAAAATGGGGCCCTTATTGCCTACAGTTTAGCGGGTGTTTTAGAAACTCAAATGGAAGAAATTTGATGTTATTAATGTTTTCTGTTATTCTTAACCATAAAGATTCATCAAGCGGATTATTACCCTTATTTTATCAAACTATGAATAATTTGTCAAGCCCTATCACTTCACCAAAGGAACTTCAGGAAGACCGCAATTTAGATATTACTTTAAGGCCCCGCTCGTTTAATGAGTACGCCGGGCAGGAAAAAATCAAAGATAATTTAAAAATCCTGATTGAGGCGGCTAAAAAAAGAGGCGAGGCCGTTGAACACCTGCTTTTATATGGAAGTTCGGGGCTTGGTAAAACGAGTTTAGCGCATATTATTGCCAAAGAGATAGGAGCCAACCTTAAAGTCACCTCAGGACCAGCCATTGAAAAAACCGGGGACTTGGCTTCTATTCTAACTTCGCTTCAAGACGGAGATATTCTTTTTGTGGACGAATGTCATCGACTCAATAAAAACATTGAAGAGATTTTATATCCGGCCATGGAAGATTATAAGCTGGACATTATCATCGGCAAAGGGCCGTCAGCCAAAATCCTGCGGCTTGATTTGCCCCGTTTTGCTTTAATCGGCGCCACCACCCGCATTGGACTTTTATCCTCGCCATTAAGAAGCCGTTTTGGCGCCACTTATCGTTTGGATTTTTATGAACAAAAAGATATTGAAAAAATCATCAGCCGCTCGGCCAATATTTTAAACGTCCAGATTGAGCCAAGCGCTTTAAAAATTATCGCCCAAACAGCCCGGGCCACGCCGCGGGTGGCTAACCGGCTTTTAAAAAGAGTCCGTGATTTTTGTCAGGTTAAAGGCGATGGCGTTATAAATCAAGACATTACCAGGCAAGCTCTGAAAATGCTGGAAATTGATGAATTAGGCCTTGAACCGACAGACCGCTCTATTTTGGAAGTCATCATTAAAAAATTTGACGGCGGGCCGGTCGGTCTTCAGACTTTAGCCGCGGCCACGAGCGAAGAACAAGAAACCATTGAAGAAATCTACGAGCCCTATCTTCTCCAACTTGGTTTTTTGGCCCGCACTCCCCGCGGCCGCGTCGCCACTAAATTGGCTTATGAACACTTGGGGGTGAAATATAATCAAACGGAACAAAATAAGTTGTTATAAGGCTCTAATTTTCGTAAATGCCCTTTATAGACACAGCGAATCCTCACAGAAACGAGGATTTATTTATTTTTTCATTTCATTGACACTCTAATTCTTCAAATGATACCATTGAGGCATGTCTGGGCACTCACACTTTTCTTCCATAAAACACAAAAAAGCCATTGAGGATAAAAAACGGGGAAAGATTTTTTCAAAGATTTCCAAAATGATTATTATGGCTGTTAAGGAAAAAGGCAAAGACCCGGAAACAAATATTCAACTGCGAGGAGCTATTGAAAAAGCCAAGGAATTTAATATGCCCAAAGATAATATAGAAAGAGCGATTAAGCGCGGAGCGGGGGAGCTGGGAGGAGAAAAATTAGAAGAATTTGTTTATGAGGCCTATGGGCCGAATGGCATGGCTTTGATTATTGAAGGGATTACGGATAATAAAAATAGAACTCTTTCTGAAATAAAAAAGATTTTAGGTCAGCATAACGGAAAATTGGCTGATACCGGAAGCGTGAAATATCTGTTTGAGAAAAAAGGCGCTGAATGGTCTCCCAAATACCCGCTTCAAATTAGTGATGAAAAAAACAAACAGCAATTAGAAAAACTTTTTGAGGCCTTGGATGAAAACGATGATGTGAATGAAATATACAGTAATTTAAAATAAATGTTAGAAGTGTTAGATCGTTCGCTTTGCTCACTTGTTGGAATTGTTTAATAATAAAACGGGTGATCCAATAATTCTAACATCTTCAACATTCTAACATGACTATATTAGGCCTAGACCCTGGCACAGCGGCAACAGGGTATGGAGTCATTAAAAAACAAAGCGAATTAAGAGCCATTGATTATGGATGTATTAGAACAAGTCCGCAATTTTCTACAGCAGAACGGCTTAAAGAAACGCATCAACAAATCGCTAAACTTATTAAAAAACATAAGCCGGATATAATTGCCATAGAAGATATTTTCTTTTTTAAAAACTTAAAGACAGCCATTAAAGTCAGCCAGGCGCGGGGCGTGGCTCTTTTATCAGCCAGCCAAGCAAAAATTCCAATAGCCGAATTTACGCCCCTCCAAATCAAGCAAGCGGTGACTAGTTATGGCCGGGCTGATAAAGCGCAAGTTCAAAAAATGGTCAAAATACTGCTCGGACTCAAAGAAATCCCAAAACCAGACGACGCGGCTGACGCTTTGGCCGTGGCTATTTGCTGCGCGAACACCTATAAATAGTTAATTGAATTATGTCAGTAATCACTCAATACATGGTCAATCAGGGAGTGCCCCAAGAAACGGTTATTCTTATTTTAATGCTCCCGATTGTGGCGACAATTATCGCTTTTGGCCGGCAGGTGATCGGCATAAGGGGCTTTGGCATTTATACGCCTCTGATTATTACTTTTGCTTTTTTAGCCACCGGGCTCAAATACGGCCTGGCTATTTTTATCGTTATTCTTTTGGTCGGCACTTTAATGAGATTTTTAGTCAGATATATCCGCCTGCTCTATCTGCCGCGCATGGCTATTGTTTTAACAGCCGTGGCCTTGGCTATTTTGGCCATTTTTTTAGAAGGCGCTTATTCCGGCCGAAAAGGATTGATCGCCTCTTCTATTTTTGCCGTTCTGATTATGATTACCTTAGTGGAAAAATTCGTGGTTGTTCAGATTGAAAGAGGGGCCAGAGAAGCGATTATTTTAACTATTGAGACATTATTTCTTTCAATAATCTGTTATTGGGTAGCCGCTTCCGTTTGGTTAAGAAATTTGGTCTTTATTTATCCTTTTTGGATTATTTTTGGCGCGGTTATTATTAACATTCTTTTAGGAAAATGGACAGGATTGCGGCTTTTTGAATATTGGCGCTTCAGAGAAGTGATTAAAAGAGTGGATTTACCCGAAAAGAAATAAGAAATGAATATGCTCGCCTTCTTAAAAAAATCCAAGTATGTTTTAGGCCTTAACGCCAGAAATCTTAATTATCTCCGGCCCTCAAATTCATTGAGGGCTATTCGTATCGCCGACAATAAACTTTTGACTAAAAAAATTTTAAGAAAAGCCAGTCTGCCGGTTCTTCAAAACTACGGCCTTATCCGGCAAATCAAAGAATTAAAAGAGTTTGACTGGTCAACTCTGCCTTCCACTTTTACCCTAAAGCCCAACTGCGGCTTGGGCGGCCAGGGTATTTTAGTCGTTTACGGCCGCAAGAAAAAATTTCCTTATCCCTGGATAAAAGCCGACGGCCGCCCGGTTAACATTAAAGATTTGGAAAATCACATTTTAAACATACTGGAAGGCACTTTTTCTTTAACCAGCTTGCCGGACATCGCTTTTTTTGAAGAAAGAATTAAATTACTTAAACTTTTTAAGCCGTATGTTTATCGCGGCATTCCTGACATTAGAATCATTATTTATAATTCAGTGCCGGTTATGGCTCAACTACGCCTGCCCACCAAAGAATCTTCGGGCCGGGCAAATCTGCATCAAGGAGGCATTGGCGTAGGCATTGATTTAGGCACCGGCATTACCACTACGGCTATCCATCGCGGCCGTCTTATTGAGTATGTGCCGGGCGCCAGATTACTGCTAAAAGGCCTCCAGATTCCGGAGTGGAAAGAAATTCTTAAATTGGCTATTCAAGCCCAAATAGTCTCCCGGCTGAATTTTTTGGGCGTTGACATTGCCATTGACCGGGAAAAGGGACTAATTATTTCAGAGCTTAACGCCCGGCCCGGACTCTCTATCCAAATTGCCAATTTATCTCCTTTGGCTGACCGCCTTTTAAGAGTCAAAGGATTAAAAATTAAAAACCCTCTTAAGGGCGCGAAAATCAGCCAAGACCTTTTTGGCGGCGAAGTAGAAGAAACTCTGGAAGAAGTTTCCGGCAAAAAAGTTATTGGCATTAACGAACCGATTGAAATCCCTGACAGACAAAGCGGGAAATACCCGACTATGGCTAAAATTGATACCGGCGCTTATCGGACCACTATCTCGACCAACTTAGCTCGTCAATTGGGGTTAAACGAAGCGATGAGATACAAAAAAGTTAGAGGAGCTTTGGGACTGGAAGAACGACCGATTATTGAATTTTCTTTTATTTTAGATAAAAAATTAGTCTCAACCGAGGCTTTTATCGCTGACCGCAGTCAGCTAAAATACGATATTATTGTCGGCCGCAAGGACTTAAAACAATTTTTGGTTGACCCAAGTAAAAATATTTTTATGTCCCAAAGGGTCTTAGAAAAAGTTAAAGAAAAAAGAGGAATAAAATAAAATGAAAATGCTTATTATTGGCTCTAAAAAATCAATAGAATCTCAACAACTGAAAAAAGAAGCGGAAAAAAGAAATCATTACTTAAAAATAATGCCCTTAAATCAATTGATTTTAGGTTTTCAGAAAAATCTTTTCGTTTCCACCAAAAAAGGTCGGGATATTTCCGAATTTGACGCAATTCTTTTCCGGGCCATCAGCCGGCACATTGTTGAGGCCAAAATTATCGCCAGATATATGAAAAATAAAAATAAAATAGTTATTGACGATATTTTAGCTAAAAGCAATTATGATTATCATAAATTTTTAATGCATACCAAATTAAAAGAATTAGCATTAACGGCCGCGAGAGCCGCTGAAATAGAGTTTGCCGGCTTAGATATTATGCCGGATAAAAACGGCCGATTAAAAGTTTTAGAGATAAACCGTTCGCCTCAATTTAAAAGATTCAGCCAAGTAACCGGCATTAATGTTGCCGAAGAAGTGATTAAGTATATTGAAAAAAAAAGATAAAATTTACAATTTTAATCTCGAAAAATTCCTTTTGCCGACCTGAATAATCATTCCGTTTTTAATTTGAACTTCAACCCTCCAATCTTTAATAATTTGGTTGTCTATTTTTACTCCGCCTTGCTCTACTAATCTCTTAGCCTCGCTTTTGCTTGGGGCTAATTTTGTTTTTACCAATAAATCTAAAATGGGAATAATTTTATCAGTAATAATAATCTCGGACATTTCAGAGGGCAGTTCTTTATTTTTAAAAATCTTGTCAAATTCTTTCTCTGCTTTTTGCGCTACTGCCGCTCCGTGATAAAGAGCGATAATTTCTTTAGCTAAACGGGCTTTGGCATGACGAAAACTGAGCCGGCCCAAATCTGTTTCTTTTTTGAGCTCTTTAATCTCTCCTTGGGAAAGGCGGGTGCAGAGTTCAAAATAATGAAAAATTAAATCATCAGAAATAGACATTATTTTGCCGTATTGTTCATTAGCTGATTCAGTCAAACCGATATAATTTCCCAGGCTTTTTGACATTTTCTTTTTGCCGTCAGTGCCGATTAAAAGAGGGAAAAGCATTAAATCCTGTTCGGCCCGGCCCATTTTTTTCTGAAGCTCCCGGCCGGCCAAAAGATTAAATTTCTGGTCCCGGCCGCCGACCTCAACATCAGCCCTAACCATAATTGAATCGTAGGCCTGCAGTAGGGGATAAATAGTTTCATGAAAGCCAATGTCTATTCCCTTTTTTAAGCGCTGGCTAAAATCATCTCTTTCTATAATTCTCGCCAAAGTAAACTGGCCCGCTAATTTTAAAAATTCAGCCAAATCCATTTTAGAAAACCACTGGCTGTTTTTAACAATTTCTATTTTTTTAATGTCTAAAATTTTCCCCGCTTGCTCAAAATAAGTTTTGGCGTTTTTTTCTATCTCTTCTTTAGATAAAGCCGGCCGGGTTTTGTCCCGACCCGAAGGGTCGCCCACAAGACCCGTAAAATCGCCAATAATAAAAACGACTTGGTGTCCCAAATCCTGAAATTCTTTTAATTTCCACAAACAAACGCTGTGGCCTAAATGCAAATCCGGCGCACTCGGGTCTGCCCCGTATTTTATCCTCAATTTCCTGCCCGACCTCAATTTCTTTTCCAAACTATCTCTCTTAATAACTTCTTCCACTCCTTTGCTTAGTAAAGTCTTAATTTTGTCTTCTCTCATGTCTTTACTATACCTAAATAATGCTAAAAAGAAAAGAGCCCGCTACTTTAAATCACAGCCCTTCTTGCTAAAATGGGCTGAATTTGCCACAATTAAAAGGTGGTTGGAAGAATCTATTACAGAAAATTTAAAAAATCGCGAAGAACGGGAAGAAAAAGAGAGGCAATAAAGGCCGTTTTTAAACTGGCCGGTTTTTGTTTATTTCTTTTATTTTTCTCCGGCTTGGCTGTTTTCGCCTATTTTGCCAAAGATCTGCCTGACCCGGAAAAAATCAACGAGCGCCAAGTGGTTGAATCCACTAAAATTTTTGACCGGACCGGCCAAGTCTTGCTTTATGATGTCCACGCTGAAGAAAAAAGAACTATTATTCCTTTTGAAGAAATCCCCCAATACGCCAAGGACGCGACGGTGGTGATTGAAGACGATAATTTTTACCATCATTTTGGCTTAGACTGGAAAGGAATTATCAGAGCGGCTTTGGCTAACCTAAAAGGACAAAAATTTGCCCAGGGCGGCTCAACCATTACCCAGCAATTTATTAAAAACGCGGTTTTGACGCCTGAAAAAACTTTTGCCCGAAAAATCAGAGAAGCTATTCTTTCTTTTGAGCTGGAAAGAAAATACTCAAAAGACGAAATTTTGAGCTTTTATCTCAATCAGGTGCCTTACGGCTCTAACGCGTATGGAATAGAATCCGCCGCTCAAACCTTTTTTGACAAATCAGCCAAAGATTTAAGTTTGGCCCAGGCCGCGCTTTTAGCCGCTCTCCCCAAAGCTCCGACATATTATTCCCCTTACGGCTCTCACTTGGAAGAGTTAAAGGGCCGGCAGGAATATATTTTAGAACGAATGATTAAATTCGGCTATATTAATGAAGAACAAAAAGAGGAGACCAAAAAAGAAGAATTAAAATTCACTCTTCAAAGGCAAGCCGTTAAAGCCCCTCATTTTGTAATGTATATTAAAGAATATTTAGAGGAAAAATACGGCCAAGATTATATGGAAAGAGGCGGACTCAAAGTCTTGACCACTCTTGATTGGGACTTGCAGAAAGTCGCTGAAGAGGTGATTACCCAACGGGCGGATTACAATAAAAAAACCCATCGGGCCAATAACGCGGCTTTAACGGCCGTTGACCCAAAAACCGGCCAGGTTTTGGCCATGGTCGGGTCAGTTGATTATTTTAACATTGAAAACCAAGGTAATTTTAATGTGGCTATTAGCCCGCATCGCCAGCCAGGATCTTCTTTTAAGCCATTTGTTTACGCCGCGGCTTTTAAAAAGGGCTTTACGCCGGAAACTATTTTATTTGATTTAGAAACAAGTTTTGGTCAATACGGCGCGGCTGGCCAAGAACAAGAATACAGGCCAAAAAATTATGACGGCAAGTTTCGCGGGCCGCTGACAATGAAACAAGCGTTAGCTCAGTCTCTTAACGTGCCCTCGGTTAAGACTCTTTATTTAGCCGGCGTTAACGAATCAATCAACTTAGCCCAAGATATGGGCATTACCACCCTAAAGGACAGAAAACGCTATGGCTTGTCATTGGTTTTGGGCGGCGGAGAAATTAAACTTTTAGATGAAACAGCGGCTTTTGGAGTTTTTGCCGCCGAAGGAATCAAACGCCCAATGAGCTCAATTTTAAAAATTGAAGACGCTAAAGGAAATGTTTTAGAAGAATTCCAGAATAAATCTCTCCGCGTTTTAGACGAGCAGGTTGCGAGACAAATCAATAATATTCTTTCTGACGAAGAAGCCCGGGCGTCAATGTTTGGCTCCCATTCAAAGCTTTATTTAGCCGACCGGCCGGCCGCGGTTAAAACCGGCACCACCCAGGAATACCGCGACGGCTGGACAGTCGGTTATACTCCCTCTCTTGCGGCTGGCGTCTGGGTCGGCAACAACGACAGCTCGCCAATGCGGCAGGGAGACGGCAGTTATGTGGCGGCCCCGATTTGGAATGAATTTATGAAAAGAGCGTATCAAACAAAAAACAAAGAACAGGAAATAATGAATGTCAATGAATTTATTTTACCTGAAAAAATAGAAGAGTTTACGCCGCCAAAACCGGCGCCGACGGATAAATCGGTTCTTAACGGCGAACTGGCCTTTAAAAAGAAAGTAAAAATTGATAAAATTTCAGGCAAATTAGCCACTGACTTAACTCCGCCGGATCTAATTGAAGAAAAAATTTATCAGGAAGTTCACTCTATTCTTTATTATGTTGACAAAAACAATCCGGCCGGACCGTATCCGGAAAACCCGGCTGACGATCCCCAATTTCTTAACTGGGAAATCCCTGTTTTAGGATGGGCTAAAAATTCATACTGCCCTATTTGTTTGGTTTTTAATCAAAAACCGCCGACTGAATACGATAATATTCACACTGAAGAAAATCGGCCTGAAATAAAAATTATCTCGCCAAGAAACGACGAACTGATTACTCAATCTATTTTAACTATTGAGGCCGAGGCTGAAGCTCCTTTAGGCGTAAAACAGCTTGATTTTTTCTTTAACGATCAATTAGTCGGCGCGGATACGACCAAACCCTATTTAATCACTTTTAATTTTTTATCTTATCTTAATGCTTCTACTACCGAACAAACCATCAAGGTCCGCGCCTATGACAAGGCCCTAAACAGGGCGGAAGATGAGATGATTATTGAAATATATCAATAAATACGATGGAAGCATTAAAATCGCAAACTGAATACCCAAAACCGACTGAAGTAGAAAAAGAAATCTCTAAAGAACAAATAGAGCGATTACCAAATTACCAAGAACCGCCTTGTTTTTATCGGGGCCTATCAGCAAAAGACGCCTTTAAGTCTCTTTTTGGTTATTTAGAACTATGCTCAAAACCAGAGCATGACCCAATAGGGGAACGAGACAATGCCACTCTTTACGACCGTGACGCTATTGCTTTTGCTCCCACTTCTATTGATAAAAAAGGGAAACAATTTCTTTGCGCTATTGGTTTTGATCCGGTTGATAAAATAGAAACCCTGCCTAGTCGTTTAGGTAGGACCAATCAATTAAGAATCAATGGCAAAATAAGAGCTACCGAAGTTATTATTAGGCCAGCCGGCAAAAAACAGGGCAAGCCCGGACGAACGAAATTTTTATCGCCAAAAGAGTTTTATAATTGGTATATAGAAAACATTGATTTGGGGGTATAATATTTTTAATTTTTCTTAAAAGCAAAAACCCTAAATAGTTTTACTATTTAGGGTTTTTGAGATGATTATGCTTTTTATTAGGGTTAAGCCTTTATCGGCATAACTAAATAGGTGTAGCTGGTATCGCCGACGGGTTTAATGACAACAGGATTAGAAGCGCTGTTCAGGCCTAAAATAACTTTATCGCTAAAGATGTTATTCAAACCGTCTAAAAGATAACGGTAATTAAAGGTTATTTCTACCTCTTTGCCTTCTATTTTAGCGTTTAATTGCGATTTGTTTTCTCCGATGTCTGTGTCTTTGGCAGAAATCTCTATTAAAGACTTCTTTGGCTGAATAGAAAGTTTGATATTATTAACTTTGCCGCTAAAAAGACTGGCTATTTTAATTCCGTTTATTAATTCGTTTCGGTTTAGAGTCGCTTGAATTTCAAGGTTTTTGGGGATAATTTGTTGATAATCTGGGTATTGCCCCTCTATTAATCTTGAAACAACCTGCGAATAACCCAAATCAAATAAAATCTGATTGCCGCCCAAAATCACTTCAACCTCTTGGTCTTCTTTAGCGCCCAATAAATCCTTTTCTCCTAAAATTCTCACTAATTCCAAAATAGTCCTTTGGGGAATAATTAAAGAGTGATTAAGGGATTCTAATCCATCTTTGGCCGAGACAAGTCCCGCTCTGGCTGAAACAAGTTTATTTTGGTAGATTATCTTTTCCGCCAAACGAAAACTGTCAGTGGCCGCGAATTTAATTAAATCTTTTTCAATTTTTACAAAAACACCGGAAATTTCCGGCCTGACTTCTGAAATAGCGGCCATTTCTGCCACTTGAGCCAGGGCTGTTTTTAAAACTTCGCTTTTTATTTTTATTAACGGACTGTTTTTAATTTTAGGAATAATCGGAAAATCTTTTGCGTCTATTCCCCTTAAAACCGCTTTAAAGTTTTCGCACCCCAGATATAATTGACTATCCTTAGTTTTAAGTTCAATTTTTTTATTCGGTAAATTACCGATAAAACCGCTTAATAATTTAGCCGGCACGGTAATGCTTCCGTCTTTTTCAATTTTCCCGGGCACCCAACAATTAATCCCTATTTCTAAATTCGTTGAAGAAATTCTTAAACGATTGTTTTCCGTCGCCAAAAGAAGGTTGTTTAAAATAGGAAGAGTTAAATTCTTACCAATAATTCTTTCGGTAATATTTAGCGCTTGTTTTAAATTTTCCTGAAGACAGATTATCTGCATAATAATATGTAATAATATATTTATATAAATTTTATTAGTATTATTAGTTTATTGTAAAATGTGGAAAAGTTATTTTTTGTATTTCGTGTCTGGTGTTTTGCGTTTAATATTTTGTTAATTATTTAATGAATAAATTATGAATTATTTTTGGATAAATATTAATTTTAAAAATAAAATATATTTATTAAGAATTACTCCACATGTTTTTATGTGGGATATTAAGATGTTAGTTATAAATCCTTTCTTTAATTAAATTTATTTCCTGTTGAAGCGCTTCGTTGTTTTCCATGTCTTTATTAATTTTTTCATAAGAGTACATAGCGGTTGTGTGGTCTCGTCCCCCTAGTTTTTCTCCAATATAAGGGAAAGAGCCGTTTAATTCCTTTCTAATGAGATACATGGAGATTTGCCGCGGCCGGACTATTTCCTTTCGCCGGCACTTATTGATTAAATCATTAGTGTTAATATCATAAAACTCGGCGACGGCTTTAATGATATCTTTAAAATTAGTTAATTTCTTGGGTTTGGAAATAATGCCGGATAATATTTTCTTCGCTTTGTCAACATCCGGAGCGCTCTCGGTTATTTTACAAGCGGCAATAATTCTATTTAAAGCCCCTTCTAATTCTCTGATATTTTTTTGAACATGACTGGCGACATAATAAATAACTTCGTCTGATATCTCAAGTTTATTCTCTTTTGCTTTGTTTTTTAAAATAGCTATCCTCGTTTCAATGTCCGGATAACTGATGTCGGCAATCATTCCTCCTTCAAATCTGGAGCTTAATCTTTCTTCGATGGTGGGGATAGCCTTCGGCGGTCTGTCCGAACTAATAATAATTTGTTTATTTTTTTGATACAAAGCGTTAAAAGTATGAAAAAACTCTTCTTGGGTTTTTTCTTTACCGGCTATAAACTGAATGTCATCAATAATTAAAACGTCTATTTTTCGGTATTTCGGCTTAAAGCTTTCCATGCCCTTTTTTGAAATGGCGTCAACTAATTCGCTCATGTATTTTTCCGAACTTAAGTATTTTATTTTTTTAAGCGGATGTTTTTTGTTTAATTCGTTTCCGATGGCCTGAAGAAGATGCGTTTTACCCAGTCCAACGCCGCCATAAATAAACAACGGATTATAAAGAGTGCCTAAATGTTTGGTTACGGCTCTCGCGGCGGCTTGGGCCAATTCGTTAAATGAGCCGATAATGAAATTATCAAAAGTGTATTTTGGATTTAAATTGGTCTCTTTATCAACGTTAAACTCTTCAAAACCCAGTTGTTCTTCAGGCGGCGTCTTGGGTAATTCTTTTCTTTGTTTTATAAACGGCTTGAGGGGGAGGGGGGTTCCGATAATAAACTGGACTTCCTTAATGTCTTGACTGATATTTCGCAGTGCCCTGAAAATAAGTTTATTGTATTTATTTTCAAGCCATTCTTTCGTAAAGCCGTTGGGGACATTAACAATCACCACTCCATTTTTCTTGGAGCTAATTTCAGTGTTTTTAAACCAAGTAATAAAGTTGGCCTTAGAAATACCTAACTCAATTTCTCCCAAGGCGGCCTGCCAGAGTTCTTTTAAGTTCATAAATCACGAATATTATCACGAATTATATTTTGAATATCAACGAATTCTTAATGTCTTAATTCGTGATAATTAGTGAATAAAATTCGCGAGCTTATTCGTAAATTTATTATAGCATACTGGAAATTAAAGAAAATACCTTCTAAAATAAACAAAAATCATGCTTTTGTGAATAAGATGTGGACGAGATGGGGATAGACGCGAGATTAAAGGCGTAAGATTAAAGATATGATTTGACCTAATGGATAAAAAATGCTACATTGTACCTAAATAATAAATCTTAAATCTAAAATTTATGTCTATCACTTATCAACCTAAAAAGAGAAAAAGGAAAAGAGTCCATGGCTTTCGGGCCAGAATGGCGACTCATTACGGCCGCCGAGTTTTGGCTAGACGGCGAAGAAAAAAAAGAGAAAGATTGACGGTGTGATAATTATGCCGCCTAAGAAAAACAGATTATCAAAAAAGAAAGATTTTGAAAAAGTTTTTAAAGAAGGGGGATATTATCGTCAAGGGTTTATTAGCATCAGAACGGTTAAAAATAATTTAAAGTTTAATCGGTATGGATTTGTGGTTAGTTTAAAAATTTCCAAAAAAGCAGTGGTCAGAAACAAAATCAGAAGACGGCTTAGCGAAATCGTCCGTTTAAAATTAAAAGAGATGAAACCAGGATTTGATATAGTCGTTTTAACTCAACCAGGGATTATTGGAAGAGGTTATCGGGAAACAGAACAAACTTTGGTTGATTTATTTAAAAAATCAGGAATATATGGATTTAGTAACCCAAATTTTTAACGAAGTTCTTTATAAGCCGTTATTTAACGCGTTAATCCTTTTGTATGACATTATACCCGGTCACGATTTAGGGATAGCTATTATTGTTTTAACGGTGATTATCAGATTTCTTCTTTATCCTCTTTCTCAAAAAGCGATTAAATCCCAAAAATCATTAACTGAATTACAGCCTAAGATTAAAGAGATTCAGAAAAAATACAAAGACAAAGCGGAACAAGCCAAGGCGACAATGGATCTTTATCGCCAGTATAAAATAAACCCAATGTCCGGCTGTTTGCCGATTTTAATCCAGTTGCCTATTTTAATCGCTTTATACAGGGTTTTTTATACGGGCCTGGACCCGGAAAGATTAAACGGTCTTTATGGCTTTGTGGTTCGGCCGGAAGTTTTAAACCCAATGTTTTTAGGGGCAATAAATCTTTCAGAAAGAAACATACCCCTGGCTCTTTTGGCCGGATTCCTTATGTTTGTTCAGTCTAAGATGATGATGTCTAAAAGCTCTCCTTTAAAAACGCAAGGAACAAAAATAGGCAAGACAGATTTTTCTTCCATGATGAGCCATCAGATGACTTATTTAATGCCCATAGTTACGGTTTTTATCAGTTGGACCCTGCCTGCTGGTTTGCCTCTTTATTGGGCGGTGATCACTCTCTTTGGTATAATTCAGCAATATTTTACAAAAACCATAAAACTTTGAAAAAAAATGAATAATTCAGAAATAATTAAAAAAACCATCATAGATTTATTAGAAAAAATAGGATTTGAAAGCGCGGTTGACTTGGATATTTCTGATAAAAAAAATATTACGGTTAATATTCAGACAAACGAAGCCGGATTTTTAATCGGGCAGGCCGGGGGAAACCTGCATGCTCTTCAACATTTGTCCAGAGTTTTAGTTAATAAAAAATTAGGCTACCCAATACATTTTATTATTGATGTTAATAATTACCAAAAGAACAGGATTGAGCTTTTAAAAGAACTGGCCAGCCATACGGCCGAACAGGTCGTTAACGAAAAATCGTCTCTTTTTCTCCAGCCCATGCCGCCGTACGAGCGAAGAATTGTTCATTTGGCCCTGGCCGGTCATCCTTGGGTGGGCACGGAAAGTATTGGTCAGGAGCCGAATAGGAGAATAGTTATTAAGCCAAAAACCGCGGATATTCGCGAATAAGCCCGAATTTCATAAATATAAATTCATGCGGCTTTACAATGGCAATTGTCAAAAAAATAGCTTACAACACTATTATTTCAGTAATAGCCAGATTTGTTAGTACGGCTCTGGCTTTGGTTATTGTTGGCTATTTGACCCGTTATTTGGGCCAGACTGGTTTTGGGCAATATTCAACCATTCTGGCTTTTTTATTTATTTTTACGGTTTTGGCCGATTTGGGCCTTTATTCAATTTGCGTCAGAAGTATTTCAAGATCAGGGGCTGATGAGGCTAAAATAGTCAGCAACGCTTTTACTTTAAGATTTTTTGCCGGTCTTTTTGTTTTTATAATTGCTCCTTTAGCCGCTTATTTTTTTCCTTATTCGTCAGAAACCAAACTGGGAATTCTTATTGGGGCGGCCGGGTTCTGGCTTTTATCCAATAATCAGGTCTTGATGGGTGTTTTTCAAAAGTATTTGCGTCTGGATAAAGTCGGCCTGGCTGAAGTTTTAAGCCGTTTTGTCCAACTGGGCTTGGTTATTTTTTTTGTCAGGCAGGATTTTGGTTTTTTATTTATTGTCAGCGCTTTAACCGCCGGCGCCGCGGTCAACTTTTTTTTGATTTTATTTTTTGTTCAAAAACATATTTCTGTCCGGCTTCAATTTGATTTTTCTTTTTGGCTTGAATTACTAAGGCAATCACTGCCTTTGGGCTTGGCCGCTATTTTAACGATGATTTATTTTAAGCTGGACACTATTATGCTTTCCTTAATGAAAACGCAGGCCGAGGTCGGCATTTACGGTTTGGCTTATAAAATCTTAGAAAGCTTGATTTTTTTTCCAGCCATGTTTGTCGGCTTGGTTATGCCTCTAATGTCAAAATACGCCTTTCTCAACAAAGAAGAATTTAAAAAGATTGTTCAAAAAACTTTAGATGTTTTACTGATTTTAATTATTCCTTTAATAGTCGGCACTTTTTTTCTTTCCTCTAAAATAATTGTTTTAATCGGCGGAAGGGATTTTATTCCTTCATCCGGAGTTTTAAATATTCTTATTTTGGCTACTGGCATAATCTTTTTAGGCGCTCTTTTTTCCAATATGTTGATTTCTTTAGAAAGGCAAAAAACCCTTGTTTATATTTACGGGGCCGGGACATTGGTCAATGTGCTTTTGAATTTTGTGTTTATTCCCAAATATTCTTATTACGGCGCCGCCGCGACCACGGTCTTTACCGAGCTCTTGGTTACTGTTTTAATGCTTTGGGTTCTTCGTCGGGCAATTAAAGAGCTGCCTTCTTTTGGTTTATTTTACAAATGCCTTTTTGCCGCTTTGATTATGGCTTTGCTTCTTTATTTTTCCTCCGGCTGGAATTTATTGATTTCCGTTGTTTTGGCCGCTTTAATTTATTTTAGCGCTTTGTATTTAATCGGCGGATTGCCCATTCGCGAATTTGCGCAAATTTATCAAAAATCACCCAAGTCCAATGTTTAATTGGCTTCTGCTTTTAATCGCTTATATTCCGTTTCAGATCGCTTTAAATCCTTGGCCCGGCGTTGACCTGGCTTCCGGTCGGGTTTTTATTTTATTGCTGTTTGGGGTTTGGCTGATTACGGCGTTTTTTAGAAAACAACTGAATGTTTCCCTGAATTTTCAAGCCGTTATTTTATTGATTTTTTTGTTTATGAGCGGCTTTTCTATTTTGATGTCAGGGAATTATTTATGGGGGCTGCGGAAATTTTTATTTTTTTTATCTATTTTCCCTCTTTATTTTTTAGCGGCTTATTTGGCTGACAGTTATGAGAAAATAAAGAAAATTATTTGGACTTTGGTCATTAGCGCCGGAACAGCCGCTTTAATCGGTTTGGTTCAATTTTCAGCTCAGTTCGTCTTTGGCTTGGAGCGGATTTACGGCTTTTGGGCTTTTAATATCGTGCCTGTCTTTTCCGGTTTTAATTTAGGGGCTTTGATTTTGGCTTATCCGAGCTGGCTGGTAAATGTCTCCGGGAAAACAATTATGCGGGCCATATCTATTTTTTCCGATCCCCATGTGTTTAGTCTTTGTATCGGGCTTATTTTGCCTTTAGCAGTAGTTTTGCTTTACGGCTTTCTTAAAAAAAATCAGGGCAAATTTTTAATTTTTAATTTTCAATTTTTAATTATTTTTATTTCATATTTTATCTTATACATTAGCTCTTTATTAAGTTTTTCGCGCGGCGCCTACTTGGCTTTAACAGCGGCCTTTTTAGTTTTGGCTTGGCTTTTTTGGAAGCATTTAAACTCAAAAAAAATCACTCTTTTGCTTCTGTTTAGTTTATTGATATTGATTATTCCCAAGACGCCAATTTCAGCGCGTTTTTACTCTGCTTTTAATTTGGCAGAGGGCTCAAATGCCGGCCGTCTGGAAATGTGGCAGGAAGCTAGTTATTTAGGACTAGAAAATCCTTGGTGGGGATTGGGTCTTGGTAATTATTCTTTGGCCATTGATCCGTCTTTGGGCTACAGAAACCCGATGACCGCCCATAATCTTTATTTGGATCTTTTTTCGGAAATGGGCATTTTTGCTTTGCTGGTTTGGCTGGTTTTAATTCTTGGAACCATTTGGGGACTGTTTAACATCGCGCGAAGCGCCGCAAATATTGACGCAAGTCATCGCGGAACAGCAGTAGGATTGATTGGGTCTCTGGTCTATTTTTCAGTCCATAGCTTTTTTGAAACAGCTATCTATTCGCCAATTATTTTCGCTGTTTTAATGGTGATTTTAGGTCTATGCTCAAAAATATTATCTCGTTCGGAATCTATTTAATTGTTTTTTCTTTACCTCTTTATTTGTTGAAAGTAAAAATTTTGGGAATTCCATTTACGGTTTCGGAATTGATGGTTTACGGGGTATTTGCCTTATGTCTCTTTCAAAAAGTTCAATGTTTCAGACCGCCGAACTTTTTAAAGAAATTAAAGGAAACCGGCTATTTTTATCCAATTCTTTTAATCTTTGCCGGTTTCACAATCTCTACTTTGTTTTCGTCTGACATTCAAACAAGCGCCGGCATTTGGAAGAGTTGGCTTATTTCTCCTTTGCTGTTTTTTATTATTTTTATAGATATAATCAAAGACCGAACGCAAATTAAAAAATCTTTAATTGCTTCAACTCTGTCCGGCGCCGGAGTGGCTCTAATTAGTCTTTGGCATTGGTTTTCTGGTGATCTAACTTTTGATGGGCGATTAAAGGCGTTTTATCTCTCGCCAAACCACTTGGCTATGTATTTAGCGCCGATTTTAATCCTAAGTCTTGCTTTATGGCAATTCGCAAAAAATAAATACCAAAAAATATTACTGGTTACTGGTTACTGGTTACTGGTTGTTATAATTTATCTAACTTACTCTTACGGCGCTTGGCTCGGGTTAATTGGGGCAGGCGTTTTTATTTTTTTGTCGTTGCGAGCGACCCCAAAGAAATTTTTTTTGTTATGTTTTTTGATTATATTGCTATTCATCTTAATCTTTTCTCAATTCCAAACTCAAAAAGCTCAAAATCTTTTTAATTTTTCCCGTTCGTCTTTGGAATCGCGTTTGATGATTTGGCGAGCGGCTGTAGAAATAATAAAAGACCAACCTCTAATTGGGATTGGTCCCGGAACGTTTCAGAAATATTATTTAAAATACCAGTCTGAATTCGGGCCTTATTTAGAATGGGCCGCGCCTCAACCCCATAATCTTTTCCTTGCTTTTTGGCTTCAAACCGGCTTAATTGGCCTAATTGGCTTTATCTGGCTGCTCTTTTTGTTTTTTAGAACCAACTTTAAGCGATTACGCATTACTCGTTATCCATTACGCATTACTTTAATTGCGGCTATGATTTATATTCTAATTCACGGTTTGGTTGATGCTACTTATTGGAAAAACGATTTATCAATGATTTTTTGGTTGATTATGGCCTTAAGTTATACAACAATCCATCTTTCTTATTCACGAAAAACAAATAATCTTCTTGAGGAGAAAGAAAAATTTTTGTAGCGTCGTATTCGCCGCCAATTTTATCCGCCTCAATCAAGGGGCTTTTTTCATTGGTTTCTAAGTTAACTTTATAGAAATCGTCAGTAGTTCTAAAAAGTCCTTTATAATAATCATCGGGCCAAATCGCGTCATCGGGGATAACTCTCGGAACGGCGCAGAAGATAATCCGCTCGTCCTGGCTCCAGGCGCATTTTTCCGGCCAGGTTAAAATATTTAATTCTTTAATATTTTGGCCGTTTTTATCAGCCGTTTTTAATTTTAGGTTTTTGCCGTCTTTGTCTGTTTCTGAAAAAAGCAGTTTTTCTCCCGAAGGCGACCAAAGCGCGGTTAATCCGTAAATATCGCTTAATATTTTTTGAAAGTCGCCATCCGCCGAATTTATCGTATAAAGCACGCTTTGAGCCAAGCCGCTCGGCTTGGTCCTGATTGAAACTTGGTTTTTGGCCGGCCACTCAACTATCGGGTCTTTTATTCTGGTTTTTAAGATATTTTTCCAGTTTGAGCCGTCCGGGTTTGCCGTGCTTATAAAATTATCTTCGGTTTTAGGATTTAAATACTGGTAAGCGATTTTATTTTCTTCAGGGGCCCAGCTAATCCATTGGATATTTTGATTAAGCAAGATTGACTCTTTGGTTTCGTAGTCGTAAAAATACTTTTTTATTTCTTTTCCGCCTTCAACGGAAAAAATTCCGATTACTTTTGTTTTGTCCGGCGACCAAAGAATAAATTCAAGTCCTTGAAGTATATTTGAGCTGATTCTTTCTAAATTTTCGCCGTCAAAATCAGACTGAAAAACATTGCCGTTCTCTTTAAGATAATATTTGATTTTATCGTTGTCTATAATCGGCGCTAAAACCGGTTCTTGAGAAACTATTTTAATTTTAGCTTCTGTTGACGGTTTTATTTCGTCTCCGTCTTCTGTAATTGGCAAGGCTTCTTTTTTAAAAAAGAAATTATAAAATCCCAAAGCGCCTGCCACAAGGACAAGCAGGACTATTAGAAAAACGAAAATATTTTTAAGAGTCATAGTGGTTGATGTGAAACAAGTTTAATCTTTTATTATAGGGTAAAGTTCCATTACCATAGAATTACTACATTGCTTCAATAAAAACAGGGCTTTTGGATATTGGCACTTTAATTGTTTCTTTTGTCTGCGCGCCGCCGATAATATCTGTTACCAAAACATTAGGCGTTGAAATATAAGGACTTAAATCAAGTATCTTATTTGATTCTGACCAACCAACATAAATGGGATTTCTCTCGCTGAAATTAAACTTATAAACTCCTTCCGTAAAGTTGCCTATTTTTCCTTCGCTTATTTTTTCAACAGATGCGAACCCAGACAATTTCTGGGATAAAGATTTATAAGAAAAAAATGATGTTTTTTTTGTCGGCGTAAATCCGGGAGCGGCTTGTTTTAGTATTCCCCAATTCGGAGTCATGCTTGAATCCCAGCCAAAAAACCAAGATATAGATTTTACGCCGCGGCTAAAAGAATAAACATAATATTTTACGAGACGTTCGGCCTGATTTGTGCCGTTGCTGTCAGAGTCGGGGCCTGACGCGGATCCCATTTCGGTTATTATTATTGGTTTCGATACGCTATGCGGCTGCATAGTACTTGTAAAAAACTGCGCGTTATCTCCTCTGCTTAGTAGATCGCTGAAGTCGCCGTTTGTAATACCATCAACATCCGGATAGTAATGCATATCCAAAATATCAAAATAAGGATAAAACGACCCTTCCAAATTTGAACTTGATAAAAACGAATTTAAGAAATTTCCGTCCAAAAGCAACGCCCCTAAAACAACCTTCGCGTTAGAATCTGTTTCTTTTACCTGTAAGAATCGTCCGCGTTGTTTACAGTTCTAATGGATAAAAATAACTGATAAGTTTTTCTATCGGCGTCAGATTATTAATTCCTTTATGCGGTTTGACTGTGTTGTAGTAATTCACGAATCTGATAAGTTCTTGCTTCCGATGGACTCGACTTTTGAAAATTGTTTTCCTGTGCCACATCTGCATAATTGTTCTGATGACTCTTTCCGCTTTGCCATTGGTTCTTGGAGTCTTCACCCTTGTGAATTTCTGCTCAATCTTGTTTTCAGAGCATAATTTCATAAAGGCGTGGGTTTCAGGATTTCCTTGAAATTCGCGGCCATTGTCAGTATACCATACTTCAATGGTATAAGGGCATTCATTAACAACCCGTTCAAGGAATTTAGCGGCTGAATACTGGGTTTTATCAGATAGAATAGCAGCGTAGAGTTCTCGGGAAAAATCATCAATGGCAACATACAAACGTTCCGGCTTCTCAAAAAGAGACTCTCCTTTAAGCAATGGCAGTTTTACCGTGTCAGCGTGCATCATTTCTCCCGGATAATTCTTGTTGTATCTCTTGGCTTGAGCTTTCAGTTTCTTTTCCAGCGCTGCTTCGACCCTTGATAGCCTTTTCAGGCCGTATTCCAAGCACCGGAAACGTTTGTTCTCGCTCTTATGGATAGAAAAATCCTTATTCCTGCCTCTTTCCAGCGCTCGGTAGATAGTCGGCCTTGAGACGCTGTATTGCCGGCATAAATCGCAAATTCTGATATTCTGTTGATAATACTTGCTGAAGATTTCCTGACGTTGAACGGGTGTCAGGCGAGCCCTTTTATGTATTGTCATATTGTTGTTTACTTTACGCCAAAAGTGTAAACAACGCTATGAAATCTTACATTTTACCGTTTCATAAAATCTTTTCATCCACCAAGCGTATTCGTTAGGATTTTCAATTTCCATTTCATTGTCAAATGACCAGTATTTTATCGGTTTTGAGAGGCCGCTGATATCTTGATAGCCGTCTCCGTCATACCTTTCTACCGAAGCTTTAACGAAATTTTGAAAGTCCATCACATATTCCTTTTTAGGCAGACGAGTTCTTGGGTCATTTGGTCCAAAGTCGGCGGCGCTTATGTCTGTTCTTTGCGCCCATTTTGTTGGCCAGTCAATCGTAAATAGAACAGTTATATTTCTTGTTCCGGCCTCTCTTACAAGATTGTCCGCCGCGCCGAAATTATAAGAGTCGCCCTTATTTGGTTCAGTTTGCATCCATGGGATGCCGTCTCTTATCCATTTTACCCCTGCTTCTTTTAATAAATCCAGATGTATTTGCATATCAGACAAAGAATTTTTAGCTATATCAGAAATCGGAGGGTAAACCTCAAGGAGATTTGGCAGATAATTAAAACCAGTCATTGTTCCGAAATTTGGAAGAGCGGAGGCCGACGGACTTGCGGCACAACCGTTGGCAATCTGCTGAGCTTTACTGATAAGGTCGCCTTGGACATTCCTCATCTCGCCGGCCACTAACCCAAATTTGTCGTTAAAAAAACCAATTTCGATCCATTTTGAAGAATCAGATTCATCTTCAAGATTATAGGAAGTAACAAACTTATAATTCCCATTTTCAACTCCCCGGTATTCCGTTCGTTGCTTCTTATTTTCTTTTCCTAAATATTCGCCCTTTATTCTTTCAATATCAAAATCTCTGGAATTAAAGTTTTCTTTATTATATTTATATTTTTTAATGTCGTATTCAAAAGTATAAGAATAGCCCGCTTCTAAAAATTGTTTTTCAGTAGTTTTTACTCCGAGTCTGCCGCCGCTTTCTAAGATAGTGAAGTTATCTCCCCCAAGATAAGATGAATAGATAGTAATGCCATTTTCATCGTTGGCAAACAATGACCATCCAAAATTTTCTTTTAGATCGCTTGGATTAGAAGAATTAAGGGTGTCATAAACCTCAAGCCAGACTTCTTTGCCAGAAACTCCAGTGATTCCTCCGTTTTTATCTTTAATTTTAAAGTAAGAAAATTTACTGTAGCTTTTATCTGAATTTTGATAAACATTATAACAGCTATCTCTTAAGCGGTAGGCCGAGACAACATCCACTAAGTTTTTTATATTTTGTTTCTCCAGCCAATTCTCCGCGCTCCATCCGTCCGGAGCGTTGTCATAATCAATTTTCCACCACCAGTAGCCGTCAGCGTAAGTCGGACCCTCGGTAATCGTTCCAAGACTATTGGTTGGCTGGACACCCGAAAGAGTTCCTGATGTTGAGGGAGTTGAGCGGACATTGATAACATCCGTTGTTATTACTCTATCATTGATTGAGAATGCGGTGTCTGCCGGAGCATTATATTCATCATTGTCTGTCGTTGAAGAACATCCTGGGTCATTAGGATAGTCCATGAGTTCGTCTCCGTCGTTGTCTGTGCTGTCAGAGCATTGGTAGGTTGCGGCGGCTTTTTTAAACTTCTGTAGCTGCCAGTATCTATTGGCGCAGCCGGAATCCTGACACCCGCATTTCCATTGGTTAGTTTTCCATGTGCAGACATAAGCGACAACATAGTTATTGTTTTCAAGCTCTGGGGGAGTAAGATTAATCGTGGCTGAAGCGCTGTTTTTATACCAGGCGCCGACCTTACTCCCGCCCTCAAAATTTATAGGCTGCCAGCTCGCGCCATTCCAGCGATATCCTTTTTCATAGATATAATGGTTATCTCCATCCCCGACATTAATAATCGCCGAAGAAGACGAACAAGTCGCTCTAATTAAAAGTTTATTTGTAAAAACATCCCACCAGGCGCCAAAGCCCGCAGGAGCGGTGCCTGCTGAAGTAAAAAGATGGCAGTTGGTTTGGGCTTGGGCGGATTTATCAAGCCATGAAATAACTTTTTCTATATTTATTTTTGAGCCGGCAATCAGTAAAAAACCGGCCAAAATTAAAGTTCCAGCTATAAAAAGATAAAGTGGTTTTAATTTTAGTTTATTATTTAGCATGATTTTATCCTGGCGGCGGTTCTGTGCAAAACGCGCCGCTGCAAGCAGAATTACAAGTTTCTTCGGTTGGATAATTAAATTCGTATCCGGATTTGGGGCAGTAGGTTTTATTGCCTAATGGAGCAGGTGCTTCTGGCGGCGGCTCTGCGCACCTTCCGCCCAGGTCATTACAGACAGTATTACAAGCTGATTCTGTCGGATAAGTCATATCATCCCTAGGGCAATAAGTTTTATTGCCTTCTTCCGGCGGGGGGGTTGATCCTGTACACCCGGCGCATTCAATATCATTCCAATTCGGCCATGTTGACCAACATCCATCAGCTCCGCAAGTAAGCTCTCTTCTTCTTGTACCTTGACAGCCAGTGTTTGAATTAGTACATCCTTTGATTTCAAATGGGGGTTTTTGAGATAGATGGCATTCTGGCTTATTTCTTCCGCTAGGACAAGTTTCTATCACTACCGGATCATTTTCTACAGGCGGAAGATTTACCGGCTCTAAATTAATTTTTAGATTAACCAAATCCGGATTTATCGTATTGAGAATCAAATAAGCGCTTAGTCCTAAAAGTAGGCCGGTAATCGCTCCCCAAATGTATTTTTTCGCTTCGTCGGTTTTTGTGATACTGCCCGCGCTCATATACATTAAGCCGCCAATAACTAAAGCTATTAAAGCGGCCAAGCCAATGGTGGCTAAGCCATACAGGAAAACATATCTAATGTAAGGAATTAATCCGCCGCTGGCTTCAACCCCGCCTATTGGGGGATAATTTCCTTCTAATTCAGCTTCAGCGGCAAAAGCGCCATAAGCAGTAAACAGGAAAAATATTATAATCAAAGTGAGCGAGGGAAAAGAAAGTAAAATTTTCTTTTTCCGAGCGAACGAGATTATATAAAATATAATAGTTGAGAGAATGAATATTTTTTTCATGGAATAAAAATGATTTTTAAATTAGTTTCCGTTTTTTCTTTAGAGTTATTTTTATTTTTTTACTTTGTGATTTATTTTAGATTTATTCTGTTTTTTTAGAGCGCATTTGTTTTACTACCTTAAGACTTTCTTTCATATAGATACTAATAATAAAAATAGTCCAAGTAGGAGAGAAATCTCCGAGTATAGGGATTAGTTCTATTAGAAAACTTCCGCCAAATCGAGCGCTGGGAAATTTGTGAAGTCTTATTAGACACCACAGTCCTAAAATCATAGAGGTAATCAAATCGCCTAAGCGAAAAAGGAAAAAATCTACACCCAAATAATCAAGGACGTCATTGGTTATAGCTACTGAGCCTATTAACAAAAATTCTATGGCGCTAATTTCGCTGACCGGTTCAGATTTTTTTTCTCCTGGCTTTTTTTGTACTGCCTTTTTTGTCTTATTTCTCGCTCGAGCTAATTGTTCGCTATAATCAGGCATTAAATATTTTCCTCCTTAGCCAGCTCTTCTTTGGCTTTTTCTATTTCCAAGAGCTGTGCCGGGTCTGTGGTAATAATCTGGTCTTCGGTATAAGAGGCAACCACTTTAATGGCCACATGCTTCAGCCCGGCGAAAAAGATGCCTTCGCCGATTTGGGATTCCAAAAGCATGTATTTTTCCTGGTCGGTTAAGTTAAAAGTTTCTTTAACCACTTCAATGGCGGCCGGCGACTGCTTCATTAAAAGCTGAAGAGCCGAGTTGGTTAAAATCGGCTTACCGTATTTTGATTTCATAAAATCCGTTACGTCTTGAGTTACGGTTGTCAGTCCCGTGTAATATTTGCGGCATCTTTTGGCAATGCCGAAAAGGAATGAAGCCGCGTCTTCGTGCTGCATCATCCACCAGGCCTCGTCAAC
>MHNE01000024.1:32945-35354 GCA_001819605.1 Candidatus Portnoybacteria bacterium RIFCSPLOWO2_01_FULL_43_11
TGAAGCCGCGTCTTCGTGCTGCATCATCCACCAGGCCTCGTCAACGACCAGGATTCTTTTTTTTAATTCCGAACGGATAATATTCCAGATGTAATGAAGAATAACATACATAGCCAAAGGTCTTAATTCCTCTTCCATGTCCCTGATGCTAAAGACGACCAGTTTCTTTTTTAATTGAATATTGGTCGGCTGATTGAAAAAACCGGAATAACTGCCGCTCACGAATTTTTCCAATCTGATGGCCAAACTTTCGCCGCCGGTCATACTCTTTAAAACCGTCTGAAGGTCATGCATAACCGGCGGCGCGGCTCGTTTAAAATCCGAATCAGGGGTAATGTCTCTGGCCGCGTAAGTTTCAGTGAGCGCTTTATCCATAATCGCGTCTTCTTCCGGAGTTAAGCCGCCAAGCATTATTCTCATTAGTCCGACCAAATTGATAATATTGCTTCTTAAAAGGTCTGCCGGTCTTTCGTCGCCTCTTGGAATCGGCAGGTCAAAGGGGTTTAAATGATAAGGAGCGTTTAGCGAGACATCAATGAAACTGCCGCCCACTGTTTCAGCAAGATATTTATATTCTTTTTCCGGGTCAATGATAATTACTTCTATATCCTGCATTAAAGAGCGAAGAACTTCTAATTTGACGAAATAACTTTTTCCGCCGCCGGAAACTCCGAACAAAAGCAAATTAGGATTTTCCAAGCTGAACCGGTCAAATAAAATCAATGAATTATTGTGGCGGTTTATGCCGTAAAGAACGCCTTTATTGTCGGATAGGTCAGAGGAAATAAAGGGAAAAACCGAAGAAAGGGGGCCGGTGTTTAAGCTGTTATGAACGGACAATTTATCTTCTTCCAAAGGCAGGGTGGAAATAAAGCCCTGTTCCTGCTGAAAGACCGCTGGCTTGGCGTAAACCATTTTTGTCTCAAGGAGCGCCCTAATTTCATTTTCAATTTCATTTAAACCCTTGGGCGAATCGGCGAAAAAAGTAATGTAAAGGCCGAATTTAAAAAGTTTTTCAGTGCCTTGCTGGAGCCGGTCTCTTAGTCCTTCAATGTCATTTAGCGCTATTTCCAAAACCGGGTCCCTGACTCTGCCTTTTTCCTGCTGAAGAGTGATTTGAGAAGAAATTTGAGCGGTTTTTTTCTCTAAATTTTTAAGAATCGTTCCGGTTTCGGTCGGGTGAATAAACATAGAAATGTTCATTTCCCGGTCTAAGGTGATAATGGGTGAAAACCAGGCCGTGTGGAGCGCGCGGGGATAAGTAAAAACAAAAATAGTCCTGGCGTATTTTTCTTCAATTTCCAGAAAACTGGAATTGACTTTTAGGCCGGCCGGAGAAATTAAATCAATAATGCTCGCGTCCTTTTTCAGTTCTTCTTTTGTTGTTTCTTGGGGTTGTTTTTTAAAAAACATAAAGTTACTGCATTCTCATTTCTTTGGCTTTTTCCAGCTCCAAACTTTCTTTAGCCGAAGGATTATAGAGCTTGTAAAACAGCTCAATTAATTCTTCAGTGTTTAAGGGAGCGGTCTTTATGCCTATTCCTCTTAAGCCGCTGACGATAAATTCCACTCTTTGCCAGAGTTGGTTTTTTAATTCCTGAAATTCCTGTTCCTTTACAGCGGTTTTTGCCGAAGAGGAAAACCCGCTGAATAATTTATTAACTAAAGTCTTTTTAATTTGCGGAAGCGCGAAAGGAACAACCACATAAAAAGATTCGGTCATAATGTTTCCTATTTCATTTAATCCTTTGATAAAATCAATATACTCAGCGGTCTGGATGCGCAAAAGTTCGTTTTCCTGCTCTTTTTCTTTGAATTTGAGCATTTCAATGTAGGGACCGATGTCAAATTTTCGAGAGCTGACCATAATCTGGACGGAAAAATCCAAAGAGTTGAGAAACTCCTGATATTTATAAATTATCGCGTCCTGCTCGGCGGTTGATTTCAAAGAAAAATTAATACTTGAGGCCATTAAAATCGCCCTAATAGCTCCATTTTTAAGGATAATTGTTCCATCTTTAATCTCTTTAATTTCTAAATGTTTTTGTATTGTAGCCGCGGATAATTTTTGAAGCATAAATTATTTTCTCCAAATATATAATTTCGGTTTTTTAAAGTAAACCATTATTGAGCCGAGGAAGGTAATCAGGGGCCGGCCATTAACTTTGTAAAAAGCCAAGGCCGTGCAGAAAAAACCGATGACAATCGCGAGAATTATGAAAAGCCAAAGTTTAATAAAAAACCAAAGCATAAACAAAATCCCGCCGCCCGCCGCCAAGTAAAGAAATTGCTTTAAGGTGAGGGGTCCGATAATTTTATCTTCTACTTCAATGTATTGAGGAACCTGAAATTGCATAGTTTATTGCCTATTTTTTAGGTCAACAATATTACCTTCAATCCTCGGCTCCA
>MHNE01000025.1 GCA_001819605.1 Candidatus Portnoybacteria bacterium RIFCSPLOWO2_01_FULL_43_11
AATTAAATCCCGAAAAGAAGTAAGAATAACCTGATTTTCTTTTTTAAATCCCAAGCCGGGAATTTTAGAAAAATCATCTCTTTTTTCTTTAAGCGCTTTTAAGAGTTCGGTCACGGTTAATTCGCCTTCGCCTCTTATAATAAAATCTATATCCGGACATTCTAAAGTATGATGGGGCTCAACTGTGGGATGGACGCCGCCGGCTATAACAATAATATTTTTTGAATAACCTTTAATTAGCCGGGCAATGGAAAAAGCCCGATAAGCGTTAACAGACATTACGCCCAAGCCGACAATTTTGGGAGATTCTGTTTTTATTAAGTTTAAAATGCCTTCAATCGGACTGTCTTCAATATTGGCGTCGTATAAGAGAACTTCGTGTCCGGCTGATTTTAAATAAGCGGCCAAAGCAATCAGCCCCATAGGAGGGTACATAAACGAGGTAATATTTTTTTCCGCCACCGGCGGCTGAAGAAGAAGTATTTTCATTTTCTTCTATAGCTGATTTGGTCAGCCAAAAGACCAAAAAAAATAATTTGAAAACCGACAATGATTAAGATGGTTACGGCCGCGTCGCCGAAAAATGTCTGGCCAAAAATAATAATATAAAGGGCGGCTAAAACGCCTAAGATTAAGCACATCAGGCCCATGGTTAAAAAGAATCTTAGGGGTTTAAAGTGAATATACATTCGAAGCATGGTGGGTAAAACAATGCTTGGATACTTTAATCCTTTTTTAATAAATGATTTGCCGCTTTTTCTTTTTAGAAAAGCAGTTGAAACTTCCATCACCCGCATGTGTTTGCCCCATGAATCAATGATTAACTGCTGGGTTTCATTATAATCTTTAATAATATTAAAAATCGCCAAATACCGCCTATGAAAAGCCATTAGTCCGGTGGTCGCGTCAGTCACTTTTAATCCGGTGATTTTTGAAACCAGCCAGGCGAAAAATTTATTGCCCCAGTCGCGGTAAAGCGGCATTTTATAAGCCAGACCGCCCATGAGCCGCGAGCCAAAAACGCAGTCTGCCTTGTCTTCTAAAATTGGTCTGATGACTATTTCAATTTCTGACGGCGGGTTCTGGCCGTCCGCGTCAATTTTAACCGCGATATCAGCGCACATTTCATAAGCTGTTTCTAAACCGGTTCTTGTGGAAGCGCCCAAACCCCGATTATAAGGGTGGGTAATGATTTTTTTTACTCCGGCTTGTTTAGCGATTTCAGCTGTTTTGTCTTTTGAGCCGTCATCAACCACAATCACATCTAAAACATAGTCTTTGTTCGGATTATTGACGTATTTTTGGTTGATTTCTTCAATGACGCCGGTAATCGCTTTTTCTTCGTTATAAGCAGGAATAAAAACAACTACATAAGGCAAACGATATTCTTTCATATTAAAAGTGTCATTCTGAGCGTCAGCGAAGAATCCAGCGGATTTGTTTTTGCCATCTGATTCTTCGTGTTTATCTTCAGAATGATAATTTAATTAAAACCAATTAATATCAGCATACTATATTAAAAAACAGAAATCAACTTTTAAATAAAAAAAAAGAAGCCATTGCCTTAATTAAGGCAATGGCTTTTGAGTTGTTTTTTTCACGAAGTTAAAAAAACTTACGGAGGCGAAAACGAAGACGATAGAGAAGGGGATGCTTTTTATAGCGCGAGTGCTCCCCCTCGAAGATTCTCATAATAGTCGAATGCCTATTATAAGGATTAAATAATACTTCTTTCCGCGCCAATTCCCGCCTCTCTTCCTTTATTTTTTTTGCTCTTTTTCCTATGAGATTTATCTTTACCATATTTCCGACCTCCTTAATAGGGGTTTAATTGCTTGATAACGTATTCCGCTTGTTTAAGCATAAGTTTTACATGCTCAGTAGGCGAAAGTCCGGTGTTGAACTCTAAAACGATTATCTGAAGAAACTTTTTTGTCTGTTCAAAAACAATTTTGGTTATGTCTATTATCCAATCATTTAGATAGTTACCCGGAGTGAATTTATGGTGATAATGGCTATAACCATTTTTGCCGTCGTCATTCGGAACCGACAGATGTAGTTCTTTGGTCCTCGTGCCTACTGCGTTCAGTATAATTTGGAAATAGTCTTCAATTACCCCTAAAAATTTATGATTATGAATCTTTGCGTCAGCCGAGACAAAGACATGAGAAACATCAAAGAGAAATCCGATAGGTGATTCCGAGTAGTAATAGTCGCATTTTTTAAATACCTCTTTGATAAAGTTCGGTTCTGTCACGTAAAGAATTCCAGCATTGGTCCCGTATTCTCTAATCACCTTTTGAATCAACTCTTTATTTGCCGCCGCCTCTCCATCTTTTGGTTCAATTTCCCATAAGACCGGTCTTTCCCTGCTATAATCAAGGCTTTCAATTAAAACCTGTTTATCAAAATTACCGAACAGATCTGCAAGGATAGTCAGTCTTGTTGATATTATTCTTAGAAGGTAGTTTCGATTAGCGATGATAGTTTCGGGATCGGGAACATTCGGATAATTAGCCATCTTGTATATTTTTTCCGCCGAATACCCTAAATGAAAACTGACTACCGGCGCGTCCGAATTTTTGACGACATAGAGCAGTCGTTTTCCTTGCTCGTTGTCAAAAACATCAATAAAATTTGGCTTTGCCAAATTGAGGGTTAAATTGAGTCCGGGAGTATGGCTGGAAAATTTTACTCCAGCATCCTTAACCATTTCCACTTGCCCGTCAATATTACTCATTTCAACTCCGAGATTATTTTCTCGGAGAATTCTTAATGCCTCTTTATCTTGAGGTAATCCCTTTACCCAACTAACATACAATTCAACCATTTCTTATCCTCCTATCTGAAAAAGAATATGGGGCACAAGAATTTGTGCCCCATAAGTTTAAAGATCTTTGTTAGTCCATTACACTAAAGGGAGACGGAGGATTCCGTACTGACTAAATCTCTCGTCGTATCCTCCAAAGTGGCGACCGTCAGGGTCATCCCACTCAAAACCCCGAAGATCAATTTGGCTTACTAATTCCCATGGTGGCGGATACACATACCGCCAGTTTTCCGCGTGGCGCGAGCGGACAACCACACCATTCGTTTTTGGAAATGCGTCTTTTGTTGAGGCCACAAAGGCCTCCCAAATTAGTCCGAGCCCAATCTTGTCAAAGGCAAATGGGCTTTCACTGGGGAGGCATTCCCAAGATTGATAATTTATCCAGACATCGTCTGGATTTATCTTATTTGGGTCGCCTTCGCCGTATGCGACCATGGCCTGGGTTTTTTCCAGATCGTAGCCTTCGCTTCGTCCGACCAAGGCCGAGCCAACGATTATTCCATTACCATAAAATATGATAATTTTAACATCATCTTTTATGGATACGGAGCGGGCTATATACTGCTCTTGATCTGATGGCTTGTTTTCATGCTGCCATCGTTTGATATAACCCATCGGGCCAAGGGCCACTTTTTGACCCATTTCATTCTGTACCGGGTAGATACCGTATTGGTATCTACTAGAAGTGGCTGCGATTGAAGGGACAGTGATATCACCATCCGTATAAGCAACCACGAGATAACTTATCCCATTGGCCCCGGGTTCTATTTCATGAGTGAAGCCCCGGGGGATAAAAACTCCAAGGATTCCGTGGTCAAACTCTATTTCGGAAAGTCCCGCCACTTTGATTGTTCCGGATCCTTGTATTGGCGATAGAAACTCGTCTTTATGGGAATGAAAGTGAGGAAACATTTTCATTCCTATCGGGAGACTGATTACTTCAAACTTAATGTTTTGGGGAATTCCGATTGTCCTCAACGCTGTTTTGAGGTAATTATGTTTCGTTTTTTCCCACTTTGTTTCCCTTTTAAAAATAATCTTCGGTTTAACCATTTTCTTTCTCCTTATTAAAAAAGGTTAAAATATTCAATTACAATCATTACCGCAATTACATATTTTTTTCTATCACCCCCTCTTTATTATTTTGTAAAAGATCTTCTCCTCAAAAATAAAACACCTTTTATAAGGCGCTGTTATGATATAACAATAATTTTTATCTGTCAACTATTGACAGATTTTAAAAATTAGATATTATTCTAATTAGTTCTTATTAGTTTTAGGATAATTTTAAGTTAATTTTTTAATCTAACTTAGAAGGAGGGAAATAATGAAAACGAAAAAAGTTGTATGGCATTTAGCAAAAGGCCAGTCGCCGTGCGGCTGGTGCTGTGATGACCAAAGCTGGAATGGAACACCGGGATTTTTCCGGGACATCGATGTAGATTTCTATCCTGGGCCAGGATTAGGGGTTTGTCCTGGTTGTGGCGGTACTGGCATAGCCGGAATAAACAATAAACAAGAAGAAGATCAAATTATTGATCTTCGTTTTCATCGTTCTAATATGATAGATCGGTTGCAGTGCATAAGGAGTCATATCCAGCAGTTCGAACAAATAAATTTCGGACAAATAAATATAAATAAAGAGGAGCAAATAATATTTAAAAGGGTTTTAGATGCCCTTTGGAAAGAGAAAAAAATCATAGAAGAATTAACCAAAGAATATACTTTCAAAGAGTTTCTATTGATGCTTATCGTTTTTAACAAGTGGACCGAGGCGGGGAGCCACCCAAATGTTTATGCCGCATCGGTTGTCAACCAGCTAAAGGAATATATGAGCAGAAGATAAGAGATAATCGTAGTCAACGGGGGAGCGTAAAAGCTCCCCTGTTTTTCTTGATTCACCTGATTTAAATCATAATTTTAAAACTAATAGATATTATTTCTAACAACTGAAACCATATAATCCAATTCTTTTTTAGTCATTTGAGGGAACATCGGCAAGGTGATGATTGAGCTGGATAATTTTTCCGTAATAGGAAAATCGCCGTGCTTATAGCCGTATTTTTTTTGATAATACGGCTGTAAGTGAACCGGCGGGTCAAAATGGACCGAGGCCTCAATACCTTTTTCTTTTAATTTTTTAACCAACAAATCCCTATTTCCTCTTCTTATTTTTATCGTATACATCTGATAAACATGTTTGGCTTGGGGTATTTCTTTCGGCAATTCAATTTGCTTTAAATCTTTTAATTTTTTATTAAGATAAGCCGCGTGCTTCCTTCTTAAATCATTCATTTTATCCAATTTTTTGAGCTGTTCTACGCCAAGGCTGGCTAAAAGATTGCTCATTCTAAAATTATATCCGGCTAAAACAGCGGCCCGAAACCAGGGTTTTTGTTCTCTGACTCTTTGGCTCGTGCTTTTAGATATTCCGTGTCCGATTAAGGTCTTTATTTTCTGAAATAATTTTTCATCATTGGTTGTTATCATTCCGCCTTCGCCGGTTGTGATATTTTTGGTCGGAAAAAAAGAAAAACAGCCAATGCCGAACGAGCCGGTTTTTCTGTCTTGCCATTCTGCGCCAAGGGCTTCGGCTGAATCTTCAATTATAAAAAGTTTACGTTTTTTAGCCAAAGCCGTTATTTTATCCATTTTACAGGACTGACCGGCAAAGTGCACCGGCATAATCGCCTGTGTTTTTTTTGTAATTCTTCTTTCAATGTCTTTTAGGTCAATATTTCCGGTTTCGTAGTTAATTTCAGTAAAAACAGGTTTAGCGCCGGCTGTTTCTATGGCATTGGCCGAAGCGGAAAAAGTAAAACTCGGAAGGATTACTTCGCCTGTTATTTCCAGAGATTTGATTGCGGTAAAAAGAGCTGAAGCGCAGGAGTTTAAAGTGACAGCGTATTTAACCCCGATGTATTCGGCGAAATTTTTTTCAAACTCCTGATTTTTCGGGCCGTAAGTCAGCCAACCGGATTTAAGAACTTGTTTTACCGCTTGAAATTCTTTTTGGTTAAGATAGGGTTTTGATAAAGGTATTTTCATTTATGATTGAACAGCCCGGTTAATTTTATGTATTCAATATATTCTTTTAGTCCGTCTTCTAAGGAATATTTTGGTTCATAGCCAAGCAGTTCTTTTGCTTTTTTAATATCCAGCGAACCCCTGATTGGTTTTTTTTCATCTGTTGGTTTTATAATCGTTTTTACTCCGCCCGGAATGAGTTTATCTAAAATCTTCGCAAATTCTTCGGCGCTCCTGCCTTGGCCGGCCGTAATATTAAAAACCTCGTTTTTGGCTTTAGGGGATAAAGCGGCCAAAGCAAAACCATGCGCCGCGTCGCTCACGTAAGTAAAATCAACTTTGTCTTGGCCTCCGTTGTATAAAATTAACGGCTCGCCTTTTATGGCGTTTTCTATAAAAACTTGACTAACCCGGCGGTTGGAGTCTGTGGGGCCGTAAACGGCAGACGGTCTGATAATCGTATATTCCACCCCGAACCTTTCGCTGTAGCTTTTAGTTAGGATTTCACAGGACAATTTTGTGCCGCCGTAAATATCTATAGGATGAGTGGGATGATTTTCGTCAGCCGGATCGTATTTAAAATGTCCGTAGACAAAGCTTGAGGAAGTGTAGATAAACCTCTCTACTGAATTAACGGCCCGCATCGCGCCCAAAAGATTTATATGGCCGTTAAGATTTATCTGGATTGCGTCTTCAAAAAAAACATTGGAAGCGTTAGCTAAAGGAATGGCCACCAAGTTTATTACTATTTCCGGTCTTATTTCTTTAATGGTTTTAGTCAGAAATTCCTTGTCTCTTATATCGCCTCGTATAAGCTCGGCATTGGTCTTTATGTCTTCAAGCCGTCTTTGAAGATAAAACGGGTAATGACCCTCTTGGGGAGGAATGTAATTTGAGAAATTATCATAAATAAAAACTTGATGCCCCTTTTGGAGGAGTTCTTTGGCGATAAAATGACCGATAAAACCGGCTCCTCCGACAATTAATATTTTTTTGTTCATTGGCCGACTCCTTTTAAGATAATGGAAATTGTTCTTAAGGCGATACTTAAGTCTAGAATAAATGAACGGTGTTTAATATAGTAAAGTTCGTATTGGAGTTTTTCAATACTGTCTTCAACCGAGGCGCCGTAGCGGAAATTTACCTGGGCCCAGCCGGTTAAACCGGGCTTGACAATATGACGAATTTGATAATAAGGGATTTTTTTCCCCAGCTCTTCAACAAATTCCACTCTTTCCGCTCTGGGGCCGATGAAGCTCATCTGGCCCAAGAAAATATTCCAAAGCTGGGGCAGTTCGTCAAGCCGGGTCTTTCTGAAAAATTTTCCCACTCTGGTATTTCTTGGGTCGTTTATTTGAGCATAAACAGGACGACCTCCTGGCTCGCTTGAACCGTCTTTAGCCGTGGCATACATAGTTCTGAATTTATACAAAACAAATGGTTGTCCGTCCTGCTCCACCCTTTTTTGTTTAATAAAGAGAGGTCCCCGGCTGTCTATTTTTATTATCAAAGCAATGAGCGGATAAAAAATTAAGCTGATTAAACCAAAAACAAAAGCGCCCAGCATATCAAAAATTCTTTTAGCCGCCTCGTAAAAATTTTTCTGGCTTTCAGTCAAGTTTTCCAGAAACCAGATTTCGCCAATAGAGGAAAGCGGGACTTTGCCCATTATTCTTTCGTAAAAATTAGGAAAATCGCTGAAGCTGATTTTTAAGGGCAGGCACTGGTAAAGACTTTCGGCTAAATGGGTATTTTGATGCGGGTCAATCGCGGTAATAATTATTTTAATATTTTTCTGGCTGGCTGTTTCCAGTAGATCAAAAGGCGTCTGAATATCGTTTGGTTTCATTTCCTGGGTCAGACGATAACCCAGTTGCGGGTGGGTCTTAAGCCAGTCAATCATTTGCTGCGTTTCTTTTGTTTGGCCGATAATTAAAATGTTATTTAGGAAAATCTCTGATTTTAGAAAATAATTGTAAAAATGACGCCAGCCGGAAATTAAAATAATTAAAATCAATAAATTTAAGAACAGATTTGTTTTAGGCGCGATACCGAAGAAGGGAATGAAATAAAAGAAAGCGACGGCCAAAGCGGCGTTGAGCGTTAAAGCTTTTAAAAATGTGGAATAAAAACCGAGGTTATTTCTGGCCAGATCAAGAGCGTAAAGTCCGGCAATGTAAAAAATAATCAGCCAGACAAAATAGATAATCGTAAAGGGCCAAAAATGCTGACTAAAGCGAGACAAATCAAAATTCGGCCAATAGCGAATAAGAAGCGTCAGCCAAAGCGAGAAATAAAGAACTAAAATATCGCCGATAAAAAGTGTAATTTTTTTCGGGTTAGGCATAAGCATTATTTATATCCTAATATTTTCTTTTTGATAAATCAAGAGCAGGCTCTCTTTTTGACAACGCTTGCCATTAGATAAAACTTAAGATATGATATACTAAATATGTATTTATTTTTGACCGAAGCAACTCATTTGACCGTTGGTTTAATTATCGGTATTTTTTTATATCACAGGTATAAAAACCGTCAATTATTATTTTTGTCTTTGTTCGTCAGTATTTTTATAGATTTAGACCACTTTATAGATTATTTTTTATTTGTTGATTTCAGCCGTTTTAATTTGGCGGAGTTTTTGGCGGTTGATTATGTTTTAAAAGCCAATAAGATTTATGTGCTTTTTCACGGCTGGGAATTTGTTTTATTATTTTTATTATTAGCTAAAAAAATAAAAAAATATCAACCAATTTTATTAACCATTGCTTTGGCTGTTTTTGGTCATTTACTGGTTGATCAATTTACCAACGGAGCAATAATTTTC
Source organism: Candidatus Portnoybacteria bacterium RIFCSPLOWO2_01_FULL_43_11 (assembly GCA_001819605.1). GTDB lineage: Bacteria > Patescibacteriota > Minisyncoccia > Portnoybacterales > UBA2143 > WO2-40-15. The sequence continues at coordinate 8,685 of MHNE01000025.1, forward strand.
AGTTATTCTTTTATTTACCGGTTTATCAATGATTTTAGTTATAACGCTTTTGTCGGAAATTAATTTTATGAATAAACCAAAAATCGGAATTATTGGCATTGGGATGGTTGGTTCACCTCTTAAAAAATATTTTGAAGAGAGGGGTTTTAAGCGGGGGTTTGATATCTTTTACCGTGACGCTGATTCCAAAAAAGGCTTTAATGATAATATTCATGAGGCAGACATTGTGTTTGTTTGCGTTCCCACCCCCAAAAAAAGAGACGGTTCCTGCGATATTAAGATTGTGGATTCCGTTGTTAAAAAATTTCATAATCAGAAAAAAGTTATTGTCGTTAAATCAACCATTGAGCCGGGCACAGTGGCCCGGCTCCAAAAAAAATATAACTGTCCGATTCTCTTTAATCCGGAGTTTCTGACCGAGTCGCGCGCTTGGGAGGATTTTATTAAGCCGGACAGACAGATAATCGGACACACGGAAAAAAGTTTAGGTAATTCTTCCTTTGTTTTGGGTATTCTTCCGCAGGCTTATTTTTCCTCGCCGGGCGTCTTGGGCACTTATGATTTTATTCGTTTGACTTCGAGCGAAGCGGAAATGGGAAAATACGCCGGAAATATTTTTGGAGCCATGAAAGTAACTTACGCCAATATCTTAGCCGATTTTTGCCGGGTCTTGGAAAAAGTTTTAGGAAAAGAAGGTATAAACCAAAAAGTTGATTATAATAACGTGAGAAAGGTTATCGCTCATGATTCAAGAATCGGCGACGGCTGGCTTGATGTTAGCTACGGAGATTATAGGGGATTTGGCGGTTATTGTTTTCCAAAAGATATGGCGGCTTTTATCGCTTTTGGCAGAAAAACGGAAAAGAAGCTTAAGAAAAACGATCCGGATAAAAAACTTCTTAAAAGCGCTCTCCGTTTTTTAGAATCAATTTGGAATTACAATAAAGAGCTTTTAAAAAGTCAGGGTCTAACCATAGAATGGGTAAGTTCTCATGACCGCGAATTGGCGGAAAAACTAAAAAACAATAAAAAATGAGAAAATATTTATTCCCCCCGTTATTTTTAGGAATCTTTCTGATTGGTTTCAGTTTCGTTGAGGCCGCCGAAGTCGGAGAGCAGGTTAATTTTTTTGTTGATTCTTCTTACGACGCTTATAAAAGAAACGAGTTAACGGCTGTTCTTAGGATAAAATCGGACCGGGCTTATTTCTACGTTGACAATAGATACTTAAATGAATTAAACGGGGCTAACCGAGAAATTTTTGAAGCTGGCCTGGAGGATTTGGCTGATGAATTTGATTTAGTTATTTATCCGAAAGAGAGGGCTGTTTTTGGTTCCGAATGGAGCCCTGGTATTGATAACGACAAAAGGATTACCGTTCTTATTCTGCCTTTAACCGATTCAGCCGGAGGTTATTTTAACGTAAACGATGAATATCCCAAGTCTTTGGTCTATAATTCCAACCAGAGAGAAATAGTTTATCTTAACGCTCTTTACATTAAGGAGCCCTTAGCCAAGTCTTTTTTAGCTCACGAATTTCAACATCTAATCACTTTTTATCAAAAGACCAAGCTGTATAACTTAGAAGAAGATATTTGGCTAAATGAAGCCCGTTCTGAATACGCGCCGACTCTTTTGGGCTATGACGATGTTTATTCCAGCAGCAATTTAAAAAAGAGGGTAGAATCTTTTTTAGATGAGCCGTCGGATTCTTTAACCGAATGGCAGAATAAAATTATTGATTACAGCTCGGTCAATTTATTCCTTCAATATTTGGTTGACCATTTTGGCAAGGATATTCTTACTAAGATGGTTTTGAATAATCAGGTGGGTATCGCAAGCATTAATCGGGCCCTAAAAGATTTGGGTTATTCAAAAACTTTTTCAGATGTTTTCGCTGATTGGGCCATCGCTGACTATCTGAATAATTGTCAGGTTAATTCTGGGAAAGATTATTGCTATCTTAATAAAAATTTAACCTTTCAGCGGCTTCATGTTGATCCGACGGCGAGCTACAGCGGCTTTCCTAATTTAATTGTTTCGCGCAGCAGCGCCGTTAAGGACTGGACGCCGGTTTGGTATAGATTCAGGCCGCTTTCGGGCGTAGAAACCAATAAAGATGTTTTAAAGCTGGAGTTTACCGGCGCCGGCGCTTTTGGAGATTTTAAAGTTCCCTATATTATTATAGATAATCAAGGTCAGGCCCAGATTAATTTTATTTCTTTAAATAATCAAAAAGGCACGGCTTATATCCCCCAATTTATCAGTAAAGCCAAATCGGTTATTATGATGCCTTTTAATCAATACAAGAAAAATAATTTTATTGACAAGGAACAGGCGATAAATTTTTCTTTTATTGCTTCAACCGTCGCTTTAACCGAACCGGTTATTGAAAGTATTTTACCTTTAAGCGGTTCAACGGCCGGCGGTTTTAAAATAACCATTACCGGTCAAAATTTTTCCCAAGAGTCAAAAGTCAATTTTGGCCAAACGGAGATAAAAAATGTTAATATTATCGGGGACCAAATAATCACTTTTATCGCTCCGCCTCACTCGCCCGGCCCAATAGATATTTCAATAGTGAATCCCGATGGTCAATCAACTGCTTTAGTCAGGGCTTTTACTTACTTGAATTCTTATTCTTACCCGGACGGCAGTTTACTTCGGGCAAAAGGAGATTATAAAGTTTATGTGATTAAGGGAAATTATAAAAGATGGATTCAAACCGCTGAAATTTTTAACGCTTACCCTCACCTTAGATGGGAAAATATTATAGAAGTAGAGCCAGAAGCGTTAAATCAGTATCAGGAAGCCTGGCTGATTCGATCCGCCAATGATCTTCGAGTTTATGAAGTTAACGCGGACAAAACCAAACATTGGCTGAATATGACGGCTGAAGAATTTAGCATTAGCGGAAGAAAGTGGGAGATGGTTTATATAGTTAATGATTTTGAAAGAGATTTTTATAGAACGGGAGTAGATGTGATGTTTAGATAAAAATGAATATTCAAAAAAATATTCCTTTGGTTAAATATACCACTTTTCGCATAGGCGGTCCGGCCAGATATTTTATTACAGCCAAAAGCGCAGAAGATTTGATAGAGGCAGTTAGATTCGCCAAGGCAAAAAAACTGCCTTATTTTATTTTAGGCGGCGGCAGTAATTTATTGGTGAGTGATGAGGGATTTAATGGAGTAATAATAAAAAATCAAAATTCAAAAATCAAAATTCAAAATTACAATTCAAAATTCAAAATCATTCAAGCTGAAGCCGGAGTGAATTTAGGGAAGTTAGTTAGATATTCAGCAAAACAGGGATTAACTGGCTTAGAATGGGCTATTGGCGTTCCTGGCACATTAGGCGGAGCGATTAGAGGGAACGCCGGCGCTTTTGGTCATTCTGTTTCAGAGTTCATCAAAGAAGTAAAAAGCTTGAATTCAAAGTTACAAGTTATAAGTTACAAGTTACAAGATTTAAATTTCGGCTACCGTGATAGTATTTTTAAAAAAAATAAAGAAATTATTTTATCGGTTATTTTAAAACTAAAAAAAGGAGTTGTTAAAGAAATTAAAAAGGAAATAAAAGAAACGGTCGTTAAAAGGAATATTCCCCCTTTTCCTTCGGCTGGCAGTGTTTTTAAAAATTTGTTAATAAAAAATTTAGACAAAAATATTTTAGCGATTATTCCGGAAGAGAAAATTAAAGAAGGGAAAATTGCCGCTGGGTATCTTATTGACCAATGCGGTCTTAAGGGAAAAAAAATCGGCCGGGCCATGATTTTAGAAAAGCACGCTAATTTTATTGTTAACTTGGGCCCGCTTCGCCGAGGCTCCAGCGAGGCGAGTGGCGCAAAAGCAAAAGACGTGATAAAATTAATTCAACTGATAAAAAAAACAGTTCAGAAAAAATTTAAAATAAAATTAGAAGAAGAAATTGAGTATCTTGGATTTGATTAATTTGTTTATTTTTATTAAAATGAAAATATGAAGATTATAATTAAATCAACAAAAATAAAATTATCCCCCTCTCTTTATAATTATATCGAGGAAAAAATCGGCGGGCTCAAAAAATTTTTAAAAAATATTGACAATAACCTTATTGAAGCAATAATAGAGGTGGGGAAACCAAGTCAGCATCATCAGAAGGGAGATGTTTATTACGCGGAGGCAAATCTTCGTTTGCCCGGAAAAATTTTAAGAGCCGAAGCGAAAGAATGGGATTTACGGGTGGCGATTGATAAAATTAAAGACGATTTGGGTCGGAAGATAAATAATTATAAAATTAGACAAACGGATAAAGACCGCCGTTTTGCGAGATCCGTCAAAAAAGCAAAATCTGTTTCTCCCTTGGCCCGGTTCCGTCCGCCAAGCAATCGTCTCTTAAAAAAACTGGCGGAGGAGAAAGAATAAATAAAATTAAAAATGAAAAGTTATAAAAAATTCTGGAAATTAGGCATGGAAGAATTGGGGACTAAAGATTTTGACATCAATAAAGACGGAGAGCTGATTGTCAGAGAAGGAAATTATCAATACAATATTTTGGATTTGATTAAAAAATTCGGCACGCCGCTGGAAATCTTTTTTCCGTTTATCATAGAAAAGCGTCTCCGCAATCTTTTTGAGACTTTTAATTATTATACCAAAAACCTTCAGTATAAAGGAAGATTTTATTATTATTTTCCGATGAAAGTAAATCAGAATAAGGAGTTTGTTTTGTCCTTGATTTCAGAAGGGGCGAATTTGGAAGTCGGCTCGGCCAATGAATTGTGGCTGGTTAAAAGAATGTGGGAGCAAAATCAGTTTAATTCCAAAATAAAAGTTATCTGCAACGGCCCGAAAACCAATTATTATCTAAGCCTAATTTCAGAACTTAAAGAAAAGAACTTAAATATTATTCCCGTTATTGAAGACAGGACCGAATTAAAAGCGCTTCGCGATTACCGCGGCGATATCGGCGTCAGATTTGACTTAGATGTCAAAACAAAATCCCATTGGGACAAAAAAATAGACCGCTACGGGTTTTCTTTTCAGGAAATTATGGAATTGGGAAAGATAAAAAATCTAAAAATTATACATTATCACAACAGCTCGCAGGTGGAACGGCTTGAAGATTTAATCAATCAGGTAAAAAGAGCGATAGAGGTGTTTGTCAGGGTAAAAGAGAAAAATCCCACTTTGGACACCTTGGATTTGGGCGGCGGATTTGCCGTGCCTTATCTTAAAAAGAAAATGTACACTTCTGATCAGGCTATAAAAAGAATTATTCGGATTGTAAAAAAAACGGCGGAAAAAGCGGGAATTCCCCACCCTAATTTAATTTGCGAATGGGGGCGCTATGTTGTCGCTCCTTCACAAATTACCATATACAAAATTTTATTTGAAAAAAAGATTGAAAACAGCATTGCTAAAAAGTGGTATATTATTGACGGCAGTTTTATGAATGATTTAATTGACACTTGGGCCATTAGACAAAAATGGCATGTTGTTCCGGTGAATTTTATGAAAGGATTAAAACTCACTCGCGTTTGGCTGGCCGGTTCTTCCTGCGATTCCGATGACAAGTACACGGCCGGTGGTAATTATATCTTACTGCCGCGGTTTGATGAAATGGGCGAGGCCGAGGATTTATACATCGCTTTTTTAGATACCGGCGCTTATCAGGACGCTTTGGCCTCGCATCATTGTTTGCTTTCCTCGCCGGCAAAAATTGTGGCGCAAAACGGAATATTAATGGTGGCACGAAAAAGAGAAACGCCCGAAGAAGTCGGTAAATTATTCGGGTGGTGATTTTTATCCACAGTTTTGTTTTTTATTATATTGTAGTATAATAAAAATAGGTTCTTAGATTTTTATGGCAAATAGTTTCCTTAAATTATAAGGAAATAGGGGGGTCGATATTTGTCTATTGATTTTGATATAAAAAGGAGAAACTAATATGGCTAAAAGAAAAAGCGCTAAAAAAGTAAAAAAGGGCGGTAAGAAAAGAAAGAGAAGATAAGAGAAACTACTCTTAAAGACAAGCCTTATTTTTAATGAGGCTTGTTTTTTATTGCCAAATTAAATTTTTTTTGTTATATTAGAAAATAAGGAAGAAAAAAATAAAAATTATTGAGTAATAGAAAAACAATAATGATAAAAAAACCAAAATATAAAGGAAGACGCGATTTAAAAAGAGACGGTTTTTCCGATAATTTAGCGCCGTTAGAATCTTTGGATCTTAATAAAGTTAAAACCTTTGACGACTTAGTCAGGGGAATGAAAAATACCGCTTTTGGAGGAAGGGCTGTTGGCGAAGCCGCTGATGTTTTGGAAGCAATGATCAGAGATAAAGATTGTTTTGTGGTCGGCACATTTGCCGGCGCGATGACCGTGGCAAAAATGGGTCTTTTGATTTGCGAGATGATTGACAGGGGGATGCTTCGGGCAATTGTTTCTACCGGAGCTTTAATGACCCACGGGATGGTTGAAGGAGTCGGAATGACTCATTTTAAATATGATTCGCGAATGAACGATGAAAATCTTTTTAAATCCGGTTATAATCGGATTTACGACACGCTTGAACTTGAAAGAAATCTTGACGATTTAGAGCTGATTGTTTTCAAAGTCTTTTCTAAATTAAATTTTAAAAAAACTTATTCCAGTTATGAAATTTTAGAAAAAGTAGGACAATATTTAAAAAAGACAATCGGCGCAGAACGGGCGATTTTAAAAAGCGCTTATGAAAAAAAAGTGCCGGTTTATATTCCGGCATTTTCTGATTCGGAATTCGCTCTTGATATCGGTGTTTTTAATCGCCGGCAAAAACTAAAAAATAAACCACTGCTTAAAACCAGCGAGTTTTTGGATTTAGAGCATTTTACTAATTTAATTAGAAAACAAAAAAAAATTGGTATTTTTACCATTGGCGGCGGCGTACCGCGAAATTGGGCCCAGCAAGTCGCTCCTTACCTTGATTTAATTAATAAACGAGTTGGTAGGGGCGGAAAATTTATTCGCTACCAATATGGCGTTCGCATTTGTCCGGAGCCGGCTCATTGGGGCGGTCTTTCCGGCTGTACTTATTCAGAAGGAGTCTCTTGGGGGAAAATGCTCCCTTTGGAAGAAGGCGGCAGATTTGCCGAAGTGCTTTGCGACGCGACTATCGCCTGGCCCATAATTTTAAAAGCGGTGATAGAGCGGATGGAGAAAAATAAAAGAAATAAATTATGATAATTAAAATATTAATCTTTGTTTTGATATTTGGATTAACAGCGATAAATGTATTTGGTGATTACCTGCTTAAGTTAGCTGGCCAAAGTAAGCGGATTAATTGGCGATACATTGTTATTGGGGCGATACTTTGGGCGTTAGTGGCCTTGGGCTGGTTTGTGGTTTATCGTAAAATAAAATTTTCTTCAGCTGGATTTTTATATGGTATTATTAGTTCTATATTACTAATGATGGTGGGTACTTTAATTTTCCATGAGCAGATTAATGCCTATGAAAAAATAGGAATTGTTTTAGCTATCATTTCTTTTATTTTATTGGCTAAATTTGCTTAATAATATGAAAAAACTTTATCAAACTTGGCCTTTTAATTTCGGCGCGATTCACAAGCAGGATTTTCAAAAAGCCAAAGTGGTGATTATACCTGTTCCTTACGATTCAACCGATTCAATGGTTTCAATGCACTGCGGGGCGCGCAACGGTCCTTACGCGATTATTTTAAGCTCAAGATTTATGGATGAGTTGCTTGAAGATAAATCTCAAAAAAAATTAACCGGCTTAAAAAGCACTGATATTTTTACTTTGGATGAAGCTGTTCTTTCTAAAAATTCGCCCAAAGAGGCAATAGGGGGAGTAAGGCAGGCGATTTCTGATGAAATAGTTAAACATAATAAAATTCCATTGATGCTTGGAGGAGAACATTCTATCACTTTGGGCGCGGTTATGGCTTTAAAAGAAAAATATCCGGATTTATCGATTTTACAACTTGACGCTCATACGGATTTGATGGAAGAACATGAATCTACTTTTTACAGCCATGCCTGCGTGATGAGGAGAATTGCGGATTTAGATGTCCCCATTGTTCAAGTAGGCATCAGAAATATCAATACCGAGATAAGCGATTATCTTAAAGAAAAAAAATTAAAGCATACTTATTTTGCCCCTGATATTCCGCCTATTTCTAAAATTTTAAAGGGCCTGACTAAAAATGTTTACTTAACAGTTGATTTAGATGTTTTTGACTCTTCTATTATGCCGTCAGTCGCCACGCCGGAGCCGGGCGGTCTCGGCTGGTATGAAGTTTTAAATTTAATTCAAGGAGCGGCTAAACAAAAAAATATTGTCGGCGCTGATGTCATGGAGCTTTGTCCGATTCCCGGCTTTGAGGCGCCGAATTTCTTGGCCGCCAAGTTGGTTTATAAAATAATCTGTGCTATAATATAGACAAGGGCTGATTGGATAAATTAAAGGAGGGATTTTTATGGAAGACGGGGAAGACGACTTGGACCCGTTAAGTTTTTTAAGTTCTTTCCAAAAAAAATTTGAAAACCTAAGGTGTTCCCGACTATTGAAGTACGTATTTTTGTGCGTACTTACAAGTGAAATTGTAGATTGGCTGGCAACCGTGATAATTGTTTCTTTTTTTAGATCTCCGGCAGGAGATTATTCGGCAATTATCGGAGCAGTAGCAATAAGCTACTATTTGGTTGATTATTCATTTGATCTTTTGTGGTCGTTTGTTGCTTTTCGTCTGTATAAAGACAAATGGTTTGGGTCAGCTAAAAAAGTAGCTTTTGATATATGCTGTTTTTCAATTATAGATCGGTTCGTCTGGCCCATTTTTGGAGCGGCGGAAATCAGTTTAAGTTTTTACTTGCTTTCCCGGGGCTTTTCAGGAATTTCAGCAATTTCTATTGCCTCAGGGATTTTAATTCCGCCCTATATCTCCGCTTTTTTAATAGCCGGAACGCCGTATATTCTGAAACGAGAAAAACTAATTTCAATCTAAATTAAAACCCAATCAGCCCCCGGCCTCTTTGAATAAATCTTTCATCCAAAGAGGCCTTTTCTTTTCGGGAAAAAGATGGTATAGTAGTGATTATGGCTTTCTTAACTAAATTTTTAGGTGATTCAAACGAACGAATATTAAAAAAACTTCATCCGATTGTGGATGAGATTAATGAACTCGAACCCCAGTTCGAGCATTTTTCTAATGAGGAACTAAAAGAAAAAAGCGAAGAATTAAAAAAAGAAATTCGCGAGTCAGGGAATAATAATTTTGATAAAATTCTTCCCAAGGGCTTTGCCTTGGTGCGCGAAGCGGCGAAACGAACAATTGGCCAGCGCCATTTTGATGTTCAATTAATGGGCGGTATGGTTTTACATCAGGGAAAAATCGCGGAAATGAAAACCGGCGAAGGAAAAACCTTGGCCGCCACTTTGCCTGTTTATCTAAACGGTTTAGCCGGAAAAGGCGTTCATGTGGTCACGGTCAATGATTATTTGGCCCGGCGCGACGCCAACTGGATGGGGCCGATTTATCACCTTTTGGGGCTTTCCTGCGCTTCAATCCAACACGAAAAAGCATATTTGTACGAGCCGCGAGTTATTGATAAAAATGAAGTTACTATTGAGACGCAAAACCTTAGAGAGATTTCCCGAAAAGAAGCTTATGAAGCGGACATTACTTACGGCACCAATAACGAGTTTGGTTTTGATTATCTTAGAGACAATTTATCCCAAAGTTTGACAATGATGGTTCAGCGCGAGCCGTACTTTGCCATTATTGACGAAGTGGACAGTATTTTAATTGACGAAGCCAGAACTCCTTTAATTATTTCCGCGCCGGACGCCGAATCAACCAAGATGTATGAACAGTTTTCAAAGATTGTCCCTCAATTAAAAGAAAATGCCGATTATAATATTGACGAGAAAATGCGGGCCGCGACTTTGACTGAAGAAGGAATAAATAAAGTGGAAAAGATTTTAGGCTTGGGAAACATTTATGAAGAAGGCGGCATCCGTTATGTCCATCATTTGGAACAAGCACTAAGAGCGCAAGCTCTTTTTAAGCGCGACCGCGATTATGTGGTTAAGGACGGCCAGGTGATTATTGTTGATGAATTTACCGGTCGGTTAATGCCGGGCCGCCGCTATTCCCAAGGACTTCATCAGGCCTTGGAGGCCAAGGAAAAAGTTTTGGTTCAAGAGGAGAGCCGGACCTTGGCCACCATCACCTTTCAAAATTATTTTCGTCTCTATAAGAAACTGGCCGGGATGACCGGAACTGCCGTTACTTCAGCCGAGGAATTTCATAAAGTTTACGGATTGGAGGCGGTGGTGATTCCGACTAATAAACCGATGATTAGAGAGGATTTGTCAGACAGGATTTATAAAAGCGAAAAAGGGAAATTTCAGGCCGTGGTAAGGGAAATTAAAGATAGACACGAAAAAGGCCAGCCAATTTTAACAGGCACGGTTTCCATTGAGAAAAACGAATTACTCTCGGCGCTTCTTAAAAAAGAAGGCGTTTCTCATGAAGTTTTAAACGCCAAAAATCATGAAAGAGAAGCGCAGATTATCGCCGAGGCCGGTAAAAAAGGCGCGGTCACGGTAGCCACGAATATGGCTGGCCGGGGCGTAGACATTAAATTAGAAGAAGGAGTGGTGGAATTAGGCGGGCTTCATATTATCGGTACAGAAAGACACGAAGCCAGAAGAATTGACAATCAGTTGCGCGGCCGAAGCGGCCGGCAGGGAGACCCGGGCTCATCTCAATTTTTTGTTTCTTTAGAAGACGATTTGATGAGAATTTTTGGCGGAGATAGAATAAAAAATCTGATGGAGCGGCTGAAAGTGCCGGAAGATCAGCCGATTGAAAATAAAATAATTTCCAAAGCCATTGAATCAGCCCAGGCAAAAATTGAAGGTTTTAATTTTGACGCCAGAAAGCATGTTTTGGAATACGATGATGTGGTTAATAAACAGAGAGAAGTGATTTATAAAAAAAGAAAAGAAGTTTTAAAATCAGAAGATCTTAAGCCCCAGATTTTAGAGGTAATCAGAAACGAGATAAAAAGAATCGTTGAATTTCATACGCAGGGCTACGCGGATAACTGGAATTATAAAGAAATCAGCGAAGTGATAAAAAGTATTTTTCCAATAAAGATTGACGACTTAGAAAAGACTTTACGAGATTTCCAAAGCCCGGAACAAATGTCCGATTACTTGATAAATTTGGCTGAATCAGCTTATCAGGAAAAAGAAAAAGAAATTGAAGAAAAAAATATGCGCCAGATTGAGAAGTTTATTTTTCTTAGAAATATTGATATACTTTGGATGGAGCATTTGGATAATTTGGAGCATTTGAGAGACAGCGTTCGCTTGCGCGCTTATGGACAAAAAGACCCATTAGTTGAATACAAAAACGAAGGTCACCGTTTATTCCAAAAATTATTAGCCGCGATTCAATCAGGTCTTGTTAATACGATTTACAAAGTCAGCTTAGCGCCTGTTCATAGTTATTCTGAGCGAGCATTCAATACTTTGAGTACTCGGGAAGAATCCCGCGGAAAAATCAGCCGTAATTCTCCCTGCCCATGCGGAAGCGGGAAGAAGTTCAAAAAGTGTCATGGGGCGTAGGAATAAGATAAAATGGAGATTATGAATACAACGATTCTAATAATAGGTGTCGTAAAAAAAGATAATCAGGTGCTTCTTCGAAAGAAACTACCAGGAGCAGGACCCTATAAGGAACTATGGTATTTATTCGGTGGCAAGATAGAGCTTGAAAAAGAAGCACCCGAAGAAATAATCCAAAAAACTATAAAGGAGCAGGCAGGTATCGATGTGAAAATGACGCAAAGATTTGGTTGGGATACAGAGATTAAACCCAATGAGCAAGGAGTAGAGACATTTTATCTTTATCTAGATACGCTTTGCGAATACATCTCTGGAGAATTAAAACCAGGGCCTGGCATATTTTATCTCGAATGGGCAGATATAGAAAAGCTTAGGGAATACAAACTTAACCCTCCTTCAAAGAAATTATTCAGAAGGATTGGATATTTGAAAGATTAGTCCTGTGTGCACGGCAATAAGCAATAAAAGCGCCATGGAGCGCAGAATTAAAAGTTGTGTTTACAACTTGTTTACAACTTTTAATTTATTTGATACATTAAAGTTGTCAACTAAAAATATGGATGTTAAATCTCTTAT
>MHNE01000026.1:0-4564 GCA_001819605.1 Candidatus Portnoybacteria bacterium RIFCSPLOWO2_01_FULL_43_11
CCCGAGTATGTTCACTACTACAACACTGAACGGCCTCATATGGGATTAAATATGCAAACACCTCTACAAGTGGTCAGAAGCTATTGATTAGAAAACACCCGCACCTATTGAGGATAGACAAATTTACTTTGTAAATTTGTTTCTTTTATTAAAATCCTCAATAGGTGCGGGGTCAACAAAAAAGGGGTTAAAACAAACTTGCTTGCTTTGATAAATTGCCCCGCTCTTCGTCTTTAAAAATTTTAATTTTTCCGTATTCGCCGTCGTAGCCGGGCTCAATATGAACTTTTCCTTCCCTTACCCTCATTACTCCTTCGGCAATTACCGGTGAGCTGACTTGCTCCATCTGTTCCCGGCTTGCTTCTAAAAGAACTTTAAATTCCTGGCCAAAATATTTGATTAAATTTTTATACTCCTCTCTCACTCTTTTACTCGCGGCTCCAACTCCATAAGCATCGGCAATAATTTCTTCCAAAGGAATTAAATTTTTAAAAGGTACGGCTCTTTCCGGCTTTTCTCCTTCTTCTCTGTCAGCTAAATCATCCACCCGATGAAGCACGCCCACAGTCAAGGGTTTATGGCATTTAGGACAGATATTTTTAATCTTTTTTGAATCCTGCGGTTTTAAATTAATCTGACATTTTCTGTGTCCGTCAAAATGGTATTTGCCTTCTTCCGGAAAAAATTCAATGGTGTAAAGGAATTTTTTTGGGTCTTTGATTTTAATTGCTTCGGCAATGGCTGAATAACTAATTTCCGTGTCAAAAACATTGGCTTCGCGGCCAAGTTTGGCCGGACTATGCGCATCGCTGTTTGAAATAAGAGCTATTTTATCTAAGGCGGAAAGCCGCCAATTCATCAAAGGATCGCTGGATAATCCCGTTTCTCCGGCGTAAATATATTTTGAATATTCTTCAAAACATTCTTCAATGGAATTAAAACCGGACATTGAACCAAATAAAGAAAACCATGGAGTCCAGATATGAGCAGGAACAATCAAGCAGTCTCCGCAGACATTTAAAACGATCTTAGTTAGCTCTTTGGCGTCTAAGCCCAAAATGGGCCGGCCGTCTGATTTAAGATTGCCAATCCAGCCTAAATGAGTATTGATTTTTTCCACAACGGAAAAACTTGGAGAAAAAACAATAATATGGATTTTTCTGGTCCGGTTATTCTTTGAATAAATACAGCTGATTTCGCTGGTAAGCATAAAGCGAACGCCGTTATCAGACGGAATTTGATTTGAGAGCCAGTCATTATTATTTTTTTGCTTCGTATTTTTAATTTTCAGCTTAAATAAGCCGGGCTCGGCCGGCTCAAGTTTTTCTTTTAATTCTTTAAGCCACAAAGGGTGAGTAAAATCTCCGGTTGCTAAAACTTTAATGCCTTTAATTCTGGCCCACTTGTCTAAATTTTCCACATCCATATCCTTACTGGTGGCTCGGGAATATTTAGAATGAAGATGAAAATCAGCGATGAACTTCATAGCGTCCCCAGAAGGATTCGAACCTTCATTTCAGGCTCCGGAGGCCCGCGCTCTATCCATTGAGCTATAGGGACTTGAGGTCATTTCAAAACTCAATCTGCTACAATTTTAGCTTTTCGGCTGCGACTGCGTCAGGCTTCGCAAAAATACTTTCATCATAATTCTATTATGATTTAAGTATTTTTGCTCGCCTTCCTTGTCTCGCTCGAAAATCTAAAATTTCGCGACGAAGGAGTTTTGAAATGACCTCTTTTATAAAGTATTGTATCTTTTTTCTTGAATTGAATCAATTTTACCCCGCACCAAATAAGGATTTTAATATATAAAAAACTTTATTGAATAGATGTTTTCTTATTGTAAAATTTAGTTAGAAGACCGCCAAAATTTGGTGCGGGGTTTTTATCAAAAGAAGCTATCATCCCAAGTAAAACCCAAAACATCAGTTGACCTTGCTGAAGCGTCCAGAAAAAATGGTCAAACAAAGCGATAAAAAAGAAAGAAAAAAAAACAAACAATAAAGACCATTTAGCTCCGGAATTATCCTGCCGCACTAATCTTATAAATAACATCATTAATCCAACAATGAAAAGCAGGAATAAACTCAAACCAATTAAACCCGCTTCGCTGGCTATAAGAAGATAGATATTATGAACCGGCTGGAAAAGCCACGACTCCCATAAGGGAAATATTTGCTGAATTTGCCAGACAAAATTACCTAAGCCAATGCCAAGAAAAGGATAATTTTTAATCAGTAGAATAGCGGTTTCGTTATAAAAGCCCCTTAAACCAACGGCTTGGTCAGTTAAAGAAACGGAAAAGCGGGAAGAAATTTCGGGCCAAGCCAAAGCGGCAAAAAGTAACGAGTAAAGAGTAATGAGTAAAAATAAAAAAAGGACTTTTTTTCTGAAATTTTTGAAAAAGAAAATAAAATACATTAAGCTGGCTGATAAAAAGACGGAAATAATCGTCCTTGAAAAAGTTAAAAAAAGAGCAAAAAATAACAGACCGAAAATTCCCGCAAGCAAACTATAATGAATTTTATCTTTAAGCCAAAGCTCGTAAAGAAAAAACAAAGCGATTAAGAGAAAAGCGGCTAAGACATTGGGGTGAGGAAAAGAACCATAAGCCCGAATCATCTTTGTTCCGTCAACCACAATCTTGGCCGCGCCGATTATATCCGGCGCCAAAGGGCTTTCGCGAAGCCACCATAAGCCAAGACTGGTTTGCTTGGCATATTGACCAATAGCGATAATTGACTGAAACAAGCCGCTAACGATAAAAACTTGAGCGATTCTTTCAAAATGAAAAATATTTCCGAAATTATATTTTACATAAAAAAAGAACAGAACGAACTCTAATAGTTTTAGCCATTGATAGAATCCGAGTTGGAAATTTTTTGCCTGACTTAAACTAATGAAGGCTGAAATTAAAAATAAAATTAAAATAATATCTATTTTCTTAGGAAAAAATCTTTCTTTTCTTATTCGCCAAAACCAGAAAACAAATAAAACAAGAATCAATAAATCGGTAAAATATAAAAAAACGCCGGTCCATTCATTAAAATCCGGACTCCATTGATGTAAAATTTTCCTTATTTGAAAAGGCAAACAAAAAATTAAAAGATAAAAGATAATTTTTTCTAACATGGGCTTATCTATACAATTTTTCTAATTCCTCCTCAACTATTTTTTTCTCGTCCCAGAGGATTTTTCTGTTATTTTCCACGCACATCCAAACTTCACCGCCTTTGCCGGTTAAAATAACCGAATCGCCTTTTTGAGCCAAGTTCAAGGCTTTTATGATGGCCTGACGACGATCCAAAATACTAAAGACATTTTCATTGAGTTTTTTCTGACTATTCTTTAAAACCCCGTTCATCACATCTTGGATTATTTCTAAAGGAGGTTCGTCGTAAGGGTCTTCGTTAGTCACAATCACATAATCCGCGTATTGACCGGCTATTTCGCCCAAGACCGCTCTCTTGCTTTTATCCCGGCCGCCACCTTGAGCCCCTAATAAAGCAATAATTTTAGAAGGATGGAAAATCTTAATACTCTGATAAACCTGCTCTAAGCCAACCGGCTCGTGAGCGTAATCAACAACCACGGTAAAATCCTGCCCTTTATCAATAACTTCCATTCGGCCGGGAACGGGTTTTGCCCGAATCAGGGCTTCTTTAATTTTTTCCATTGAAATACCCCGTGATAAAGCCAAACAAATTGCCGCGGCCGCGTTATAAATATTAAATTCTCCCAATAATTTCATCTCAAAATCAACATTATTAGCCGTGAATTTTGTACCTTGAGGAGTTAATTCACAATTTGTAATCATTAATTCGTAATCAATTTTTAATTTTTCATTTTTAATTTTTAATTTTGTACCGTATCCGTATTTATTCTTAACCGGCACAGCCAAAAAATATTCCACATTTTCATCGTCTAAATTATAAACTCCCACACTATCTCTTTTCTTAGCGACTTTTTCAAATAACTTTATTTTAGCGGCTCGGTAATTTTCAAATCCGCGGTGCCGCTCAAGGTGTTCCGGACTTAAATTGGTAAAAACCGCCATCTCGTAATCAATAAAGCGGTGGCGGTGCTGTAAAATTCCCTCTGAAGAAGTTTCAATCACGGCGTATTGGCATTTTTCTTTTACCATCTGCCGCAGCATCTTTTGCAGTTTAAATCTTCCTAACATTGTTTGCTTGCTTTGATTTATCCAATTTTTCTCTCCAATTTTAAAATTAACCGTGCTCATCATACCGGTTTTAAAGCCGGAATAATTCAAAATGTCAGTAATTAAATTACAGGTTGTAGTTTTCCCCTTGGTGCCGGTCACTCCGATTACTTTTATCTTTTTTGAGGGGAATCTATAAATTAAGACTCCCAAAAGAGCCCAACCAAAATGATACCAACTTAATAAAAATTTTGGGGTGAGTTTTCTTAAAAAATTTTTAATCATCAATTGGCCTTATTTAAAAAAATATTTCCTTGTCTTTACTTAATAAATTCGCCGAACTATATTATAAATCCAATACCATCCCGGCAGAAAGACCAAATCAAAAGTGTCGGGGTAAAT
>MHNE01000026.1:4615-5211 GCA_001819605.1 Candidatus Portnoybacteria bacterium RIFCSPLOWO2_01_FULL_43_11
AAAGCGGGTTACTCCCGGCCATTTTTCCTCGTCAATGCCCCAAAAATCGTAAAATTTAAAGCCGAGCTTCTTGGCTTCTAAAATCGCCTGCCATTGAAGCAAATACGACGCCATTAAATGCCGGAAACTATAATCCGAAGCGCCGTGAAGATAAACAGCGGTCTCGTTAAAAAAATAAACTATATTAGCGCCGATAATTTTATTTTGGTGTTTGGCCGTAAATAACTTAACTAATCCGGCCTTCCCCAAAACTTCCATCATTTTTTGATAATAAACTTTTGGATGAGTGTGGAATCTGTCTCTTTGGGCCGTTGTATTAACCATCCGCCAAAAAACTTCTATTTCTTCCCGCGTAGGAAGACTAATTATTCCCATTTCTACGCCTTTTTCTTGAGCTAATTTAATATTATATCTGGTCTTTTGACGCATTTGACTCAATAATTCTTCTTCTGACTTTCTTATATCCAAAACTAAAGTCTTTTGCGGCTGGATTTGTTTATCTGATTCTAAAAACTTGAAACTTGAAAATTGAAACTTAAAACCTATATTTAGTTCTATTTTAAGAAAAATACTATTTTCTTTTTTCGCAATACTTT
>MHNE01000026.1:5232-5361 GCA_001819605.1 Candidatus Portnoybacteria bacterium RIFCSPLOWO2_01_FULL_43_11
GCCATTTTTCTTCGCTAAAAACAGATCGCGGGCAATATAAATAATTCTTTCCTAAAGGCAAATCGTGTTTTATCACCAAAGATTTCAGGTT
This sequence comes from Candidatus Portnoybacteria bacterium RIFCSPLOWO2_01_FULL_43_11, assembly GCA_001819605.1. Lineage (GTDB taxonomy): Bacteria > Patescibacteriota > Minisyncoccia > Portnoybacterales > UBA2143 > WO2-40-15. The sequence goes on from MHNE01000026.1 coordinate 5,324, forward strand.
TTCTCCTATTTCCAGTCTCCAAATCTTTCGGCCCAAAG
>MHNE01000027.1 GCA_001819605.1 Candidatus Portnoybacteria bacterium RIFCSPLOWO2_01_FULL_43_11
TGGCTAAAGGCATTGACGCTTTGGCTCACGAGGCCGCGCTAAAAGGAGGAGGACGAACCATTGCCGTTTTGGGCTCGGGAGTGGACAGAAAAAGCGTCTATCCGACAAGCAACGGATATTTAGCGGAAAAAATTATCAGCCAAAACGGAGTGGTTTTAAGCGAATTTCCCTTGGGCGCGATTGGACAACCATCGCATTTTCCTCAACGCAATAGAATTATTTCCGGTTTAAGCTTGGGCATTTTAGTCATTGAGGCCCCGGAAAGAAGCGGGGCCTTAATCACGGCCAGAGACGCCCTGGAACAAAATAGAGAAGTTTTTGCCGTCCCGGGTCCGGTGTTTTCAAAAAATTCTCTTGGACCGAATAATTTAATCAAAATGGGCGCCAAATTAGTCACCGAAGCCAATGATATTTTAGAAGAATTAAATCTGTCTCTTTTGACCAGTATTCAAAAAAACAGAGAAATTCTGCCGGACAGCAAAGAAGAAGGACTGATTTTAGAAGCGCTTTCAAGCGAACCTCTTCATATTGACAAAATTATTATCCAAGCTAAACTACCGGCCCATATAATAAATTCCACTCTGACTCTTATGGAAATGAAGGGCAAGGTCAGAAATTTAGGAGGAAACAATTATGTGCTGGCATACTAAAATTTCTAATTTATGAACTTAGTTATCGTTGAATCTCCCACTAAATCAAAAACTATTTCCAAATTTTTAGGCAAAGAATATAAAGTCTTGTCTTCTTTCGGCCATATCCGTGACCTGCCTAAAAGCGAATTGGGGGTTGACGTTGAGAATAATTTTAAACCAAAATACATTATTCCGGCCAAATCTAAAAAAACAGCCGCTGATTTAAAAAAAGCCGCGAAAAATATTAATTTGGTTATTCTGGCCACTGACGAAGACAGGGAAGGCGAAGCCATTGCCTGGCATTTATCTCAAATTCTTAATCTGGACGGGAAAAAACCCTACGAACGGATAGTTTTTCATGAAATTACCAAAAAAGCCGTTGAAGACGCGTTGGAAAACCCGAGGAAAATTAATTTAAAACTAGTTGACAGCCAGCAGGCCAGACGAATCTTAGACAGATTGGTCGGCTATAAACTTTCGCCGTTTTTATGGAAAAAAGTGGTCAGAGGCCTTTCAGCCGGCCGGGTCCAGTCAGTAGCGGTAAGATTAATCGTTGACCGGGAAAGAGAAATTGACAAATTCAAGCCGGAAGAATACTGGACAGTTGAAGCCCTGCTTAAAAAAGACGACAATGAATTCCCGGCCCGGCTTATTAAACAAAACGGGAAAACAATTCCAAAGTTAGGCGTTAAAATAAAAGAAGACGCTGATAAAATATTAAAAGATTTAAAAGAAGCTGAATATAAAATAGCCGGCATTCAAAAAAAAGAAATTAAAAAATATCCGGCTCCGCCTTTCACCACCAGCACGCTTCAACAGACAGCGGTCCAAAAATTAGGGTTCTCGGCCAAGCAGACAATGAGAATCGCTCAACAGCTTTACGAAGGAATAAATTTAGGGAAAGTTGGTTCGGTCGGGCTTATCACTTATCATAGAACCGACTCTTTGAATCTTTCGCAGGAATCTTTGGGAGCGGCCCAAGAATTTATTAAAAATAAGTTCGGGGCAAATTACTCCTTGGAATTTCCAAGAATTTATAAAACTAAATCTAAAACGGCCCAAGAAGCTCACGAGGCGATTCGTCCCACGGAAGCCGGCCGCCAGCCGGAAAGCATTAAAAAATATTTAAACGCTCATCAATATAAATTATACGATCTTGTTTGGAAAAGATTTATCGCCTGTCAAACGCAGGCGGCTGTTTTCGATTCCACGGTTATTGACGTTCAAGCTAAAAATTACACTTTCCGAGCAACCGGACAAATTCTTAAATTTGACGGATTCCTTAAAATTTATCCGGTAAAATTCGGAGAAAATATTTTACCTCTTTTAAATAAAGATGAAATATTAAGACTTATCAAACTAATTTCCGAACAGCACTTTACTCAGCCGCCGGCCCGATATTCAGAAGCGACTTTAATAAAAATTTTGGAAGAATACGGCATTGGCCGGCCCTCTACTTACGCGCCGATTATTTCAACCATTCAGGACCGCGGCTATGTGATAAAAAACGAACAAAGAAAGTTTACTCCGACTGAAATCGGATTTCTCGTTAACGACCTTTTGGTTGAAAATTTCCCGGAAATCGTTGACGTTAAATTTACGGCCCAAATGGAAAATGACCTGGATAAAATCGCGGCCGGAGAAGAAGAATGGGTCCCGACTATCCGTAATTTCTACGAGCCGTTTCATAAACATCTGCTTCAAAAATACGAAGAAGTGAAAAAGAAAAAATTGGAAGAACCAACTGATAAAAAATGCCCTAAATGCGGCAAACCTTTGGTCATTAAACTGGGCCGCTTTGGTAAATTCTACGCCTGCACGGGCTTTCCCGAATGCAAGCACACTGAACCAATAATTATTTCTACCGGCACCGTATGTCCAAAATGCATTGAGGGCGACATTGTTGAGAGAAAAACCAAAAAAGGCAAAATATTTTATTCCTGCTCCCGCTGGCCCAAATGCGACTTTGCCTTGTGGGATAAACCGACCGGAGAAAAATGCCCGAAGTGCGGTTCTTTATTGGTAACGAATAATAAAAATAAAATAAAGTGCTCTAATAAAGAGTGCAAATATCAAAAATGAAAAGAGCCGAGATTATTTTTTGTTTAATTCTCGGCCCTAAACCAGGGAGAAAAATTAAAATTGACTAGCAACTAAGCTGGGATTTTTAGATTTAGCAATTGAGATAATCACCTCCTCAAGGATTTCGAGGTTTTGTTTGATGGGAAGAGTCCCATCAATAATTAAAGACTCTTCCGGCAACTCCTTTTCTATCTCATCAGAAGCTTGAACGAACGCCTCTAAGAAATTTCTATCTCTGACTAAATCCTGCGGCATACTTAGATCTAAATAGGTTCTTTGTAGGCTGGCCTCAACCGGAATTTTTACCAACACAACAAAATCTATTCGATGAATATTAGTCATAGCAAAAGAAATACCGGCTATGGCTTGCTCTTTGGAGATAAGTTGTCTCTTTGCTAAAGCCGTAAAAAAGATTACGGCGTTCCAAGGTCCTTGGTCAACAAAAAGAATATCCGCCTTTGATTCATCACGAAGCCTAATTATCCCGATTACAGATTCGGCTAAGATAAGAAGTTGTCGGTCGTAGAAATTATCCCGATGGATAAACGAACCAGGCATTCTCATGCCTCGACGAATAATCTGATTATGAACATCTTTCAAATACAGCCTGTGGCCCAATTCTTTAGCTAGAGTTGATTTGCCGGCATGCGGCGGTCCTGTAAATTCAATCGTTTCCATCTTTCTTCACCTCTTTCGTCTTCGCGCTTCTCCCTGCTGTTTTTTTTCTCCGAATTGTCAAATAACTTTAAGATACATCCTTAGAAATATCTAAAAAAATAACACCCTTGAATAAATATACTTGAATCCGTTGCTTAAAGCATTAGGGTGTTTTTATGTATTTCTAAGGACGCACCTCAATCTTTGCTTTTATTATAACTTCTAGAACCCCCTTGTCAAGTTAAAAAATCTATTTTACGATAAGAATATGCCTACTGTCCAACGAATCCTAAAAAAAGTTAAAAAATATGATTCTTTGGGAGACACGGCTATAATCCAAAAAGCTTATGATTTTGCCCTCAAAGGACACCAAGGGCAAAAACGGATATCAGGCGAAGATTATATTTCGCATTGTCTGGCCGCGGCTGAAACTTTGGCTGACTGGAAATTAGATGTAGAAACTATTGCCGCCTCCCTGCTTCACGATATTTTAGACGACACTCAAATAACTCTTAAGGAATTAAAAAATGAGTTCGGAGAAAATATATCAAAGTTAGTTGAAGGCGTCGGTAAAATAGATAAAATTAAATATCAAGGGCAGGAAAGAGCCGCGGAAAATTTCCGAAAGCTGATACTGGCCACGGCCGAAGACATTCGGGTCGTCCTGATTAAATTAGCCGACCGACTGCATAACATGAAAACTCTGGCGGTTCTTCCGAAAGAAAAACAAAAAAGAATTGCTTTGGAAACATTGGAAATTTACGCGCCGATTGCCAACCGCCTGGGTATGGGAGAATTAAAAGGCCAGCTTGAAGATCTGACCTTCCCTTATGTTTATCCGAAAAAATATCAGCAGCTTATCAATATCATCAAAGAGGAATACGAAGAAAGAGAAAAGTATCTCATAAAAGCCAGGGGAACTTTAGAGGCAAAAATAAAAAAAGAAAAAATAGAAATCGTTGATATCCACTCCCGGGCTAAACACCAATACAGCTTATATAAAAAACTCCTTCGCTATGACATGGATTTAGACAAAATCTACGACTTGGTTGCCTTAAGAATCATTGTGACAAAAGACGAAGACTGCTACACGGTCTTGGGTATTATCCATAAACTCTGGAAGCCCTTGCCGGGCCGCATCAAAGACTATATCGCCCTGCCAAAACCAAACGGCTATCAATCTCTTCACACCACTGTTTTTACTCTTGACGGAAAAATAATTGAAATTCAGATAAGAACCTCTAAAATGCACCAAAAGGCCGAATACGGCATTGCCTCTCATTGGTATTATTCGGAGCAAAAAGGATTAATAAAATATTTACAAAAATTTCTGCCGCCCATTCATCAAATCATGCCAATTTACCAAAAAAATCCTCCGCCTCGGCCAACAGACAAAGACATCTCATGGGTAAAAGAACTTCAAAAATGGCAGGAGGAAAAATTCAACTCGCCTGAAGAATTCTTCAAATCGCTAAAAATTGATTTCTTTAAAGACAGGATTTTCGTTTTTACGCCAAAAGGAGATGTCTTTGACTTGCCCGAAGGCGCCACGGCGATTGATTTCGCTTATCGCGTCCACTCCGAAATCGGCGACCACTGCGCCGGCGCGAAAATAGACGGAAAATTATGCCCCTTAAACAAACCTCTCCAAAACGGACAAATAGTTGAAATTATGACCCAAAAAAATAAAAAACCCAGTCAAGACTGGCTGAAGTTTGTAAAAACCCACGAAGCCAAATCAAGAATCCGGGCTTGGTTAAAAAAACATTCTTAAAAACTCTTTAAATTTTTAAAAGACGATTGACTATCTTGTCCAGTTCCTCATCGCTGTAAAACTGAAGAGTTAAACGGCCGGCCCGGCCTCTTTTGGTCACGCTCACCCTGTTTCCCAAGACCTCCTGAAGGTCTTTTTCTATTTTTTGAAAAAGCGGATTCTTTGATTCTTTATCAGAAGGCCGAGCCGCTACCCGTTGAGCCCTATATTCCGTTTCGTGAACGGTTAAATTATCTTTAATAATGTCCCCAAATAAATCTTTCTGTTTTTCCGGCTTAGCCATTAGAAGCGCTTTGCCGTGGCCGAAACTTATTTTTCCTTTGGTGATGGCTTCCTGAACCCTAAGAGGCAGATTCAAAAGCCGCAAACAGTTTGTCACCGCCACCCGGCTTTTGCCGACTTTTTTGGCAATCTCTTCATGCTTTAGGCCAAAATCATCGTTAAGCTGCTTAAAAGCCAAAGCCGCTTCAATGGGATTTAGATCTTCCCGCTGAATGTTTTCCACTAAAGCGATTTCCAGTTTTTGGCGTTCGGAATTGTCTCTTATGATAACCGGCACCCGCGGCAGGCCGGCTATTTTCGCCGCTTCCAATCTTCTCTCTCCAGCCACCAGCTGATATTCCACTCTCCGGCCTCGAGCCGTTGGTTTTTCAATTTTAGTCACTAATAATGGCTGTAAAACGCCGTGTTCTCCAATGGAATCCGCCAGTTCTTTTAAGCTGTCTTCGGAAAAATCTCTTCGCGGCTGATGAGGATTGGGTTTAATCTTATTGACTTCAATATTAAAAACGCTCTCTTTTTTTGAGCCAAATAAATTTTTCTTTCGGCTCTGCTTTTTAATTAAAACGGTTAGCCGAGATGATTTTTTTGGAATTAAAGATTGAAGGCCTTTCATAATTTATCTCTCAAGTTTTAAAATTTCCTGAGCCAACTGCTGATACGCTTTGGCGCCTTTGGAGCGCGGATCATATTGTAAAATGGTTTTTCCAAAACTTGGCGCTTCGGCCAATCTGATGCAGCGGGGGATAATACTTTCAAAAACATAGCCGGGAAAATTTCTTTCCACTTCTTTTCTTACTTGCCGCGAAAGCTTATTCCGTCTGTCAAACATTGTTAAGAGAGCGCCTTTAACTTTTAAATGTTTTCCCAAGTTTTCCTGAATCAAACCGACTGTTTTCAACAACTGGCCCAAACCTTCCAAGGCGTAATATTCGCACTGAACCGGAATAATCACTTCATCAGCCGCCACGAGCCCGTTAATTGTCAAAAGACCCAAGCTCGGCGGGCAATCAATTAAAATATAATCGTAATTGGTTCTGACGCGGCGCAGAAGTTCGTAAAGTTTAAATTCCCGATTGGGTAAAGTTACCAATTCTATGGTCGCGCCGGCCAAATCAGGCGAAGCCGGCATTAAATCATAGCCGAAAAGCTCTGTTTTTCTGATAACTTCTTCAGGCAAAAGCCCGCCGATTAAGGAATGATACAAACTCAAAGGAGCTCTTTCCGGCCTGACTCCGACTCCGGAAGTGGCGTTGGCCTGCGGGTCCAAATCAACCAAAAGCACATACTTGCCCATGGCGGCCAAGTACGCGCCAAGATTAACCGCCGAAGTTGTCTTGGATACCCCCCCTTTCTGATTGACCAAAGAAATAATTTGCGCCATGCTTTAGACCTCTTGCTTAATAATCTTTTCTGCTGTAAATTTGCCGTTTCGCGACGAAAAATTATTAAACAAGAAGTCTTTTTATTATATCTTAATTTTTTTTAATTGACAATCAAAAGATTCTGGGGATAAAATGATAGTAAGCCGACGTGGCGGAACTGGCTATACGCGTACGACTCAAAATCGTATGGGCGAAAGCCCGTGTGGGTTCAACTCCCACCGTCGGCATCAATAATTGACTTTTCGGGAATTTTTTAGCGATTTCTAACTATGTCATCATTTAATAAATTTCTAACAAAATTTGTTGAGAGCTTTAGCGGTAAAAACCCGGTGATTTTTAGCGTTTTAGGTAATGTATTTTCAATGCGAATTATTGGAAATAAAACACACGGCGATCTTGCGGAAATCGCCCTCACGGAATATATAAATCAGTTTGTTGATGGTTTTACGGCAAAACATACGGGCAAGGAAAAGTTTCGGGCGAAAGAATTTGAAGAAGATATAAGAATTACTGAAACTAGTATTAAAGAAGAAATCCCCGTCAGCATCAAAACTTATGGATTTGGTCCGCTTCAACTTTCTACCAATAAAGACGGGTCAATGTTTTCTATTTTACAAAAAGAAATTGGTAAGCGGGGGACAAATGATGTCGGTAAAATAAAAGAAATTCTAGAGAATAAATGCTTTAAGGACTTTGGCTCTGTAAATGTTTTGCCATTGATTTATAACGAAAAAGAGATGAAGTTTAAAGTAATAGTTTTTGATTTACAAAAAGCATATTCTTCTGTCAAAAAGATAAAATTTTTCCCGCCTCATAAACTTGGTAAAAAGAAAACTTTCCCAATTTATAAATTTTTCAATAATAAAAGTGAATATATCTTTGAGATAAGATACGGTGGCGCTAAAGCCAATGCCTTACAACGCGGAATGTGGACGCACACGGAAAACGCAGAGTTATTTTTTAAGGAATTGCTTGCTGGTGGCTATAAAATCAACGAACCACTCATTACTTTAATCGCCAAAATTCTTGTTTCTCGCAAGGATACTCACGAAAAAATACTTCAACATTTTTTCAGTTTCTCAAAATAGACCAAAAAAAATAAAGATGCTAAAATGGCACTAGAAGATAATCTAGTAGTTTTTAGTTTATGGAAACACAGGGTATAAAATATACCGGCTCTAAAAGGGAAATACTTCCTGTTTTATTGAGATTGATAAAACCGTTAAATGTAAAAACTGTTTTAGATGGTTTTTCTGGCACGACAAGGGTTTCTCAAGCATTAAAACAGGCTGGTTATACCGTCTATGCTAACGATATTGCCGATTGGTCTAAAGTATTCGGCGAATGTTATTTATTGAATAGAAAACCGGCAAGTTATTATTTACCGCTCATAGATCATCTAAACAATTTACCCGGAAAATATGGCTGGTTTTCGGAAAATTATGGTGGCGAGCCGAACGGTGGCTCGGCCACACAGAAAGACGGTAAAAAAAGAATTTGGCAATTACACAACACCAAAAAACTGGACACAATCAGAGAAGAAATTGATAAAATCGCCAAAGATGAAATTGAAAAATCGGTTCTGCTTACCAGTTTAATTATAGCAATGGATAAGGTAGATAGTTCCGTTGGTCATCAAGTTTCGTATTTGAAAAAATGGGCTCCTCGCGCCTACAACACGATGAAAATGGAAGCGCCTCGTTTAATTATTGACGATAAACAGCACCAAGTTTATCAAAAAGATATTTTTGATTTAGCAGACGACATTGAAGTAGATTTAGCGTATTACGACCCGCCTTATGGTTCTTCAAACAAATTAATGCCGCCTTCTCGCGTGAGATACGCTTCTTATTATCATATTTGGAAAACCATTTGCTTAAATGATAAACCAAAATTAGTTGGCGTAGCGAACAGGCGAGAAGATGTGGGCGATACAATCTCTGGTTCTATTTTTGAGGAATTTAGAAAAAATGACGAGGGACAATATATTGTTATTGAAGCGATAGAAAGATTGATTAAAAATACATCAGCAAAATATGTGGTTTTATCTTATAACAATAACGGCAGGGCCACCCTGCAGGCAATAAAAGAAATTCTGAAGAATTTAAAGAAGAGAGTTTCCATTATTGAGATGGATTATAAAAAGAATGTGATGGCAACAATTACTCGGACAACAAAAGAATGGACTAACGAAAAGAATGGAGCCAACAAAGAATATCTATTTATAATTCATAAAAACGGAAAAACCGAAGCGGTAACCGAAATTAAGGTTGAAAAAATTGATATTCGGAATTTAGCGCCATTAAATCAACGAAGATTAGTTTTTTAATTTATGGAAACCAAAAATTAAGTTATTTCTCGATGAATTTCTTCCCATCAGCCACCCGCTGAAGATTCCGACAATTATGCCGGCGAGAATGTCTGAAGGATAATGAAGACCGACGAAGACGCGGGAAACGCTGATTAAAAAACTGATGCCGAAAATAATAACAGCCCAGCCCCAAAGTTTTGAATCGGGATGCTCCTTTTTATAATAAAGAAAAATAATCGCGCTAAAGGCAAAGAAAAAGGCCGCGTGGCCAGAAGGAAAGGAGCCGGTGGCTGAATGTTCTAATAATTGATTAACTTGATGACTGACAAAAGGCCGCGGCCGATAATATAAAAACCTGATAAGTTCAGTGATAATAAAACGGGAAAGAACAACGGAAAAAACAGCCCAAAGAAATAATTGGACTGTTTTTTTGCGCTCGTTTTTTCTAAAAATAAATTTCCGTAAAACCCAAAGAAAAAAAAGACTGGTTAAAAAATATTCCAGATAACCGGCGAAAAAAATTGCCGCAATATCCAGCCAAAACCACTGGCCGGCTAATTGATTTAAAAGACTGAAAAAATAAAAATCCATTACTTCAATATCTCCAATAATTGTTCTTTATTGACCGGACCGATTCTTAAAATCTTCGGTTTGGGGCCGGTTAAGTCTAAAACAGTGGAAGGCGGGCTTGGCAATAAACAACCGGCGTCTAAAATTAAATCCGGCCGCGGATAATGCTTTTCAAAAATTTTAATTATTTCATCAGCGCAAAGAAGAGACGGCTCTCCGGAAAAATTAGCTGAAGTGGCGGTTAGGGGAAAATCTAACTGCTCCATTAAAAGTTGGGTAATTCTATAGTCGGCAATCCTTAAGCCGACCGTTCTTTTCCCGGCCGTTAAAATTTCCGGCACAATTCCTTTTTTTTCCAAAACCACGGTCACGGCCCCGGGCCAAACCGCGGCTAAAGCTCTTTCTATCTTCCCATTAACAAAAGCTAATTTTTTAACCATCTCAATATCCTTAACTAAAATCGGCGCTGGTTTGGTCGTCGGCCGTTTTTTTATTTTAAATAATCGCTCAACCGTATAGGGCATTAAAGCATCCACTCCTAAGCCATAAATCGTGTCAGTCGGAAAAACCACGGCTCCGCCCCGGCGGACAACATCAGCCGCTTTTTGAATAATTTCTATTTCCGGATTTTCCGGATTGATTTTTACAATTTCCATTTATTTGTAGAGTTTCTTAAGGTATTTGTCCGCTCTTTTTAAATCCTGAACCGTATTAACCGGCAGCCAGAAATTCGCTTTTTCAATTTTTAAGACCCCGAATCGTTCAGGAGTGTCTATCTTTTGAGCCGGAAGCGCCAAATCATGCTTTAGACATTTTTTGATGTCTTTTTTTAAGATACAAATCATCTCCCATCATCACTAAAAATTTCTTATCTTCCAAGGAATTTTTACAGATAAAAAGAGCGTGGCCGGTGCCGAGTTTTTCCGGCTGTTCAATATACCTTATGGGCCGGCCGCAAAAGTTTCTGCCGAAATATTTCCTGATTTGCTCCTGAAGATGGCCAACCACGATAATCACTTCGTGAATCTCATTAGGCAATTGCGAAAAAGTATGCTCTAAAATCGGCTTTTTACCCACCTTTAATAGACACTTTGGAATAAAGCTCGTCATTGGCCTTAATCTTATGCCCTGGCCAGCGGCTAAAATTACAGCTTGCATAGGATTGACAAAATAAATATGATGTGATAAATAGGTCTTATGTTCTTATAAAGTAATGAATTCGAAAACTAAACATTAAAAAAGGAGGCTGTATTATGAAAAGGAATATATTTTTAGTAGTTGATGACGATGAAGAACAGAGAGAGTTATTAAGAGATGTGCTGGAAGATTTTTATTCGGAGGAAAGAGTCATTTGCGCAACAAATGGAAAAGAAGGGTTAGAAAAATTTGAAGAAAATCTCTTTTCCGTTAAACTCGTTATAACAGACATAAATATGCCAGAAATGAACGGTATTGATTTTACTAAAATGGTTAAAGCCGCGTCTCCTGAAACTCCCGTTATTTTAACAAGCGGCGAACCAAAGCCAGACGAAAATCAAGCCGACGCCTTTTTACCAAAACCGTTTAATCTCCGTCAACTGATTCAAATAATAAGAAAACTGACCGGCCAATAACCAAACCACGGCCAGATAGATCTCTGGGAAAATCCGGAGATTTATCTGGCCTCTTTTTATATCACTAAATTCACTAATCTTCCCGGAATATAAATTACTTTTTTGGGCGTTTGGCCAACCATCCATTTTTTAATTTTTTCTTGAGACAAAGCCAGTTCTTTTGCCTCTTTTTCTGAAAGAGATTTAGGCGCTTCTATTTTATCCCTGACCCGGCCGTTAACCTGAATAATCATCTGAAAAGTTTCCGTCTCAATCAGTTTAAAATCATACTTTGGCCAAGGTTCCAAAAAAATACTTTTTTTATTGCCAAGCTTTTCCCATAATTCTTCAGAGATATGAGGCGCGAAAGGGGAGAGTAAAATGAGAAATATTTTATAATATCTATTCGGAATTTCTTTTAACTCGCCTAAAGTATTAGCCAAAATCATCAGAGAACTAACAGCGGTATTAAATTTTAAATTCTCCAAATCCTCGCTTACTTTCTTAATGGTTTGATGAACTAATCTCTCTAAATCATTATAATTTTGAATTTTGACTTTAACTTTTGACTTTTGACTTTTGACTTTTGACTTTAACTCCCAAGCCCTCTTTAAAAATCGGGAACAACCCTGAAGACCCTGACTGCTCCAGCTAATGGTTTGGTCAAACGGCCCCATAAACATTTCATAAATTCTTAAAGAATCAGCGCCGTGAGATTTGACTATCTCGTCCGGATTAATCACATTTTTAAAGCTCTTGCTCATTTTCCTTTTGTCTTCAGCCAAGACAACGCCGTGAGAATAGCGGCGCTCATACGGTTCAGGGCCCGGCACTGCTTTTAGATCATATAAAAATTTATGCCAAAAGCGGGAATAAAGCAAGTGCAGAGTCGTATGCTCCATGCCTCCATTATATAGGTCAATTGGCAGCCAGTATTTTAATTTTTCAAAATCAGCCAAAGTTTTTTTGTTTTTTGGATCAGTGTAACGCAGAAAATACCAAGATGAGCCGGCCCAATTGGGCATTGTGTCCGTTTCTCTTTTGGCCGGGCCTTGGCACTTTGGGCATTTTGTTTTAACCCATTTTTCAATCTTAGCCAAAGGAGACTCGCCTGTTTCGGTTGGCTCGTACTTTTTTACATAAGGCAGTTTAATTGGCAAATCTTTTTCAGGCACTGGCACTAGGCCGCATTTTTCGCAATGAACAATAGGAATCGGCTCGCCCCAATAATGCTGGCGGGAAAATATCCAATCCCTTAATTTATATTGAATAGTCCTTTTTCCTGATTTCTTCTCAATCAGCCAATCAGTAATTTTTTTAATCGCTTGTTCTGATTTTAATCCGTTAAACCGGCCTGAATTTATTAAAACCCCGTAATCAACATAAGCCTCTTTAGAAATATAGCCGCCTTTGATTGCTTCTTTTATTTTCAAATTATATTTTTTCGCAAATTGATAATCTCTTTTGTCATGAGCCGGCACAACCATCACGGCCCCGTCGCCGTAAGTTGAAATTACATAATCGCCGACCCAAATCGGGACTTTTTCATTATTGGCCGGATTAAGGCAATAAGCGCCAATAAAAACTCCGGTTTTTTCTTTTTCCAACTGCGTCCGTTCAAATTCACTCTTCTTCTTAGAGTTCTTAATATATTTTTTAATTTCTTCATAATTTTTGATTTTTGATTTTTGATTTTTGATTTTAAGGAGAGAAGCGACGAATGGATGCTCCGGCGCTAAAACCAAAGCCGTCACGCCAAATAAAGTATCCGCCCTCGTGGTAAAAATTTCAATGTATTGTTTTGAATTTTGAATTTTGAATTTTATAGCCGTTCCTTCGCTTCTTCCAATCCAGTTAATCTGCTGGGTTTTTATTTTTCCCGCATAATTCACTTTTCCCAAATCATCAATCAACCTGTCCGCGTATTCGGTGATTTTTAAAAGCCACTGCTTTTTGAGCCGCATTTCCGTTTGGGCGCCGCAGCGCTCGCACCTTCCGCCAATCGCTTCTTCGTTGGCCAAACCAATTTTACATTTCGGACACCAGTTAATCGGCATTTCACGCTGATAAGCTAAATCTTTTTTAAAAAATTGTAAAAAAATCCATTGGGTCCACTTATAATAGGAAGGGTCTGTAGTATTAATCTCCCGAGACCAGTCAAAAGAAAGACCCAAAGAATTCATCTGTCTTTTAAAAATCCTGATATTTTTTTCCGTGATTTTTATCGGATGAATACCGGTGGCTAAAGCGTAATTTTCCGTGGGAAGACCAAAAGCGTCCCAGCCCATTGGGTATAAAACATTATAGCCCTCCATTCTTTTCTTGCGCGCCAAAACATCCAAAGCCGTATAACTCCTGACATGACCCACATGAAGGCCGTCGCCCGAAGGATAGGGGAATTCCACCATTAAATACTTCTTCGGCTTCTTGGATTTATCCTTAGCTTGATAAAGATTACTATCTTTCCATCGCTTTTGCCACTTTTTTTCTATTTTTTGGGGATTGTATTTCATTAAAGATTAAATAAATCTTTGGCGTTTTGGGTGGTTTGTTCGGCCACTTTATCAAAACTTATCCCTTTAATTTCGGCGATTTTTTCCGCCACATATTTAACATAAACCGGCTCGTTTCTTTTGCCGCGATAAGGCGCGGGCGCCAAATACGGGCAATCGGTTTCTAAAAGTATTTTTTCCAAGGGAGTTTCTTTGACCACTTGGTCGTATTGCTCGGAAAAAGTAATCAAACCGTTAAAGCCAAGATATAAATCCATTTCCAAAAACTTTTTGGCTGTTTCCGGGCTCCCGCAAAAGCAGTGGATAACGCCTCTGGCTCCGCCCGCGCCTGAAGACGGACAGCCAAAAGCGCAAGAAGAGCAAGCGCCTTTAAAATCTTCTAAAATTTTAATCAGGTCGTCGTACGCTTCCCGGCAGTGGAAAATTATCGGCAGATTCGTTTGCTGGGCTATTTCCATCTGCTGTTTTAAAATTTCTTTTTGTTTTTCTTTGTAGTCATCCTGAGCGCCAGCGAAGGATCCCGTGGTTTTACCATCTGCTACGGGGTTCTTCGGCTTCGCCTCAGAATGACGAAAATAATCCAAGCCGATTTCTCCAATCGCCGCCACTTTTCTTTCCTGGGCCAACTCCCAGTATTTTTCAAAATCAAATTCCTCTTTCCTGGTTTTAAATTTCGCGCCTGATTCCTCTTCATCTATATCCATTTCTTCCAAATGAATCGGGTGAAGACCCACAGCCGCGTAAACCCCTTCCTGATATTTATTAGCGTATTCCACGGCTATTTTACTCGTGTCATATTGCGAGCCAACATTAATCAGCCAGACGCCTTGATCAAGGGCCCGCTTTATCGCTTCATCTCCGTCCTCTTTAAAAGCGTTGAAATTTATGTGAGAATGAGTGTCTATTAACATATTAAGATGTTAATACAAACAAAAAAGCTTGACAAGGTTTTTTAGCTTGTTAAGATAAACTTATCTAATAATCACCACCAAGAACCAAGGGGAGGGCTCGGAGGAATGAGTTCTAGAAAAGTGGATGAAAAAGACCTTAAGAATTTTGATTGACAAAATAAAAGACACGGGGAGTGGTGATTTTTGTTTTGTCTATTTTACCGTTTTACCGTATTTAGCCGGGAGTAATCTTTCAGGGCCTCGAGTTGATTGAGGTCATTCCAAAACTTCCTTTTCTGCTGTAATTTCCCAATTTTGGCTGCGGCTTCGTCAGTCCTCCTCGTCGTATATTAATCATATACGACTTCGTCGTCCTTCCTCGCCTCGCCGGAAAATTGGAAAATTTCGCTGCGAAAAAAAGTTTTGGAATGACCTCTTTATTCCTTAAAAATTTGCTTTACCTAAAAAACAGGGTCTTAGCAAAAAAAGGAAACTAAACTCGAGCGCCAAGCTGGATTCCTCCCCAACTTTGGCACTCGAATTTAGTTTCCCTTTTGACAATAAAATGCGAATCTGATAAGCTTAACTTAATAGGAATCTCTATTGACTATTGACCCCGCACCTATTGAACTTATGATATAAATATGTATTATGTTTATGTGCTTTTAAGTAAAAAAGATAATAAGCTGTATTTTGGTTATACCGAGGACTTGAGTAAAAGAATAGAAAAACATTATAATGGAGAAGTCTCTTCTACTAAATACAGACTGCCACTGGAATTAATTTATTACGAAGCTTACAAGGATAGAAACGACGCGCTACAAAGAGAAAAATCTCTAAAGAAAAGCGGCCGAGCTCCAGAAATGTTAAAAAGAAGATTAAGATACTTTTTAAACAAAGTTCAATAGGTGCGGGGTTGACCCCGTTTAAAATATGATTATAATTAAAATGAGTGAGGGAAAAAGAAAATAAAACTTTCTTTTTCCGAGCGAATGAAATTATACAAAGTATAATGACAATAGAGAAAATATCCATCTCTTCTATTATATAGAATAAAAATAAATTAGACAAAATTAAATCAGCCCAGAAGGAGGAAGCGGAGGAACTAGGCGAGGATTGTGTCAGGGCGAATCCCGCATAAAAAAAAATCAGAAAAGAAATTTTTAAAGAGCCGTTTTTTCTTTGAAGGAATTTTCCTTTGAAGAAAAAGCGGTTTTTTGTTTTTAAAATTTTTAAAAATTGGATCCCATTGTTTGGGAAAACCCAAAGGTCGATATTGGCCTATAACGCTTTTTCTTAAAAAAGAAAAAGCGCTTGAGGAAGAACGCCTCAAGAAGGCCGTTAAATATCTCTATTAAAGAAAGGAGGTGAACAAAATGAAAAAAGTATTTGTAAGTTTAACAGTTTTAGCTCTTATGCTTAGTGCGGCTCCGGCTTTAGCTAGTGGCTGGTGGGGCGGTGGTCATGATATTACCGTCACCAATACTAAGACAGCGGTTGTTATGAATGAGGTCGTTGTCAGCGCTTACACTGGTTATAACAATTCTGATGGCGGCGATGGCGGAAGTGGCGGTTCAGGCGATGGCGCCAGCTCCAATACTAATAAAAACGGCAGTCAGACTAATAATGGCGGGAATGGCGGTGATGGCGGAGAAGGAGGAAATGGCGGGAGCATCACAACCGGCAATGCCACAGCCAAAGCCAAAGTTAAGAATAAAGTCAATACCGACATTACTAAGATTGACCTTTGCGGCTGTAATGGGGAATCCAATGTAGACGATATCACAGTAACTAATAATGACACTGCCAATGTTGGTAATGGTGTCGGAGTTATAGCTGACACAGGTTTAAATGATACCAATGGCGGTTCAAGCAGTAATGGAGGTAACGGCGGCGGCGCTGATAGTAATTATAATGGTTGGGGAGGCGGCAGTCAGACTAATAATGGCGGAGATGGCGGAGATGGCGATGATGGCGGAAACGGTGGAGTTATCCACACTGGCAATTCTGACGCTAAAGCTAAAGTGGTTAATGTGGTCAACACTATTGTGACCAGAATCAATCGCTAAGAGCTGAATGAAGGCGGGCAAAATATTTTTGCCCCCTTCAGGCAAGGGCTG
>MHNE01000028.1 GCA_001819605.1 Candidatus Portnoybacteria bacterium RIFCSPLOWO2_01_FULL_43_11
TTGCATAGTTTATTGCCTATTTTTTAGGTCAACAATATTACCTTCAATCCTCGGCTCCACCCGCCCGGGCATTGGCGGTTCTTCAATCGGTTCTTTGTAAAGATCTCGGCCCGAAAAGGTTGGTTTTGGGAATTGATAGGGTGGTATTGATGACTTAAGGGGTTGACTAGGAGAGGGGATAGTTGATGGCGGCTGGGCAGGCGGTGGAAGGGTCTTTGTCTTTGGTAGTGGAGAAGGAACTTTTTGAAGAGGAGAGACTGGTTTTTTAACATCTGAAGGCAGACTATTCTTTATAATCTCATTCATTTCTTCTTCGCTCATTATTGACGTGACTAAAAGCAGATGGTCATAAACATGAAAAAGCGTATAAAGCTTGTTTTTATCTTCTTCGGAAAGTCCGCTAACCTGTCGGCTTTGAAGCAGATATTCCCTTGGCGAGATATTGGTTCTTTGGTCAGGGTGAGAAAAATTATTATAATCAGTTAGCCACTGACTGATGGCTAAAGAACCGATTCTTTGCCGATTATCCTGAATGGCTATTTGGAGCTCTTGGCGGATTTCGTCCCGGGGCGTCAGCGGCAGAGAAAACAATTTAGCGGTCAGCCGATTTTTTATATCAATTTCCGGGCCAAGCCCTTCTAAAAAATGTTCCCTGACTATTTTAACAGATTCTTCATCGCTAAGCATAGGCAAAGCGGTTAGTTTTAATCTAATGATTATACTTTCATATTCTTGAGTTAGTTTAGGCGCGATGGCCTTTAAGTTTGCGGCCTCTAAAGATTTTTCCAAATTCAAAGCTAAATTATACGCTTCCTTGGTTAGTATGTGCCAGACAATATCTTCAGTTAATCGCCTGATTTTTTCAAAAATCGTCGGGTCTTTTAATTGTTCTTGGGTGAGGAGTTTAGTGTTATTCATAGGTTATTTTTTTGGCTTCCATCTTAATTCTCCATATTTGTCTTCGTTATACCAAGAAGTTGGTATCTCTCCTGTTCTTAAAAGGTGAAGCTGAGCAGCAAACCTTTTAATAAGACCAGCCTGGACGGAATCTGTAGCTTCTAATTCATCAGCAAACTTCCGCATATCTTCTATTCCGGTTTCGCTGCCTGCTTTGATTTGGAAGTCGCCCCGAGTTCTATTTAACTGTTCAATGTCTCCGGCTGTAATGCCCTTAAGAAGCTCTCTGCCTCCGTCGTGAAGACGCCCTATGCCCAATGGATTTTCCTTGGTGCGGGGCACTTCTTCCATAAGTGAATTCCAGTGCCAGCCTCTTGTTTTTTGCTGCGCTTCAAGATTTGAGGCCTTGGCTATTCCTCCTTCTCTTTGTTCTTTTATGGAGGTTTTTCTGAAGCGCCCTTTTTCAATATCATACTTTCCCATACCAAAAGTCATATAATTGCCGCTGGCAAATGAAATATTCCCCAAATCCATAGCGATTTTAGCCGCGCCTTCTTCGCTGAATCCGGCTCTTTCCAAGGCCGCGTAAACCGCTTTGGTGACATTTTCATCAGAAACAATTCCTGCCTGTTTTTCTCCTAAAACTTCTTTACTGCCAAAGATTGTTTGTTTAATAATTTCATTCTGGTCATTTTGTTCAAAAAGCAGACGGATATAGGCAGAAGTGTCAATTTTATTGCCGGCGGCCGCGGATTTTTGCAGGCCGTCAAGAAGAAATTCAGTAGCCCGGCCGGTATCAGAGATTTCTTTTTTCCGGCGATTGACTTCTGCTTCTTCCGCTTGTTCGCCGAATCTGGTTCTTTCTTTACCTAAAGACAGAACAAAGCCTAATTGGTCGCGTAAATTGCCGGTTGGCCGGGCATAGGCCCTGGCTTCAATTTCTTTTCTGTAAGCGGGCCAAGTTCTTCGCCAAGCGCCGGGGCTGGTCCAAAGAGCGGCTTTTTGTTTGGCTCGGCCTATTGTTTCAAGTCCCCTAGCAGCTCTTTCTAATCCTAATTTCCTTACTCCTTTAGTCATTAATCCTCCGCCCATCCATTTGGGCATTTTAGCCCCGGTTGCCAGCCAGCGGCTCGCTCCGCCAGCCGCGCCTTTGCCCACCCACTTAACCGTGGACATAGCGTAGCCGGCGCCGTAGACTCCGGCTTTTTGCGCCACCACTATGCTGGCGACAAGTAAGAGAATGAGAAATATGTATTGAAGAATCAGTTCGCTGCTGCTGAAAAAAGCATCAGGCCATTCTTCGTTTTGCCCCAATGGCACTTTAGAATAGACATTTGACAAGAATCCCCCCACTACTTCTCCTTTTTCATTAACATGTCCAATGGTCATTAGGGTTAAATAAAAGAAAAAAGCAAAGGCCGGAGCAAAAAAGACCCATTTAAGAAACGAAGACCACCAATTGCCCCATTGCTTGTTAAGGCCCGGTAAAATCCAGAACAGCCAAGCTATTGGCATTAAAACAAGCAGAATCCACAAAGCCACAACTCGGACGATTAAAAATCCGGCCGCGGCCGTCATCACTATAAACATAATTATAATAACGGCTAAGCCGCCTAAAATTCCTATTAAGACAGTAAGAGCGTCAACTCCTTTTCTTTTCGCTTCTGCTCCTACTGCTTCTGCGCCTCCTTTGGCTTCAAATATTTTTGTAATGTTTAGTCCTTTTGCCACAAATTCAGAAAGACTGACGGCTTGCCCTTCAAACGGCTTTAAAAAGAAATGACTTAAAACTTGGGAAAAATCAATAATTGCGCCGGCAATCACCAAGCTGAAATTAATTAAAAGAGCCGCGATAATTAATTTGGGCAGAAGTTTTTTAAGTCCGTAGGTTTCTATTTGTAAAATCGCGGCAAAAGCAATAAACATTAAAACCAAAACAAAGAACAAATTAACCACGCCCCGGCTGATGCGCCAGCCTTCTTGGACCACGCCTACATCGGTAAAGCGCTCTAAGCCAAAAGCCCAGTTAAGAAAAAACCCGCTTATTTTTAATAAAAGAGAAAAAAACCGGAAGAAAGCATAAACAAGCGTACTGAATATATTCAGAATAGCATCGCCTATGAAGCCGAAGCCGGCTTGAGTTTCTTTCGTCCCAATAACAAAAATCCCCAAAGCGCTGATTGTGAATATCAGCAAAAGAGTTGAGAGTATTTTCTTGCCCCGCACCTTTTTTATTTTTTTTACGGCTTTTAATGGTTGAATACAAAAATTAAAATACTCTTTACAGGAATTTATTTGTAAAAAGGTGCGGGGTCTGGTTTTAATAATTTTAAGCCAAAAAAAAGACATTATGCTTTTACGGTTTTATTATAATTATTGTTTGGTTAAAAATAAATCCTATTTATTTTTTAAAGCGGAGGCGGTGGCGGCGGAGGCGGCGGCTCTTCATCTCCTTCATCACCATTTGGAAGCGCCGTTACATTAACCGTTGTTTTTTTAGTTTCATCTCCTGCCCTAAAAGTGATTACGGCAGAAGCATCTGTTACGGATAAAGCTGCCACGGAAAAGACGATTTGGCCATTGCTGTCAGTAGTCATGGAAGCGGGGCTTATCATAATCGCGCTGGGATCGCTGATTTCCGGGGTAATTAGATAACCAATCACTGGTTTACCGTCCGTGCCCAAAACAGTCACAACAATATTTTCACTTTCGCCGGTTTGAAGAGTGATTGTAGAATCGCTTAAGTTTATGGAGCCGACCGGGGCCTCGGAAGCCGGCGGTTCTGGATTACTGCTTGTATAATCACTTCTGCCGCCGCCTCTTGGATTCAAAAGGCTTAAGCCCTTGCCAATGACGCGATTGATTAAGGCGTTCGCAATGGCGGACAGATAAGCGCCTAATTCTGATTTAGAATCAATATTTTTAACCCAATCCATTTCGCTGGTAATCGCTTCAGCGGCTAAAGAACCAATCGCGTCTCCCGGAGTATAGATTTCTCTTTTGTCGCATTGCCAAGAGCCGCCCGGCGGTATTTCGTTTGACAGGTTTTCGCACGCTTTAACTCCGGTGGCCGAGCCGATTTGATTGTTTTTATCGTCATATAAACTGCAGGTCGTGCATCTTTCGTCTCCGAGCCAGCCGGAATTGGCAATACCTTTGTTTTGAGCCGCTTCTTGGGCGTTATTCATTAAACCTAATTTTTCATCCATAGCCAAAAGATAAGCGCCGTAAAAATTATTCTGCGGTTCAGTGATGCTTATCCAGCCGTCCCAGCCGCCGTAACGGAAATCTTTAAAAAAGTTTTCAAAACTCGTGCCTGCTTGTTCTTCAAAAGTGCATTTTATTCTTTGATTAAAGCCATTGTCTAATTTTCCCACAAAACCGCTTAGCCCGTTGTATTCTCCGCTGGGCGCGAAGCTCTTAATGAGAATTGATTTAAACGGAGCGCAGGCCTCGCTTGCGCTTAACTGGCGGCTGAATTTATGTTCCGCTTCGTTTGCCGCCAGACCCAAGAAATCCCACCAATTAGTGATGAATTTCGGCCCTTGTTCGCCTCCGCCCTGAATCCACATAACAATTTCATTAGTTAGCATATCCAGGATTTTTTTCTTAAGAATGGCCAAGAGAGTGGCTAACGCTTCCTGCCAGAGCCAGTCAGCTACTTTGATGGCCCAGCGGGAGGCGTTGTCCATAACATATTTCCAACCCATTTTGGCTATTTCAAGAATCGTATTAGCGACCGATGTTCCTATATGAGCGGCGTCAATGACCGGCACTTGGGCTTGAGTTTTTTTAGGAAACAAAAATCCGCCCAGATTTAAACCGAGCATCGCTAACAAGAGAATGGCCGGAATAATTTTTTTCTTCATGATTGAGATTCAACTATTTTTTTAACTAATTCATCGGCTTTTATCGCTATTTCTTTTGCCAAATCAATAGTAATAGGATGGTTTTGAACGGCTAAAACCGCTTTTAGGGGGTCTTCATCAACATTTTTTACCGCTTCAAAAGTATTAATGCTTATTAAAAGGATTTGTAATTCTAATTTATGGATTTCCAAAGCGTTAAGGGGAACGGGCGTGTTTTTAAGTTCTTCGTAAGTAAGTTTATAAGCATTTATTCTTTTGTTTATCTGGGAAAAGTTTCTTGTTTCAAGAGCGTGAAGCGTGTCTTCCATTTCAGTTGTTTTAAACTCCGGCGCGTCAAGGTATTTTAAAATTATTTCGCTGTATTTCGTCAGATAATTTTTAACGGCTTCTTCGCTGTTGTCGCTTGAGATTTTTAATTCCTCGTCTTTAATTTCGGGGATAAGAACCTGACTTGAATCAGCCAAAGCGTTAGTTAAAAATTCGTCTAAATTTGCTTGGGACGCAGAGTCAATATCAGCCGCGCCATTTTCAGAAACTAAAGGATTAATGGCTCCGGCCATCATACCGGAGACAATGTCTTGAACAAGAACTTTAGTAAGATTAGTATCGCGGGAAAGAACGCCCGGGGCCGGCCGCGGCTCCATTGCTTTATCGCTTGATTTGTCGTTAGGCGCGGGTTTTAACGGGTCATAGCCGGAGGCGATTTCTTCGCCGTCAAAATATCCGTCACCGTCAGTGTCCGGATTATTCGGGTTAGTTTTATAAATCGCTTCTTCCCAGTCTAAAAGCCCGTCTTCGTCAGAGTCTTTTAAAGAATTAAGAGAAATATTTTTTGATGGAGCGCCGCTTTGATCAATTTTGCTTTTAAGAACTAAAAAACCGCCGATTATTATTCCAATCGCTAATATTAAAAAAGTCAGAAGAACCAGAATTTTTTTAGGATTTTTTTGAAAAATCATTTTAGAAAGGACTTGAGCCGTGATATATTATTAATTTTCCGGTTATTTTACCACGGCATCTTTTGGCTCTTTCGGTACAACAAACAATATCGCCGCCAGCCATGCCCAACAGCCATTGTCCCATATAAGCGGGCGACCCGAATATGTAACTGTATGATACTCCGTCCTGATAAACATAATTACCGGCCGTTGGTTCGCTTAATTTTATGTAATCACCGGGAAAATTTTTACACGATATTATTTCTTCTATTTTTCCTCCGAAAGGACTTCCCAAACCGTTTAAAGCGAGAAGAGAGGTTAAAATGCTTTTATTGTTTTTTATTTCTTCAGTCTTAATTTCTTCGTTTATTTCTTCTTCGCTTTCTTCTTTAATTTCCACGGTCGGAGATTCTGTTTCGTTAGTCAGAATAGTTTTTTCAGAAACAATATTTTTTTGAGACAAAACTTCTTCTGTTAATTTTTCTTCATTTGTTTTGGTTTGTTCCTTAAAAAAACTTTGATTATTTTGTTTTTCAAAAAGCGGCAGTTTCCCTCCGCTGACTTGACTTAAATCTTTAGAAATGGTATTTTCCGATTGTTCGCTTGGCCAAAGATAAAGAGAGACGCTTACAATCAACATCAAAACCGCTGTGACTACTTGAGCCTTAGGAAAGATTTGTGATGACATTTTGAAACCCCGGTTCAGTCTTTTGTCTATTATACATTTTTTTAAGATATTCTCCAAATGATTATATTAAAAGTTATCCACAGAGGCAAAAAACCAATGTTTACATTTTAAATAAAAAGGGTTAGACTGGAAATAGAATGAAAAATACAACCAACCTTATTGATATCATCAAAAAAAGCGATTTGTCAGAGCTGGAAAAAGAGGAATGGTCAGCGATTATTAAAAATTCGCCCAAGGTTTTTACGGAAAGCCTGGCCGTGGTTCTTTCTAATTTTCCGGAACAACTGAACTGGTTTAATGGGATTTACCAGAGAAAAAAAGACGCTTTTGTTGTTTTAAAAGAAGATAAAAATAAAGGACAAGCTCTTCTTGAAAAGATTTATCAAGAAGAAAAAGACAGATTAGAGGAATTAGTAAAAAAGGAAAAATAAAGGAGTTATTATTTATGGATAAATTTAAAATTGAACAACCAGAAATTGGTACCGAAATTAAACCTGAAAAAACAGAAAAAGAAAATTTCGAGGAGGTGTTGGGTATGGAGTTAAGGAAAGAGAAGAAAGAATTGGGAGGGGTTTTTTCAAAATTCCCTCCAAGAATAAATGAAGCCATAGTAGTAGCGATTTTGGGGTTAAGTATTTTTTCGGCTAGTATTGCTGAAACCCGCGGGAGAGGAAGAGAAGGAGATATTGGCCGCGCTGTTGAAAAAGGGATAGTGCTCGTCATAAAAAACGCGGCCGAGGGCATAGGGCGGCGAATAGAGAAAATATTTGAAAGGACCGGAGGAGCTACTACGGAAAGAGAAGAAGCGAGAAAGATTCAGGAAATACAAAGAGAAGACAGGGATTATCACCGTCAAGCCGAAGAGGCGCGGGATAATCTAATGCGGATGCTTCAAGGAAGAGGAAGAAGGGGTGAGTCAGCCGGATTGGGCGCAGAATATCGCGAGATTGCAATTAAGAACTACAAGCTCGCGATTACTGCTATAAATGACGCCCACCGGGCCCAGCACTTTGAAGGAGGTAGCGCTATTACCGGTTGTCGCTACCCTGATGGATTTTCCTCGGAATTCGTCAGAGAAATTGAACAATTAGAAAAGTTTTAAATTTAATTATTTTATCAAGATACATAAGGCAGGAAGTATTTAGACTTAAAAGTCTAAAATCATTGCTTCCTGCCTTATTTAATTTTTGTAACTAATTCCACCCAATCCTCCACTGACAAATCTCCGGGTCTTGCTTTTAAATTAAATCCGCAATCAAGCAGGATTTTTTTTATTTCGGCTTTATTTTTTTTAAGCCCCTTGGAAAGATTATTGATTAATTGTTTTCGCGGAGCGGAAAATCCGGCTTTTACTGTTTTGAAGAATCTTATTCGTGAGATTTGTGGTAAATTCGTGCAAATTTGCGATATTTTAATTATCGCTGAATCAACTTTTGGCCGCGGCCAAAAAGATTTTTGTGAAACATAGTTTATAATTTTGGGCTCGGCATAAAATTGGACCGAAACCGCCAATAAGTTCATCTTAGGCGGTTGGGCGCAGATTCTTTGCGCCACTTCTTTTTGAATAAGTAGGACTATTTGCTTAGGCGGATTTTTAGATTCTAAAAACATGCGGATAATTGGCGAGGTAATATAATAAGGAATGTTAGCTACCACTTTATAGTGGTTAGTGATTAGTGGTAAATGGTTAGTTTTTAAGATGTCATTTTTAACAACTCTAACATTTTCAACATCTCCAATATTTTCTTTTAAAATCTCAATCATTCTTTTATCTTTTTCCACGGCTATCACTTTCCCGGCTTTTTCGGCTAATTCTTTGGTCAAGATTCCCAAGCCGGGCCCGATTTCCAAGACAATATCGTCTTTTTTTAAATCAGCCGCTTGGATAATTTTTTGAAGGACATTTTTGTCAATTAAAAAATTCTGGCCCAAGTATTTTAATGGGCGGAAATTGTATTTTCGGAAAAATTTTTTAGGAAGCTCCATAAAATTCAATCAAATTCTCCGGAATATCGCCTAAAAATCTTGAGGGCGGATTGACCATCACGCTTCCGTAAATCCGTCTTTTTTGAGCAAAAGTTAAGTAGACTTTTTGTTTGGCTCGGGTAAGACCCACATAGCAGAGCCGTCTTTCTTCTTCCATTTGCTCCGGGTCAAGGATGCTTTTTGAATGAGGGAAAAGCCCTTCTTCAAGCCCAACCATAAAAACCACCGGAAATTCCAGGCCCTTGGCGCAGTGAAGCGTCATCAGATTAACCAAATCTTTTTCTTTTTCCACTTCGTCATGACTGCTTAGCAAGGTTATTTCTTCCAGGAATTTTTGAAGGCCCAAAGGAGGCTTGGTTTTATCGTATCTTGACGCCACCGTAAAAAGCTCCTGAATGTTTTCCCATCGTCTTTCTCCGTCCTCGCTTTTGTCTCTTACGTATTTTTCATAATCAGTTTTTTGAATAACCAAATTGATTAGTTTGGTTAGGGGAAGTTTTTGACTGGCTTGGCGCAAATCAATTATTAAGCCGTTGAAATTTTCAAAAGCTCCGTTATTCAATTTATAATCAGTCATCTGGAGTTTATTATACAGGAGGTCTTTAGTGGTTTTTCCTATTTTTCTCGGCGGCACATTGATAATCCTGTTTAAACTTACGAGGTCATTGGGGTTAATCAATAACTTTAAATAAGCCAGAATGTCTTTGATTTCTTTTCTTTCGTAAAAGCGGACCGTGCCGATGATTTTATAAGGGAAATTAGCTTTTAAAAAAGATTCTTCAATGGCCCGGGACTGGGCGTTGGTTCTGTAAAGAACCGTAAAGTCTTTTGGATTCAGTCCTTGGGCAAACAGATTTTCCATTTCTTGGATAATAAATTCGCCTTCTTCTTGTTCGTCTTTGACTTCAATAATCTGGATTGCTTCGCCAATCGGGTTTTTGGTCCACAAATTCTTTTCTTTCCGCTCTCTGTTTTTGGCAATAATATGACGGCTGGCCGATAAAATATTTTGGGTGGAGCGGTAATTTTCTTCCAAAAGAATAATCTTGGCTTTTGGATAATCTTTTTCAAAATTAAGAATATTTCTAAAATCAGCTCCGCGCCAGGAGTAAATTGATTGGTCAGGATCAGCGATAAGGCAGAGGTTTTTATGTTTTTGAGCTAAAAGATTAGTTAGGGTATACTGACCCAAGTTTGTGTCGTGAGCTTCGTCAACCAAAATATAATGCCATTTATCCTGATATTTTTCTAAAACAGCCGGGTGTTTTTGAAAAAGCTGAACCGTAAGCATTATTAAGTCGTCAAAATCCAAGGTGTTGGCTTTTTTAAGGGCTTCTTGGTATTTTACATAGATTTTAGCTACGATTTTCGGCCAATATTCATTGGCTTCGTTTTGATAATCTTCCGCGCTTATTAGTTCGTCTTTGGCCCGGGATATGTTTTCTTTAAAAACCGCCGGCTTGATTTGACCGGCATCCATCTGAAGGTCTTTGATAATTTGTTTAATTAAAGAAAGCTGGTCTGCTTCGTCGTAAATAACGAAGTTTTTTTGATAACCTAATTTATCTATTTCCCGGCGAAGAATTTGAAGACAGATTGCGTGAAAGGTACCAATGCTTGGCAGGGTTTTATAGCTCTTAAGAAGATTTTTGACTCTTTCTCTCATTTCTTCCGCCGCCTTATTGGTAAAAGTCACGGCTAAAATATTTTCAGCCGGAACATTTTTCTGGATAAGATAAGCGATTCTATGAGTAAGGACGCGGGTTTTCCCTGAACCCGGGCCAGCCACAATTAAAACCGGTCCGTAAATAGACTGGACCGCTGATTTTTGCTCTTGATTAAGGTCGGACAAGATGTTTTCCATAATTATTTAGACTTTCGTTCTAAGTATAGCACAGAATAACTTGTGGACAACTTTTCTTGACCCCGCACCTATGGGGATTTTACTTAAAGAGCAAATTCACAAAGCGAATCTACTTATCCCCATAGGTGCGGGGTTGACAAAGGAGAGCCGCTTTGCTAAGCTAAATGAAGTAAAGTATTCATAGAATTATACTTTTTTTACCCCGAGATTACGGGGTAAACCCCGCACCTATGCATAGGTGCGGGGTAAACCTATTTAGGGGAGTATATTGACTAATGTATACAATTTTCCAGTATCTCTGCGTCGTTTTAAAACACATAGAGATTTATACGGACTCCTTTTTGCGGAAAACAACGGAGACTTTTCGAAAAAGGCCCCAACTGCTCTTAGCGGCAGTTATTTTATTTGCGAGCGGTTTATTTGTTTTAAAGCCCGTTTTTGGTTTGGAACAGATGTTTTTAAACTCTAACAGTCAGAATAAGCCGGTTTTTGAAGACGAGACTTTGAGTGAAAAAGACACTTTTTCGCTCCAATCACCTTATTTAACAGCCAATGCCTCGGCTGTTTTTGTTTCGCCGTCTTCGGGTATTTTGGCTGTTCAGGCCGAACCAGCGGAAGAATCTGACGAAGAAAATCAGGAGGAATCTTCTTTAATCAGTATTCAGGAAAGCGCTTTATTGTCTCAAGCCGGGCCAATTACTTTTATCAGCCAGGAGTCGCGGACAGGCGTTATCTCTTATGTGGTTCAGGAAGGCGATACTCCTTCCGCTATCGCAGCTTTTTTTGGCATTACTACCGATACCCTGCTTTGGGCGAATAAACTTCAGGAAACGAGCGTTATCAGGCCAGGAGACGAATTGACCATTCCGCCCGTGAGCGGAGTTATTCATAAGATTAAAAACGGCCAGACCGTTGACTGGATAGCTAATTATTATAAAGCAAACGCGGATGATATTATTGCCTTTAATGATTTGCCGGCTGACGGACAGATTATTGAAGGCCAGCAAGTGGTGGTGCCTGACGGCGTAATGCCGGCTCCGCCTCAACCAAAGCCCAAATCCGTGGCCAAGGCCAAGTCTTCCGGTCAGAAATATGTTGGGCCGGGCACTGGCAAGAGCCGTGCTTTCCCTTATGGCCAGTGTACTTACTATGTGGCGCAAAAAAGAGTTGTCCCTTGGTCAGGAAACGCTAAAGACTGGATAAATAATGCCCAAGCTATGGGTTATCCGGTTTGTCGTGGCAGTCAGTGCGAGCCAAGAGTGGGAGCGATAATATCTTTAGGCGGTAATACCCGGCTCATTAAACGTTACGGCCATGTGGCTTATGTGGAATCAATTAACGGCGACTGGATTACTTTTTCTGAAATGAATTATCTGGGTTTTGGGGTTAAAAGCGTAAGGACCATTCAGAAAAACAGCGGCTTGATCAGGGGATACATATACTAATAATTTTCAATTTCTAATTTTTAATTTTCAATCAAAAAACCGCCAGAGGCGGTTTTTTGATTTATATCCCTTCCTGCCTTGGCCGGTATTGGATAGCTTCAGCGATGTGAGGGGGTTGAATGTCTTTTTGGCCGGCTAAGTCTGCGATGGTTCTGCCTAATTTTAAGAGGCGGTGATAGGAGCGGGCCGAGAGGCGCAGCTGGGTAATGGCTGATTTTAAAAGGTCGCGGCTTTGGAGATTGATTTGGCAGTATTTTTTAATTTGCTGGATATTCATTTGGCTGTTGGTTGAGATTTTTTCATTATTAAACCTTTCTGATTGAACTTTTCTGGCCATGACAACTCTTTGTCTGATAGCGGTTGAAGATTCAGCCACTTTTTCTGAAACTAATTGTTCGTATTCAACTCGCGGCACTTCAACATGAAGGTCAATTCTGTCTAAAAGCGGCTCGGAAATTCTTCTTTGGTACTTGGAAATTTGGCCCGGCGGGCAAATACATTGCTTTTGCGGGTCGCCAAGTTTGCCGCAGGGGCAGGGGTTCATTGCGCCGACTAAAGTAAATTGAGCCGGAAAAGTAAGCGTGCCCGAGGCCCTTGAGACGCTGATTTGTCCGTCTTCCAAGGGCTGGCGAAGCGCTTCTAAAACCGGTTTGTTAAATTCCGGAAATTCGTCTAGAAATAAAGCGCCTCTATGAGCCAAAGTAATTTCTCCGGGCCTTGGATAAGAGCCGCCGCCCACTAAAGAAATAGCCGAGGCGGTATGATGAGGGCTTCTGAACGGCCTTTCAGTGATTAGGGCTTGGCCTTTGGGCAAACGGCCGGCCACGCTGAATATTTTTGTTACTTCCAAGGCCTCGTTTTTGGTTAGGGGCGGAAGAATAGAGGGTAGGGCGCGGGCTAAAAGAGTTTTTCCGGCTCCGGGCGGCCCGCTCATTAAGATATTATGGCCGCCGGCCGCGGCAATTTCTAAGGCCCGTTTAACATGCTCTTGCCCTTTAATATAAGCCATATCCAAAACATTTTCTGATTTTTGAAAAAACTCTTCAATTTGAGTGATTGGTTGAGCCGGAATAATTTCTGAATTATCAAGATGAGCTTTTAATTGTCTTAAGTTTTTAATGGGAATAATTTCTAAATTTTCCACGAGCGCCGCTTCTAAAGCGTCTTCGTGGGACATAAATAAAGTTTTAAATCCATTTTCCTTAGCCATCAGGGCAATGGATAAAATTCCGTTAACATGCCGGACTTTTCCTTCCAGAGACAATTCTCCGACAAAGAGATTTTTTTCCAAGTTATTTATCGCTAATTGGTTTGAAGCCATTAAAAAAGCCACGGCTATGGGTAAATCATAAGCCGGGCCTTGTTTTTTTAAATCAGCCGGAGCCAAGTTGACAATCACGCGGCGGCTGGTTGAAACCGGCGGTTTGGCTCCACTGTTTTTAATGGCCGAAGAAACTCTTTCTTTTGACTCATTAACCGCGGCGTCGGGCAGGCCAACTATCTGAAAAGCGTGGAGCCCGCTGGATAAATCAACTTCCACTTCAATTGGCTGGGCGTCTAATCCAACCACAGCCGCTGAATAAACTTTAGCAATAGCCATAATAAATCAAAAGCATGTATTTAAATATCAAGAGGCGCATTTCATGCATAATTTAGCTTCCGGCAAAGCTTCAAGCCGTTTTATTTCAATATCTTTCCCGCATTTACCGCATTTTCCGTAATCGCCTTTTTTGATTTTCTCCAAAGCTTTTTCCACATCCTGGAGCCGCAGTTCTAAAGTGTGTTCAACCGGCAGTAAATTTTCGTATCTTTCCACTTCGTCCGCTCTTTCGTTTTTATCAGAGCGATGAATATCAACGCGGGCAAATTTTGTGTCCCAATCTCCTTTTATTTTCGGGTCTTTTTTCGCGAAACTTTTTAAGTCTTTGGTTAGTTGCTTTTTCGTTTTCTCCAGTTGTTTTTCCAATTGTTTTATAAGTTTTTGGTCCATAGCGCTATTTTATCATACAAAATAAAAAAAGCCAACACAATATTGACTTCTCTAATAAAATATGATATATTAGAGGGCGTTGAAAGACCCCGAAAACTTGGTGTTTAAATGGGCTCAACGCCCTCTGTGTTTTTCTGAATTTGTTTAGATTTTGTTTCCATGAGGAAACAAAGAATCATAATTATTTTATAATTAATTGCTTTAATTCAGAAAAACATGTTTTTTAATCTTTTGCCAGTTAATAGTTTTATTTTGCCTTCCCTCCGAAGGCTTTTTGTTTGAAAGAACTAAATTATTTTAACCAGCAAAAGATTGTACCCTAATTTTACTAAATATAAGAAGTTGTTGTCAACCCCATCTTATTCACAGCTTGTCCCCAGTCGTCATTGCTTAATAATTAAATCAATAGTTTTTTCCAGCAGACCAGGAGAATTGCTAATAAGAAAATAATCTTCTATTTGACTGTAATAATAGTTTTTAGCCTGCGAAGATAGGGATTTTAGGTTGATAATCTTATTCTGGCGGTAAGTTTGATAAGAAGTATGGAAATCTTTTTCTAATTCTTTTTCAATTTGTTCTAAAATTCTGTTGGTTTGGGCTGAAGTGGCCTCTCTTTGAAGGATAAGAACAAAAGGAAAGGGTTCTTTGTCTTTTTGGGGAAATAGAGCCAAACCAACTTGATTTTTTAAAAGCGGCTGAATATCTTTTGGAAAATCCAAACCGGCCTGATTTAATCTTTTTTCAAATTCTTTTGTTGACCATTGATAAAAAGACGATTGCTCCAAAAACTCTTGATGAAAAGGGAGAATTTGGTCAAAAAGAGACTTTTGGTCAATTATGACAAAAGCAGAAGCTGATTTGGGAATGATTTTAATTAAAGACGAATTTTCGGCTGGATTTAAAAAACGATTAACTCCGTAGAATAAAGCGGCGCCTATTAAGACAAGAAGAACCCAGCCAGCGGTTTTTTTAAAAAGAGGCGGCAGGCCGGGCGCTTTAATTCCCGATTCATTGCTTTTTCTTAAATCAACTTTAAGCTCGTCGCTGACTTTTTCTTTAAGAGAATTATCTTTTTTAATTTTAATCGGAATTTTTACCATATTATTGCGTAAAAAGCGTCTTTATTTTTGAATTATAAGCCTTCATTAAACGAGGAGCTTTAGAATGCGGGTGAAACATCAGGAAATAGTCAGTAAAAACAACCTGGTCATCAGGCCGAAGAATAAGTTTTTTGGCTATCTTATTTTTTTGCCACTGGCCTAATTTTTTTTCTAAAAAATCGCCAATTTTATTATTGAGCAATTTTTCCAATAAGACTCTCAATTCGGTCAGCCGCCAGTCGGCCTTAATGGTTCTTAAGTTATTTTTTTGACCCTGAAGAAAAAAGAAATTGTTTTTAAGCCAGGTATTGGCTTTTTGAAAATC
>MHNE01000029.1 GCA_001819605.1 Candidatus Portnoybacteria bacterium RIFCSPLOWO2_01_FULL_43_11
ATTTAGACAAGGATAAATTAAAAAATCTCCAGAAAGATTTAGAAATCAATTTTCTTGAAATGAAAGTGGAAGATTTTGAATACATAAACTTTAAGAGCAATCTTGATGTTGAGGTAGAAATATACGAAGACGGCTTAATGATTTTAGAGAAAAGCCCGGAAACTGAAATAAAAGACGATATTAAAAAATTAACCGCTTATTACGAAGAAAAATTATCGCCGGCTTTAAGTTATATTTTTAGTTTGGGCGCGCCAATACCAAAAGAATTGGCCAATATTAAAAATATTTATCCATACTTTTTGGTTTTAGACAAAGCTAATAAAGAAAGTATCGAAAGTCTCTTGAAACATTTTCAACAGAAAAAATATTTTGAAATAAAGGAAAGCACTTTTGAAATTTATCGGGGCGACAAACTGTATATTATCAATAACATTTCGGAAAATCTCTCCGATGTTAGGAAATTCATCCAGGAACAAATTTTTATCCGGGAATTTAAAGGCCAGATGCATAGGTATCTCAATCTTCACCGCGCTATCTGGGAAAAAATAGCCGAGGTTAAGGAACAGGGGAAAATAAAGGGTAAAGATATTCCTCCTTTTAAAGAAAAAATAGAAAGTTATAGTAAAACCATTAATTTGATTGAGGCGAGAATCAACCAAATGGACACTTATATCCGGACGCGCGAAGCTGTTTTTAAAGCGAACAAAAAAGCGGCCAAATTTATAGGGGTCTTACAATTCAAATACGAGACTTTGGCCGATACTTTGGAATATATTAAGGATATCTGGACAATGACAAAAAATTATGTGGGTTCGGCTTTAGATCTTTTTTCTTTTCTTCAAGCCCGAAGCACTGAAAGTTCGGTGAAAAACCTCACGGTCATAACTTCAATGGGCGTGGGCGCGACCTTGATTTCTCTTTTTACTCAAAAGGCGCCGGATTTCACTTTATTCGGCGCAATTTATTTCTTAATTTTGGCTTTTATCGGTTACGCCACCAACAAGATTATGGGAATGATTTATTCAAATCGGATGTATAAGATAAAAGATGTTGAGGTGGCTAAAGATATTTAGAGGTTATTTCAGGACTCCTTACTAAGGCCCGCAGATTAAGATTTTTTTTCAAAGGCTACTTGAATAAAAGTGGTCTTTGTTTTAAAAAGAAGATAATGCCCAAAAGATTGTTGCGAAAATTTTATTGTCAGCCGACTTTGAAAGTGGCTCAAGAACTTTTGGGGAAATATTTAGTGCGGCAGATTGGCCAGAAGAAATTAGTTGGAAAGATTGTAGAAACCGAGGCCTATATTGGACCGCAAGATAAGGCATCTCATGCTTATCAGGGGAAGGCGACGGCTCGTAATAGAGCTGAATATCTAATTGGCGGCCATATTTATATTTATTTGGTTTACGGCATGTATTGGCAAATGAATATTTCCACTTCAATGGCTGGCAAACCGGAATGTGTCTTGATTCGGGCATTAGAACCGATCGGAGTCCGCCCTTTAGGGCGAGACAAATCTCTGCTTAAAGGCAGGACTCCTGACCGGATCCTTAAATTGGCTAACGGCCCGGGAAAATTGTGCCGTTGGCTGAAATTAGACAAATCTTTTTATGCTGAAGACTTAACTAAAAGCAAAAAGATTTGGCTGGAGAACGGGGAAAAAATTTTACCTCGGCAAATTACAGCGACTAAAAGAATCGGTATTGATTACGCCGGTCCTTATTGGTCCAATAAAAAATGGCGATTTTACATTAAAGGGAATAAATTTGTTTCAGTGAAATAAATATGCCTTTTTCTAATTTAGAAAAACGAGTTTTTAAAGAG
This sequence comes from Candidatus Portnoybacteria bacterium RIFCSPLOWO2_01_FULL_43_11, assembly GCA_001819605.1. Classification (GTDB taxonomy): domain Bacteria; phylum Patescibacteriota; class Minisyncoccia; order Portnoybacterales; family UBA2143; genus WO2-40-15. Next base: position 1,825 of record MHNE01000029.1, read on the forward strand.
GGTTATCAAGTGGTGGCCGGGATTGACGAAGTTGGCCGTGGTAGTTTGGCCGGCCCGGTTGCCGCGGCGGTGGTTTCCATTACGAGGCCGACGCGCTCGCTCTTAACGACAAAGATTAAAGATTCAAAGCAGCTCACTGAAAAACAAAGAGAAGAAATTTTTGAAAGAGTCAAAAGTAACCCTGATTTTTTATGGAAGGTGAGTTTTGTCTGGCCCAAAATAATTGATAAAATTAATATCTGGCAAGCCACGCTTTTAACATGGCAGAGGTGCTTAAAAAAGTTAAATTCCCAGCCAGATTTTTTATTTTTGGACGGAAAATTGGGCTTACCTAATTTAAAAATAACCCAAAAACCGATTATTAAAGGCGACCAGAAAATTTTTCTTTTATCTTTAGCTTCTATTATGGCTAAAGTCAGCCGCGATAATTTAATGAAAAAATTAGACCAGAAATATCCGGAATATGTTTTTTCTCAACATAAAGGCTATGGAACAAAACTTCACTTGGAAAAATTAAAAAAAATCGGCCCCTCTGAAATTCACCGCAGAAGTTTTAGGCCGGTTTTTGAAAATTTACCCTTTAAAGAAAAAGTTTATTATGTTGTCAGCCAAATCCCCAAAGGCCAAGCAATGACTTATCAGGCAGTGGCGCAAAAAATCGGCCAGCCCTTATCTTATCGGGCCGTGGGTAATGCTCTTAATAAAAATATAAATCCAAAGATTCCCTGCCATCGGGTAATTCGTTCAGACGGAAAATTAGGCGGGTATAATCGGGGAAGTAAAATAAAAGAAAAACTACTTAGGAAAGAAAGGTTTAAAATTTGACACTTTAAATTCTTTCCTATAGTCTGGCGAGAAGAGAAAAAATATAATAAGTTGTTTTAAAACATAGACTAAAATAAAAAGATAAAAGGAGGGCGAGAAAATGATTGTGGGGTTTGATATGGATGGTGTAATACTTGATTTTTTTGGATATAGTTTTGTAAAAAGGACGGGCCTAGATAAGATTTTATTGGCCCGCTTAATAAGAAATAGGTTTTTTCGGCAGGTATTCTATTATCTTATAGTGAGGGTTAATAAAAACGTTAAAGAGATTTTAATTTCTTTAAAAGAAAAAGGGGATCGGATTGTAATAATTTCATGCAATCCGAGTCCCAATGGTTTTCTTGAAAAGTATCTAAGAAAAAATAGTATTCCCTTCGACGGCTTACATCTTTGGAACCGGAGATGTCCTGAATTGTTTTTTAAAATGTTAGCTGTTCAAAGGGAGAAATGCGACTTGTATATAGACGATAGATTACTAGTCGTGCAATTCCTACATACACATCTTCAGGCTAAGTGTAAACTTGTTCATTTTAAAAGCCAACGCATGCCCGAGTTAAAAAAAATATTTTATCTCTAAAAAGAGATGAGAAATTGGAGGTGGTTAATATGAAAAGGCCAGATTATCTAAGATATTCTGGCCTGAATTAATTTATAAAGGCGTTTTTGAGCGCATTTTGACAGGGACAATTTCTTTTTTCAGGCATCGTTTCAATAATTTCAAAAATCACTTTTTTCACTTTTTCATTATTTTCTTTAAATATCTTTACGACTTCTTGGACACTGACCGGTTTAACGCTCTTTTTATTTTTTAAGCCCACATCATAGTCAGTGATTAAGGCGATATTTATGTAGCACATTTCAAGCTCTCTGGCCAAGGCAATTTCAGGATAAGCGGTCATGTTGATAACATCGGCTATTGAGGAGAAATATCTGCTTTCTGCTCTTGAAGAAAAGCGAGGTCCTTCTATAACAAGAATCGTTCCCTTGCTATGAGTTGGTATTTTTAATTTCTTAGAAACCTTAATGGCTAAATTTCTTAAATCCGGACAATAGGGGTCAGCTGAAGAAATATGAGCCGTTTTCGGGCCGTTGAAAAATGTGTCTTCCCGCTTTTTTGTAAAATTAAAAAATTGGTCAGGAACAACAAAATCGCCCGGCTTTATTTTTGGCTTTAGGGAGCCGACCGCGCAAGGAGCGATAATTCGCTCAACCCCTAATTTTTTAAAAGCCCAAAGATTAGCCAGATAGGGGATTTTATGAGGCGGGTATTGATGTTTTTTTCCGTGTCTCGGCAGAAAAGCGATTTTTTTGCTTTGGTATTCACCAATGGTAATTTTGTCCGAAGGAGCGCCAAAAGGCGTTTTGATGGTAATTTCTCGCGGCTTGTTTAAAAAATCATAAAACCCCGAACCGCCGAAAACTCCTATTTTAACTTGAGTATTGGATAAGAGAGACGACATTATATTTCTTTAATTTCTTCCTCCCATTTAAAAATAAAAGCTCAATTAAAAAAGAGATGCCAATGATTTTACCCTTTAATTTTTCCACTAATTTGGCCGCGGCCAAGGCGGTGCCGCCGGTGGCTAAAACATCGTCAATAATTAAAATCCGTTCTTTCGGCTTAATAGAATCTTTATGAATTTCTAAAGTTTCTTTTCCGTATTCCAAATCATAATCACAGCCCACGGTCTTAAAAGGCAGTTTGCCTTTTTTGCGGACAATGACAATGCCTGTTTTTAGTTTATAAGCCAAAGCCGAAGCGATTAAAAATCCCCGCGCGTCAATGGCCACAATTTTTTTAATTTTTTTATCTTTGTATTTTTTAAATAAAATATCAATCAAATATCTAAAATACTTCGCGTTTTCTAAAAGCGGAGTAATATCTTTAAAACTCACGCCTTTTTTCGGAAAATCCGGAATCTCTCTGATTTTTGATTGAAGATTAATTCTTGAGTTAGCCATATATTAAGTTTAGGAAAATGGGGCGCTTGCGTCAAGGATTGAAAGAATGATATAATAGTTTAAAGGTTGTGGATAAGTATAAAAGACAAAATTTAGAAAAGAGATATATTTATGCCAAAAGTAAAAATTTACAGCACTCCTACCTGCGTCTATTGCCAGACCCTTAAAACATTTCTCAAGGAAAAAGGAATTGAGTTTGAGGACCTTGATGTGTCAATAGATGAAAAAGCCAGAGAGGAAATGATAGAGAAAACCGGCCAAATGGGCGTGCCGGTTACGGACATAGACGGAGAGATTGTGATTGGGTTTGATAAAGAGAAGATTAGTAAACTTTTAAATCTCTAATCAATCACGAATTTTATCTCGAATTATCTCTAATAATTTATATTCGCGAGTATTAGAGATAAAATTAGAGATTGATTAGTGAATAATATGGTAAAAATCGCTATCAACGGCTTCGGCAGAATAGGGAGACCCACTCTCCGGAGAATTTTAGACAAACATCCTGATTTGGAAATTGCGGTTATTAATGATTTGACTGACAGTCAGACCTTGGCCCATCTTCTTAAATATGATTCGCTTTACGGCATTTATAAAAAGCAGGTTAAGCCGGCAGATGATTCGCTTTTAATTGATGATTATAAAATTAAAGTTTTAAAAGAAAAAGAGCCGGCTAAACTGCCTTGGAAAGAAATGGGTATTGATGTGGTTTTAGAATGCACCGGATTTTTTACCAAATACGAACAAGCCAAAGCGCATTTATCAGCCGGAGCTAAAAAAGTTATTATTTCCGCGCCGTCAAAAAGCAAAGAAGTGCCGACTTTTGTCTTGGGGGTAAATGAAGAAAAATATAATCCGGAAAAAGACAATATTCTTTCAATGGGTTCCTGCACCACCAATTGTTTGGCGCCGATGATAAAGGTAATTCATGAAAATTTTAAAATTGAAAAAGCGTTAATGACCACTATTCACAGCTACACCAATGACCAGCGGCTTTTGGATTTGCCGCATGAAGATTTAAGGCGGGCCAGGGCCGCGGCTCTTAACTTAGTCCCGACCACGACCGGCGCCGCTATTTCGGTTGTGGAAACCATGCCTGAATTAAAAGGGAAGTTAGACGGCATTGCCATACGAATACCCACGCCCGTGGTTTCCTTAACTGACCTGACGGCTTTAGTTAAAGAAAAAGTCACTATTGAGGAAGTAAATTACGCTTTTAAAAAAGCGGCCTCTGATGAGCGGTTGAAAGGAATTTTAGGCATAGAAGACGCGCTTTTGGTTTCAAGTGATTATAAGGAAAGTTCTTTTTCCGCTATTGTTGACGCGGCTTCCACTATGGTCATAGAAAATAATTTAATTAAAATTTTAGCCTGGTATGATAATGAATGGGGGTATGCGTGCCGGTTGGCGGAATTTGCGGAATTTATCGGAGGTAAGATTTAAAGGCGAGGCCTCGCCTTTAAATAAAAACTATGATTTATCTCGGCGCGGATCACCGCGGATTTCAATTAAAAGAAAAAATTAAAAAATACCTTGAAGAAAAGGGTATTTCTTACAAAGACTTAGGCGCTTTTGAATATAATCAAGATGATGATTACCCTGATTTCGCTTTGGCAGCGGCAAAAAAAGTAAGTGAAAGTCCTGAAGTAAATAGAGGAATTTTATTGTGCGGTTCCGGCCAGGGCGTCAATATCGCGGCCAATAAAGTGAAAAATGTCTATTCTTTTTTGGCCTGGAACATTGAATCAATAAAAGCCCGCGAAAAGGCCAATGTCTTGTCATTGCCCGCAGATTTTTTGTCAGAAGAAGAAGCTGTGGAAATTGTAAAGATTTTTTTAGAAACAAAATTTCCCATCAAAGGTCGGGAAGAGAGAGATATGAGGCGGATGGAAAAAATTAAAAAAATTGAAGAAAATGATTGAGGTTATTCCGACCATTATCGCCAAAAATTTTCAGGAGCTTCAGGAAAAAATAAAAAAAATAGAGCCGTATGCCAAATGGGTTCAGTTGGATATAATGGACGGCAGGTTTGTTGATAACATTACTTGGCGCAATCCAAAGGAATTAAAAAACTTAGAAACCAATTTATTCTTGGAAGCCCATTTAATGATTTTTGAGCCGGAGCATGTGATTGAAGATTGGATTGAATCCGGAGTCAAAAGAATTATTTTTCATTACGAATCTACCCATAAAAGAAAAGAAATTATAGAGAAAATTAAAAATGCTGGCTTAGAAATAGGAATTGCTTTAGATGTAATAACGCCGATTGAATTTATTGATATTTTGATGCCTGATTTAGATTTAGTTTTGATTATGACCGTGCGTCCCGGCTGGGGCGGTCAAAAGTTTATGGAGGAAACGCTTTTAAAGATTAAAAATTTGCGAAGTAAATATCCAAATGTTAATATAGGGGTTGACGGCGGGATAAATTCAGAAACAGGCAGGAAAGCAATTGAAGCCGGAGCTAACATTTTAGCGTCCGGCTCGTATATTTTTGGGAGTGAAGATATTAAAAAGGCGATTGATAGTTTAAAAAATCTATGACTGAAAAAGAACTTAAAAAAATAGCGAATATAATCAGAGAAGATATTATTGAGATGCTGGTCGAGGCCGGCTCCGGCCATTCGGCCGGACCTTTGGGAATGGCCGATGTTTTTACCGCTTTGTTTTTTGGCGATGTTTTAAATTACAATTCCAAAAATCCCGAGTGGCCGGAGCGCGACAGGGTGGTTTTATCAAACGGCCATATCTGTCCCGTTTTTTACGCGACTTTGGCTCTTGCCGGTTATTTTCCAAAAGAAGAATTAAAAACTCTGCGCAAGATCGGAACGCGGCTTCAAGGCCATCCTCATCGGGGAAGTTTGCCCGGAATTGAAAACGCGTCCGGACCTTTAGGCCAAGGCCTGTCGCAAGCGATAGGAATGGCTTTGGCCGCAAAAATGGATAAGAAAAAAAGTCAGATTTATTGCCTGACTTCTGACGGCGAGCATGACGAAGGCCAAACATGGGAAGCAATAATGTTCGCGGGAAAAAATAAACTTGACAATCTCACCGAAATTATGGACAGAAACAATATCCAGATAGACGGCTTTACCGAAGATGTGATGCCGCTTGAACCGCTTA
>MHNE01000030.1 GCA_001819605.1 Candidatus Portnoybacteria bacterium RIFCSPLOWO2_01_FULL_43_11
AAATGAGGATTTGTTGTGTATGCCATATACATACCATTTTACCCTATAGGTGGTCACAAGCTATTGAACCATAACATGTTCTTGACAAGATTAACTAAATGAGTATATTTAAAATATGGTGGGGTCAGGTGGATTTAACTTAATCCTCAACTGTTCTTAAAAAACTAAATAGTGAAAAATGAAGGGAGGTGATTAAAATTGAAGAAAAGAAAAAGTAAAATACTGGTTCCGTCAAAAAGTGAACGTTCAAAAGTATTAGAACAAGTGGCGAATGAAAATTCCACAATGTTCAAGTGTCCCAAATGTTGCTATACCCAATGCTCACGATGTTGATCGTATCCAGTAATGAGGGGAGAAATACTTCTCTCCTCATTTTTTAAAATAGGAGGTTGAAATGATGAATAACGAATATTATCGTTTATCTCGCTGGTGTAAATGTTTCAAAAAGAGCAATACGATTGCTTTTTTACATAGTCTTTCACTGGCTTTGGTTTTTGTAGATAAGTCAGTAGGACAAAAAATTATCCAGAGGGCTGATAGAAAATCTACCTTTAAAGACATTGACGAACAAATTATAGAGGAGTTAAAAAAAGAAAAATTATTAGTTGGGATTGAGTACGATGAAATGAAAGATCTTGTTGAAATACGAGAAAAACTCCAAAAAGATAGGCCGCTGGAAATAATGTATTTACTTTTAACAGATTACTGTAACTTGAAATGTAAATACTGTTTTGAAGAAGTTCCTCCCGTGTCCTCTCAAATACCATCAGCAAACATCATGGATATTGAGACAGCTAAAAGAGCTATTGAGGTTTTTGCTGAACTAACAATGAAATATGGTCGAAAGGGAACAAAACGAGTTATTCATTTTTATGGAGGAGAACCGCTTTTAAATCAGAAAGCTGTCCGGTATTGTATTGAGAATCTTGATGAATTAAAGAAGTTTGGCATTATGCCGGAGGAGTGCGAAGTCGCCATAGTTACTAATGGCGTCTTACTTGATGAGAAAATTATAAAATTTTTCTCTCAGCATAATGTGAGCGTTGGCGTTTCTTTTGATGGTCCGGCTTATATCAATAATATTTACCGGAAGCCGAAAGAAAGAATAAATATATTTCCGGTGATAAGACAGAACTATGAACTTCTACGAAAGTATAAGGTAAAAACCGGTATTTCAGCTACTTTGACTCCGGAAGTTGTGCAGAATTTTGACGAAGTCTTGAATTTCTTTATAAACGATATAGGAATTCAAGACGGAATTAGTTTTAATATTCTGCACTATAATCCAGCGGTTCCCACAAACAATCAATATTTCAAATCAGCAGCTCAATGCATCATTAAAGCATTTGAGAAATTTAGAAAATTAGGAATCTACGAAGAAAGAATGATGCGGAAAGTAACGGCGTTTATCGACCGGGAAACAATGTTTTCTGATTGTGGTGCGATGGGAAACCAAATTGTAGTAGCCCCGGATGGTTTGGTAGGTATGTGCCAAGATTTCGTTAAACCAAGAACCTATTTCACAAGTTCTGTATACGATTCTAATTTCGGCCCAAAAAATTCGGATCTTTTTAAAAGGTGGATATATCGTTCGCCGCTTTTTATGGAGCAATGCTTTGATTGCGAAGCCCTTGGAATATGCGGCGGTGGATGTCCAGCAAGCGTAGAACTTAAAACAGGGAGTATTTGGAATATTGATGAACGTATCTGTCCCCACAGCAAACAAACAATTGAATGGCTAATTTGGGATACTTATTCTAAATTAACTGATTCTTGAGGAATTGTTTTAAAAATGTTAATCTTGAGGTAAGTTAGTCACTTACCTCTTTTTTCTTATTTATGCATCCCAAATTAAAGTTTAAAATAGATTATAAAAAAGATATTGAAACCTTTTTTTCTTTTAATCGAAGTGCTGGCTGGGATAATGGACGTACTTTAGAATGGGCTTTTTTTAGAAAGTATTCATTTTTAAAAAAATATAGAAAGGGTAACACCTTAAAAATCAGCCGGGGAAAAGTTACTAAGTTTGTTAAGCTGATTTATCAGAAAAAAAGAGATGTTATGTCTAAAAATATGTATCTTTATCAGAAAAATTGGCAGGGGAAAGAAAAAGATTTTTATAAACTTGCGGCTCAATTATTTAGTGATGAATCTTGGCCTAAAGGAAAATATATTGTCTATCCAACAATTTGGGGAATGTATCCTCGTTTTTTAGAGGATAAAACCTTTCAAGTGCCTTATAAACATAAAAATAGAAAGTATATTAATGTAATTATCGCCCACGAAATGCTTCATTTTATTTTCTATGATTACTTTTATAAAAAATACCAGAAATATAAATTTGATAAATATAATTTATTTGTCTGGCATATTTCTGAAATTTTCAATATCATTATTCAAAATTCCCAAAAATGGTTAAAAATATTTAAAGAGAAATCAAAGGACTATCCTGAACACAGAAAAATTATTAATAAATTAAAAAATAAATACTACAATAAAAAAGGGTGGGTTATAGATGATTTAATAGATGATATTATCGAATCAATAAGAGAATCAAATTCACCAAATTTATTTGGCTGTCCTTTAGAAAAATGATAAACTAAAATCAGTTTAATTTCAAGAGTCATTTCCATCTTTTTTATGCTTTTTTACGCTTTAACGGGCTTGGCTAATACTATTACCAGCACTCTGCTGGGAAGTTTTGTTTATTTCAAAAAAGTTTTAAATAAAAAACTTAAATAATATGTTCGACCTTCAAAGTATTTTACTTATTATTGTTACTATAGCAAATTTGGGATTAGCAATATTTATTTATTTTAAAAATCGTAAAAGTCAAATTAACATTTCTTTTGCGGTTTTTGCATTTTTTGTCTCTCTTTGGGCATTAAGCCTTTTTTTATTCCGTATTATAGACATTCTTTTTATCGCCACTTATTTAATGAAATGGTCCTATATTACAGCATTATTTATCGGAGCAAGTTTCTATTATTTCTCAATTGTTTTCCCAAAAAATATTCTGCCTTCACGCTACCAAAAATTACTTTTATTAATACCAACTTCTATTTTTTTCTTACTATTGCTTTTGCCCAATTTCTTAGTAGAAAATATTATTTATCACCCGTGGGGCAAAGAAATTATTTTAGGAAAAATAGAATACTGGCTCTTTCTCTTTTATTTTATAGGTTTTTTTATTGGGGGATTAACTCGAGGATGGATTAAATACAGAAAAACCTATGGGATTGCAAAAAAACAACTGTTGTATGTTGTAATGAGTGTCTCTATTGCTGGCTTTTTTGGAATGCTTTTTAATCTTTTTCTACCTTCTCCATTTTTAAAAAGTTGGCAGTTAATATGGTTAGGGCCACTTTTTACCTCGCTTATTGTTCTTGCTATTGCCTACGCCATTATCCGCTACCGCTTGATGGATATTCGGGTGGCGGTGAAGAGGAGCACGATTTTTTCGGGAATAGTTATTGCGGTCACGGCGTCTTACGCTTTAACCGCATTTTTATTGGGACTCGTAATTTTTGGCGGGGTTTATACTCTTAAAGCTCAATTTATTATTGGGCTGATTGTGGCGGTTTTAGTGGCTTTTGGATTTCGGCCTCTTTACGAATGGCTTAAAAGAACCACTGACGCTTATTTATTTAAAGGAGATTACAAGCCCCAGAAATTGCTCGCTGATATTTCTGATGTTTTGTCCCGGACTTTGGATTTGGATAGAGTTATCAAAACATTGCGGGAGAAAATTATATCTACTTTAAGAGTAGGGGAGATGGAGGTGGTGGTTTTGGAGGAGAATGAGATAAATCAAGGGCAACCCTCTCAATCACGTCCTCTTCAAGGGCGTGATTTTCAAGGGTCGCCCTTGAAGAACTACTCTGATAGCCACGAGTCTGATAGCCACGGGATTGTTTCCTCGTCGTCTTCGGCGACTCCTCATAATGACAGGTTTAAAAAATTCATTGATTATTTTAAAAAACAAAGAGATGTTTTGGTTTTAGAAGAGCTCCAAAGAAGATACGCGGACAGAACCAAGTTTGACAAGAGTTTTCTTTTGATTAAAGAAATGGAGAAATTTAAAACGGCTTTAATGGTGCCCCTGTTTTTAAAAGATAAATTAGTCGGGCTTTTTCTTTTAAGCGCGAAAAAATCCGGGGATATGTTCACTAACGAAGACATTAAAACATTGGAAACCATTGCCAGTCAGGCGGCCATTGCCATTGAAAACAGCCGGCTTTACGAAGAGATGAAAGATTTTTCAAAAACTCTTCAAAAAGAAGTTGACAAACAAACCAAAACTCTAAAAGAAGCGAATATCAAATTGGAGCAATTGGACAAAGCCAAATCAGAATTTATTTCCATTGCTTCTCATCAACTGCGAACTCCTCTAAGCGTGATTAAGGGCTATGTCTCAATGATGCTTGAAGGGCTTTGGGGCGAAGTTAGTCCGGAACAAAAAAGGCATCTGGAAATGGTTTATTTAAGCAATGAGCGGCTAATTAAGCTGATTGAGGATTTATTGATGGTTTCAAGGATTGAGGCGGGCCGCCTGGAATTTAATTTCCAGATGATTTCCTTGTCGGATATTGCGGAAAGCGTGGTTAATGAATTAAAATCATTGGCTGACAAAAAGGGTCTTTATTTGAATTACGAAAAGCCAAAAACGGCTCTGCCTAAAGTAAAAGCCGACCCTTTAAAAATCAGGCAGGTGGTGATGAATCTGATTGACAACGCGATTCATTATACGGAGAAAGGGGGAGCGACCGTGCGGCTTAAACAAGAAAAAGATAAAATAATTTTTAGCATCAAAGACACCGGCGTTGGCATCCCGGAAAAAGAAAAACTGACTCTTTTTGAAAAATTCTCCCGCGGCAAAGAGATTTCCAAGCTCCACACAGAAGGCACCGGCCTCGGGCTTTACTTGGCCGCCAAACTCGTCAATGCCCATAACGGCAAAATCTGGGCCGAATCAGAAGGCGAAGACAAGGGCAGTACTTTTTATTTTGAGTTGGGAGAGAAGTAAAAGTATTAAAAATAGATAATATTTCTAAATCCGTTAATTCATATTGAAATTTGTTATGACTTATGTTATGTTCAAGAAAAAACGCTCAAGGAGGGTAAATCATGAATCTGTTCTTTGTTGGTGGAATTAATGGTGTTGGCAAGACTTCAATCGTAAAAAAACTTTCTAAAACAGTTCCAATACAAGAATTACATGGAACCACAGAACTGATGAAATGGCTCGGCATTGCCGTAGGCGACTATGACACATTACGAAAAATACCGGAGAATTTAAAAGAGAAAGCGCTTGAAGAATTTTTCTGCGATTTGGCTGCTGACCATTCTAAAAGAATAACCATGGTAACGGCTCATTATGTTAAAATATTTAATGGCAGGATTACGCCAAGCTATGGACCCTGGTATAACTACTGTGACGCCTTGATACTTATTATAAGTCCACCTGAATCGATTTTGCGTCGAATTATTAACGACGAAACAAGTGAAAAAAGAACGAAAAGAAGTCTATTTGGGACAGAACTCGCTACCCGTCAAAAACAAGTAAAATTTTTGGAGAACGCCCAACTTATGTCCGTCAAAATAATGGAGCAAGCGGCCCAAGTAACCAAAATACCATGCTTTAGTATTGAAAACATAGATGGTCAACTCCTAAACTCCGTTAAACAACTTGCTCAAATCATCGAAAAGGGGTTGTAAGACAACCCCTTTTTCTTCTTAAAACGATTTTATTATGCAAATTATAAGTTACAAAAAAATTTCAATCCAAGATCGTCAACTTTTACTAGCTACAAAAAAGGTTTCTGAACGATCAGTAACCTTAAAAAAACATAAGGTTGGATGCATAATTATGTGTACTGACGGATCAACATATCAAGGGGCAACCACTACCAGAACCAGAGCAATTGGTTCTACCTGCGCTGAACGGATGGCTTTAGATCAATGGTATTTCAAACATCCCAAAAAAGATCCTGCAATATGTTATCTGGTTGGAACTTTCGATCGTGAAAGCTGGCAGGACAATTTTATTTGTACTCCTTGCGGAGTATGTTTAGAAATGTTTTTAGAACTTTTAATACAAAGGAAATTAAAAAAATTAAAATTTATGTGCGGCAACTGGAAGTTAAGCAAGGTTTTAATTGCTGATTTAAGTGAATTATTTCCTCAATTTGGCAAAGGTGGATGGCCGTATGCAAAAAATATAGGGGGGAGATAATATGATTAACAAAGCAGAATTTTGGTCAATCGCGCATGTCAACAACGACACGCTCCAAGAGTGTTTAGAATATTCCGAGAAGTCTTTTTGTTCTGATATCGGCTGGTTAAAGTATCTTATTGCCGAGACTCCCAACGGATCTATTCTTCAGAAGAATATTTTATATGACATACCGCGCAATCATAAAGTTTATCTCGCGCATGTTACAAAAAATTTTGGGTCAATACTTAAAGACGGGAAAATCCTCTCCAGCAGCGGCTGTCTAGTTGGCAGTATTTACTGCACGCCTGTTATTCAAGAAAGGGAAAAGTTTCGTCTGCATAATTTAGGCGAATACATATTTTTAAAAGAAGCGCCGAAATTTACTAAAAATAAAAAAGATGTTGCTCTGTTACTCATTGAACTCGAGCTTCCTCATTCTACGACCACCTCCTCAATAGGTATTGATTATCTCAAATTGGGCATGGTTCATTTTTCAGTTTTTTCAGAGTTGAGTTATCTGCTCTCTTACGATGAATTAAAAGAGCTGGAAAAGGCAACAATAGACGCGATCCGGAAAGCGAGTAGTTTACTCACTGTTATTGAAAGTTTTTCCCCGGAATCCATTTCTCATAATTTCAAAAAATTTTATGGATTATATAAACAGACCATTACCGAACTGCCAATTCTTGGATACTTTCTGTTTGAGGTACTTTGCGAGTATATTGCTCTTTTTCAAAAAGGCGAAGATGTTGACCGTTATCACCATCTCGGTGAACTTTACTGCGCGAATTTTAAAAATCTTATTTTTTCAGTTTGTCCAGATTTGACTCGTTCATTTAATCTTGGGTTATTTCAACCCAACTTTAATGATATAGTCAAATACTTGGAAACAATCAATATTATTACAAAAGAAAACATAAGCTCTTTTGAAAACTATTTAATTCAACGATTGCGATATCTGATAATAAATCGATTTTATCATAACGTAAAACACGAAAGTAATACAAAAAAGTCATTCTGGCAAAATATTGAATGGAATCTTAACTATCTACAGCACCAGCTAACGCCGTTGCTTGGACACACCATACATCGTCTTCTAAGGAATATGCACCGCTATCCTAACTTTTACTTCTATTTTGACCAATATAAAGCATTACAGATTTGGAATTACTGGAATCATAACCATATCGCTCTGCCATATAACGCTGTTTTACCCAAGGGAGAAATTGGCATCAATCCCGCGAATCCCTCCATGAAATATCGTATTTTTAGCACAAAGATTTGGCATAAGAATGGTTATTCTTATTTATCAAAAGAACAAGAGCTTCCGTTAATGATAGAACCACGACTGGCAGAGTTAAATATGCTGCTTATGCGAAAAAAATCATGACTAAAAAACAAACACAATTTGCGTATCGCTCAATAAAACCTCTCCATAATCTTACTAAAAAGTTGTTAAAAAATAAATCACTACAGCCGGCGTTCGGAATTACTTTATTACAACTTCTCAAAGATACAAAAGCGGCTCTATCTTTCTGGGAACACGCCGAGAAAGCATCTAGAAAGAGCAGATTATCTCTCAACTTTAACAAACTCCAGATTGGCGGAGGAAAACATTATTTATCTGGCTTTATTAATTTAGATATTTTTCCGCCAGCTGATATAATTTGGGATTGCCGCTATGGGCTACCATTCCCTAAAGAACAATTTAGATTTGTGTTTTCCGAGCATTTTTTGGAACATCTTGATTTCCCAACATCCGCGAAAAAAGTTTTGCAGGAAATATATCGAGTTCTCAAACTAAACAGCGAACTACTTCTTGGCGTTCCCGATGGAGGAAAAGTAGTTAAGGCTTACTGCCAAAAAGATAAGCGATTTCTTAATACGCTTCGGCGGCGCTGTTATAATAAGCGTAAGCCGACTGCTGAAATATACGGCGATCTCGACCTAATAAATTATATCTTCAGGGATCAGGTAGATAATCCTAATTATACCGTTCATTATTGGGCATACGATGAAGTTTCGCTAATAAATCTCCTACGCTCTGTTGGTTTCCGTAAAACAGAAAAGCACAAATTTGATCCCAGATATTGCAATCCAAAAAGGAAATTTTATACCTTATATATAAAAGCAATAAAATAACTATATTTATATGTTTGAAATTGAATTTAGGGCCAAGTTTGATTTAAAAAAATTTAATATACTCAAGAAATATCTCAATAAACACGCCGAGAATTTAGGCGAGGATAATAAAGACTGCTATTATTATATTTTTACTGATAAATTATTGAAACTGGTCAATAACACTTCGAAAAAGACCGCTAAGATTTCCTTGAAACTCAATCGCATTGGAGAAGGCGCGGTCTTCCCTGAAATTGAGTTTTATTTTTCTCCAAATGAATTTGATTCTGCGCGTCGGCTTTTTGAAGCTCTTGAGCTTCCCGTAAAAATAATGCATGATTCCCAAGAGCGGGTGAATTATCGATATAAAAATTGCGAGATTGCCCTTAAATACAGTGATGCCTGGGGTTATCATATAGAAATTGAACAAATTATTGACGATAAGAAAAAACAAGCGGAAGCCGAAACGCACATTAGACGCATTGCCGACGAACTCGGGATAAGGCTCATGTCCGAAGAGGAGCTCAAGAAATTTATAAGAGTTGCGGAAAATAAGATATAAGTAATTTATAATTATATGAACTTACGCAGTAGCCTTATTCAATCAAAAAAACCAGCCCATCAATTTCATGACGCGGCATCGCTGAAATGGATCGCTTCGCATAGACCGAAAAATTTACTGAATAATTATACGGTTGATGTTGATACCATAAGAATTATCAGAAACTTGAAACCGTGGAAGCGATGTGAAAATTCATGGTTTATAAATAATCTCATTAAAGATGGTATCCATGGTTTTCGTCATGTATCTCGGGTTGCGATACACGCTGTATTTCTTGCTATAGAACATTACAACGAAATCTCTGAAAATGAAATAAAAGCATTGATGTTTGCGGCATTACTTCATGATTGTCGTAGAAAGAATGATAATGCCGATCCTCGTCACGGTTTAAGAGCTGCTGATTGGTTAGAAAAAAAACCAGAAATTTTTCCCAAAAAATTACACTTATTATCTCCCGCGATACATTTTGCAATCTCTGTTCATAATGATCCCTACGAACGCATTTTTACTTACTCTTTATATAAAAAATTTAAGCCATTTGTAGATATTCTCAAAACTGCTGACGCTCTTGATAGGTATCGATTTCCAAGATCGGATTGGTGGTTTTCCTCAAAATTTATTACTCTATGTCCCGGTATTAAAAATTTGTCTCTTGCGTTCGACTTAGTAATTAAAAGTGAAACTCTTTTTCTAGATACAAAAGATAATATAAAATCAATAACCGAAGCATTAAAGTTATTAAAATGAAAGAGGCCCATTTATAAGAGCCTCTCTAACTAATTCGTTTGACCGTAAAGAACTGTCCTTGAAACTCAATTCGATCACCCTCCTTTTTTTTTAGGAGTGCCTTACCTAATGGAGAATCATACGAAATATTGACTATCGGATAATCAGCAAAGACCATGAAACTGCCAATTTTTAGTACGCGACCGTTGCTTAACTCAACGGTTGCGCCCATACGAACCATATCAAAACTAAACGGTCCTTCTGGATTAAAAATAACGGCATTATTAAGTATTTCTCGAAGGTTTTTCAGACGTTCAATTACGATTGTACGCGCTTGGTACACCGCTTCCTGACAAGCATCGTCATGCCCAAAGTTTTCAGTGCTTTGCCTCGCCGCTTCACCCTGCTCTTTGCCAAGCTCTCTGATCTTTCTCTTAAGTTCGTTAACTGTTTGCTCAAGAACAGCAATATCCTCGGGAAAAAAGTAATACTTCATCAATATATCCTCCTCTCTATTATTTTGTTTATAAGTACTATCCTTCTTTAATTTAAATAAAATAAAGGCATTTGTCAAAGAGATTTCCAAGCTCCACACAGAAGGCACCGGCCTCGGGCTTTACTTGGCGGCCAAGCTCATCAATGCCCACCACGGCAAAATCTGGGCTGAATCCGAAGGCGAGGGAAGGGGAAGTACTTTTTGTTTTGAGCTGGGGACGGGGAAGTGAAAACTATAAAATCATTTTAAAAAGCCAAAATTTACTCCCTGCCTTCATAGACAGAAACCTACTATGACAGGCGAAGGCCTGAGTTTACTCACTGATATCTAATAAGCTATACGGTTGATTCTTTTTGCGTTAATTTATTGAACTCACTTTCCAAAAACTTGACTAAATTAATTATATGTTATAATGTAAGGTCAGTACGCCGAGAATGGTTCTTGGCTTTGACAATCAAATTTTTAACAATCCAATTCCAATTGCAGAAAGATATAATGGAGGATATAAAATGAATATGTCAAACGAAATTAAGCTTTTCGACACTTTCGAGAGAAAAAAGAGAGTATTTGTTCCATTAGAGCATGGTAAGGTTAAGATTTACACTTGCGGGCCAACAGTCTACGACTATCCGCACATCGGTAATCTGCGCGCATATGTCTTTACCGATATTCTCAGACGGATGTTTGAGTTTAACGGCTATAAAGTAACGCAGGTAATAAACGTTACTGATGTTGGCCACCTTAGATCTGATGCCGATGAAGGCGAAGACAAAGTTGAAGCTCGCGCGAGAGAACAAAAACGTTCGGCTTGGGAGATAACTGATTTTTTTACTAATCTTTTCAAGCAGAACCTCATTAGTCTAAACATTGGGTCGCCGACTATTTTAAGCAAGGCTACTGACCACATCACAGAACAAATTGCTTTGGTTGAGCGTCTCGAAAAACTTGGCTATACCTATAAAACTTCTGATGGGGTCTATTTCGACACATCTAAACTGGCTGAGTATGGACACTTAGCAAGATTAGACATAGACGGCATGATGCCTGGCGTACGCGTCGAAAAAAATCCAGAAAAACGAAATCCAACAGATTTCGCTCTTTGGAAGTTTTCCCCAAAAGACCAAAAACGCCAAATGGAATGGAATAGCCATTGGGGAGTAGGTTTCCCTGGCTGGCACGTTGAATGCAGCGCTATGGCGATGAAGTATCTCGGGGAAACAATCGACGTGCATACTGGTGGGGTTGACCATATTCCTATTCACCACACCAATGAGATTGCTCAATCTGAAACAGCTACTGGAAAGCAATTTGCAAGATATTGGATGCACGTAGCTTTTTTGACCGTTAATGGCGGAAAGATGTCAAAAAGTTTAGGGAATTTCTTCACCCTTCAAGACATCGTCGACAAAGGGTACGATCCACTTTCTTTTAGATATCTACTATTAACGGCAAAGTATAGCGCTGGTTTGAATTTTACGTGGAACAGTCTTGACGGCGCACAAAAGACATTGTCTTCCTTAAGAGAAAGGATTTATGAGTGGAAAGATACTAACGCTGAACCAGACGAGAGCATTCTCGGCAAGTTTAGGAGTTATATAAACGACGATCTAAACACTCCGAAAGCCATTGCCCTTCTTTGGAAGACTGTTGGTTTGTCGATCTCGACGGCGGTTAAAAAAGCTACATTTGCTGAATTAGATAAGGCCTTAGGATTAGGTCTTATACAAACGAAAGAAGACGATATTCCCGAAACGATAAGGATTCTCGTCGTAAAAAGGGAAGCTCTGCGAAAAGAGAAAAAATGGAACGAAGCCGATAAAGTTCGGATTGAACTTGAATCGCAGGGGTATAGGATCCAAGATACAAAAGAGGGTTCGCGAATCAAAAGATGAGCCATCCTCCCGGGGCTATTCACTTAGCCCCTTTTACTTTCAAATAAAGGTATATAAATAATATATACTCAGTAATATATCTAAAACATTATGGAAAAAATAAGTAGAAAATACATACCCAATAAATTTGGTGATAAATTTTCTATCATAAAAGAAAGTAGAAGCTTTAAAGAATTTTATTCTTTATGGGAAAATACTAAAAATAAAAAGCCATTCATGCTCGGCCGGTTAAGAGTTGTAATAACAAATTTTTGCAACCTAAATTGTGCTTATTGTTTTAATGAAGGCGTAAAAAAGAACGCAAATTTTATAAACCCAGCGGATTTAGATTTTATACTAAAATCAATAAACAGAAAGATAAAAGATATAAAAATAACCGGCGGCGAACCGTTGCTTCATCCTCAAATTAAGGAAGTAATTGATATTTGTTGCAAGTACAAGAACACGAGCATTACGACGAACGGACTTTTGTTAAAAAAATTCACTGCCGTATTGAATAAATCAAAAATAGATTATATAAGACTCACTTTAGATAGACCATATTTTGAAAACTTTAGAGGGGGTATGATTGACTCCAATAAATTTAATTTGATTAAAGGGGGTATAAAAAGCATGGCAAAGCCTGTCGCGGTGAATATGGTTATAACCAAAAATAACATAAATGACATAGATAATATGATAACTTTTTGCGAAAATATGGGTATCAAAAAGTTAAGCTTAATCAGCTTGATTAAGTTTAATAAATATATTGACTCCGTATATGTTTCTCCATTGAAGATCGAAGAAAAATTAAATAAAATGTCTAATAGTCATAAAGTAGTTAGCAATTCTCGCAAATCGTATCAATTAAAAAATATTATAGTAGATTTGGTGTGGCAGTATTGCACATTAGGATGCAATATTTGCAAAACAGACGGCTTTATTAGAGTAACCACGGATAATAAATTTAAATATTGCCTCGGCGAAAAAACAGAAATAAGTTTTAAAAAAGAGTTAAATGATCGAGATAGTAAAGGGTTAATGAATAAATTTGATAATGCCATTTCTAAGTTAGGCGATTTCTCTAACTAAAGTTTTATTACCAGTTTCGATAAAATCAATTCCCAAATATACAAGTTTTGTTTTTAGCACATCGGCTTCCTGCCATTTTTTAAGTTTTCTTAATTTCTCCCTCTTTTTTATAAGATTTAATATCTCCTTAGATACTTTTAATTTGTCTATAGCAACAAAATCAGTTTGTTTATTTTTTAGTTTATAAAAATTTTGATTATCTATTATAATATCGTTTTGGTTATCCCATTTTTTAATAATCTCATATATATCTTTATCCGTTCCTTCGGCTAAAAGATTAATATAGGTCATCGACTCTTTAAAAAGAGATATGAATTTAATTTTGTTTAATATAAACCAAATATCTCCCTTGTCTAATTTATTTATAGGTTCAAATTTTTTTATATTTTTTAAATAGTTATGATTAGATAAGATGGGCACAATATTCAAATAAAACAACGCTATAAAAGGTAGCAGGGCCTTTTTAAATTTTATTATTGAACCAAATATAATAGGCCAGCTTAAATCGCCACACGGAAGTTTTTCAGAAAGATCTTTTCTAAATGGACCCACATGCGACCCTCCGCAAACACGGCATTTTGTTATATCTATCTCAATCTCTTTACTGCTAAACAATTCCCTGAAGTCTACTTTATTTTTTAGTAGATTGATCAAATCTAATTGGTTTGAGATTGTCCCTCGGAAACCTTCTAACAATAAACAGTCAGTCGCTATTTTTTTCGATAGTTCTTCATATGAATCAGAGCCTAAAATTAATTTAAAAATAAAGTCGAAAACCGCATAATATCTTTCTTTAATCCATTCTTTATTTTTAAATGATAAATTCTCTATATATGATCCGATGTCTCTTTTTATTTTTCTATCCCAATAAGAGGTGTTGTTTTTTATTTCTAGAAATTTATATCTGTTAAAATCTATCACCAATCTTTCCTTTATAATCGTTATTTTAAAATCCTTCTTAGAATGAAAAATGGGCTCTTCTAAAAAAATGAACAAAGGGTGATCATCTGTGTTAAATATATTCAGTGCATAATTAATTCTTAGTTCATAATTTCCTCTGTTAATTAGGTTTGTAGTAGATGAATAAAATGCAAGTGGTGGTTTTGTAATATTTTTTTCTGATACGTCCTTTAAAAATTTTAAGTAATTATTATAATTTTCTATTCTGTCATAAATGTACTTTAGTTTTATAGATTTTTTTTCCTTAGATAATAGTTGTTTATATATTTCTAAATTACTACTAATTGTTTCTGTTGTGCCAGAATCGATAAAATCTTTAACTTTTAATTTTCCATCAAAAAAAGGATGTTGTTTGTCATATTCTTTTTTGAAGTCAGATTTATTGATTAATTGTTTCATTTTTATTATTATAAAAATAGTAGGGGAAAGGAGTCGAACCTTTAAATAATTTGGTTGCACCCAAATTAGCAATCCCTCTGCCACCCCTACATATCTATTTTTTATCAATTATGTGGCATAATCTAGGGCATTAGTCGTTTGACGAAATAAAATTCATTAAGATTTTGATAATTTTTTCAACCATTTCGTCAGTTTCCAAATGCCGATTGTTAAATCTAAATTCAATTTCTTTAACATAG
>MHNE01000031.1 GCA_001819605.1 Candidatus Portnoybacteria bacterium RIFCSPLOWO2_01_FULL_43_11
CTTCCGTTTCTTCGTTCGTTGAAAAACTTCCATCTTCTGCTTTTTCCGCTTTCTCTTCTTCTATTTCTTCCTCTGTTTTAAGCATTGACTCGTCAACCACTAACTTAACCTGAAAAATTTCCATCTTACCGGTTCCAGCGTCAAACTTAACTTTAATATTTTGTCCTTTCCGGCCATAATCTCTTTTATAGGCGGCCGCGATAGCTATCTCAATAGTCTCAATGACCTTTTCTTTGGAAATACCTTTTTCCTCGCAAATTTGCTCAATGGCAGAAATAAATGATTGTTTATCCATGGTTATTATTCAAAGTTTAACACAATTAAACTCAATGTCAATTAAAAAGCGGCTTTTAGCCGCTTTATTTAATCAAACGCCGAATTCAACTCCGCTAAATAATCTCAACGCCGGTAATTTGAGAAATAAAAGGATTCATAGCCCGCAAATCTTTTTTATCCAGCTCATAAATATCGTTTTGCCCGGTAGCGCCGGCAATCATTTTAATATTTTCGGTTTCGGTTAATAAAAATTTAGCTATTTTTTCAGCCCCTTCGTCAATATTTAATTTTCCCGTTAATCTTGGGTCTTGGGTAGCCACGCCAACCGGACATAATCCTCTATAGCACAAATTACATTCCGTACAACCCATAGCGCCCATAAGAGCAAAACCCATAAAAGCAATATCCGCTCCCAAGGCCAATGCTTTGGCCACATCCGCTCCCCCTTTGAGTCCGCCGCCAATCCAGAGCTCTTGCGGAGCTTTCAACTTGTCTAAAGTTTTTCTGGCCCGAACCAAAGCAGACATGGTAAAAAGCCCTGTCTGATTAAGCATCACCTCTGGCGCGGCGCCGGTCGCGCCTTCAAGACCGTCAACGGCAATAATGTCAGGCCCGGCTTCAACCGCCAGCTCAACGTCTTTTTCAATGTGACCGGCTCCTAATTTTAAAATAATCGGTTTTCCTTTGGTTAATTTTCTCAACCAGTTTATCTTGTTCTTTAAATCTTTAATTGAATAAATGTCCGGATGAGCGGCCGGCGAATGCGCATCTTCATCCATTTTAATTTTTCTGATTTTAGCAATTTCCGGAGTAATTTTTTTAGCCGGCAAAAACCCGCCCTGACCCGCCTTGGCTCCTTGTCCGATTTTAATTTCAATCGCGTCAGCGCTTTTAAGATATTTTTCGTCCACGCCAAAACGCGCGGTGCTGTATTGCGCGACTAAAATCTTCGCCAGTTTTCTTTCCTCCGGGAGCATGCCGCCTTCGCCGGTATTAGCCACGGTGCCGGCCAAAGTACTGGCTTTAGCCAAAGATAATTTGGCATTCTTTGAAAGCGCCCCAAAGCTCATAGCCGCGATGGCAATCGGAATATCAATTTTTATCGGCTGCTTGCTTTTTTTGCCGATAATCGCGGAAGAATTTATTTTCTCTTTAAAATAGTCAACCGGCCTTTTGGCTAATTGAGCCGGCATAAAAATCAAATCCTCCCAATTAATCTGACCGGTCTTTTTTGACCGGCCGCTGGCCAAAGCCGGTTGAATGGTTATGTTTTGTTCCATAAAATTAAATAAAAAAACTTTAAGAAAATTTAAAGTATTTTAAGGGTTAGCTCCTAAAAAAATTACCAAACCGCGTTTTTAATATGCTTTAAATCAGCCTTTCTTGTCTTTTCGTCCAATTCTACCGCAATTACATCAATTTGCCAAGTGGTTTCTTCCGAATACCTCTTTTCCAAAAGATAAATTTGAGCAGTTCTTATTAGTCTTTTTTGCTTAGAAACTCCCACTGAATCTTCCGGCCCGATTGAATTGTCTAAAACTTTTTTTCTCGTCTTCACTTCAATAAAAACAATTTCTTGTTTGTCTTTTTGGGCCACAATATCAATCTCTCCCCATTTCTTCTGATAATTTCTGTCTAAAATATTATAATTCTCTCTCTTTAAATAATCAAGAGCGATTTTTTCGCCCAAATCCCCTAATTTCCTTTTAAAGGTAAGCATAAAAAAATATTATAATATTTTTCCGTTTTAAAAGCAATTTTAACCAATCTGCTAGCTTTTCGCAAAAAAATTAATCTCCTCGTAAAACTACCCGCCAAAGCGGGCGCAGCGGAATTCCCCCTTGAACCCCCTTCCGCACCGCCCGAGCTGGAATCCAAGTATTTCGCCCGCAAAGTGGGCAAATCTATATTAACTCCTTATCACCTTCTTCCCGAAACGACTCAAGTATGCGGTTTTTGATAATTTTATTCAACAATGACACATTTCGATACAAAAAGATTTCATCAGTTTTTTCTCCTTTTCGCACGGCAAAAGCATGATCAACAACATCTGTATACTCTCCAAAATTTAACTTTTTGGATTGCTCATAAATATCATCGTAAGTAAGAGGAAAACTTTTTGTTTCAAGAAGCATCAAACACCGAACTCCAAACAAGCACGACTTAGAAAACTCGACTGCGGCAGTAATCTCGTCTCCGTTTCGTTTTGATAAAATTGCCGCAAGCGCGAAGCCAGTATCAAATCTGATTCGTTGCAACAAATCCAAAGTGGTAATTTTCGGCGGTTTAAAATTTTCAATAACTTTCTCGCCATACAATGTCTTTCCCGCTTCAACTAATTCTCGGAAATAGATATTTTCAGGAAATGGAGTGTCAATTTTATAGGAGAGAAAGTCCTCATATTCAAAAGGATACAAAACTACATCCCTGTACGGATTGATTTCTTTCAATTCGGAGCACGATATTTTCTTATCTCTTAAGTAGAGCACGCCTACTTCATAATCACTCCGACTTAAAGAGTCTATTCGAGCCCGCGAACCATAGAGAAAAATTGAAACTGGATCAAATTTTTCCGTTATAGCTTTAATTGTTTCTTCAAGTTTTTTATCCATAACTATTATTCTAATTTCTCGTTTTTCTCTTTTGATTTTTTCAAAATCAAATCCGTCAGTGTTCTATTATATTCTTTTATCCTTTCATGTTCTCTATCATCAACGATTCGCATAGCATCATCAAGAAAATCGTACCTGATTTTAGTAAAGTTTTCGATGCAAACCTCCTTGTTATCTATAGTGGTAATTTTATACTCGCTGTTATCCTCAATGATTTCTTTTATGCCAATCTCTTGTAAATTGGCGTCTCCGAGCTTGTCCCTCATTTTTTGAATATCGTGCCCCAAATTTCTTAATTCTTCGTTTATGGAATCTTTATTAGAAAAGTTTCCTATCATTACTAATCTTGATTTCAAAATCAGTTCAAAATTATAAGAAAGCAAAATATAGAATGTCCTTAAATAAGCCATGTCTGTTGCATCGTTCATTATTCTGGATAATGAATCCTCTATAAAAGATAGCCCTGTGGAAGCTACGCTCGTAAGACGATAAGCGTATTTATATTTTTCTTCGTTGGTCATAACAATCTTTATTACCTTTTTGTGATAATTCTGATCGTAAAACATCAGTACGAAAGCCCACGCCGAGGGATGAAGCCCCGAGGCTCTAACCCTCTTAAATCGTGAAATGTGGTGTTATTCTAGTATTTGCGCGAACCTTTTTTGAACGGAACTCCTGATGTGCCCCGCGCTAAAATTTATCAATGGAGCCAAAGGGAATCGAACCCTTATCCTCGCAATGCGAATGCGATGCTCTGCCACTAAGCTATGGCCCCATAACAGCGCAAGGTAAAAATGCGGCGCTCTACCGCTAAACTACGAACTGGAGTAGCAAGATCTCCATAAACTTATCTTAAATCTTTTTTCTTTTCTTCAAATTCTTTTTTGTCAATTTCACCTTTGGCGTATCGCTCTTTTAAAATATCTAAAGCAGACTGGCCATTTTTACCATCACCCTTATTCTGATTAGCCAGCCACTTAATTAAGACAACAATACCGACAATCACCAAAACCCAAAATAAGAGCATAAAAATCCAGCCGAACCAGCCAAAAGGTGAAAACCCAAAATTCATCATAGACATAGGATTATTCGTAAGATTACTATAGTTATTTAATGCTGATGGATTCGACCAACTACCCATCATGCCGCCGCCCATCATCATTTGCATCATAGGCATCATATTGCTATTCATCAGGTTTTGAGGCATTGGCGCGTTGGGTTCGCAATTACTCATCCGTTTGCCCATAACAACATGTATTTGTTCCTCGCCTTCTTCACCCATCATCTGCGTCATCATGTTATTCATTGCCTCGTGAGAATCACCCATCATTTGACCCATAAAGTATTCGCCCAATACTTCAAAGTCTTCATCGGATAAATCCGCGCAGGTTATTTGTCTTGCCTGTAGTTTCTCCCAAACCACTTTTCCCTCTGTTTCTTCGCGCGCGGTGTGTCCGTCATCGTCTTGCGCAAAGGAGAAAATTGGAAAAGCAAAACTTAGAATAAGAATTAAAATTGTTAGTGAAAGATATTTTTTCATAATTTTCAAAATGTCTGAATTGGTCGGGCTGCCCGGGGTCGAACCGGGGCTAAATCCTCCCGAAGGACTCGTGCTGCCAATTACACTACAGCCCGCTATTATTTAATATTTCTTTTATCCCATCCTCTATTTTCACTCTTGGCCGCCAGCCGAGCATTTTTTCAGCCAAGGTTATGTCAGCCAAAGTATCATGCGGTTCAATTCGCGGCGCGATGTATTTAATTCTTAAATCAGCTTTAGGGTTTTTCTTTGAATAATGCTTAATGAATATTTTTGCCGCTTGATTGATGGTATAATTTCTATTGGCGCCGATATTCATTACTTCGCCCTGTCCGACTTTTTTACTGTTCATAGCTAAAATATTGGCTCTGACCACATCAGCCACATTCGTGAAATCCCGGCTTTGCTCGCCGTCTCCGGTAATAGTCAAAGGCTGATTATTGGCCAATTGTTTTAGAAAAACCGACATCACTGTCACATAAGCGCCCTTATCGCTCATTCGCGGGCCGTACACATTAAAATATCTTAAAGAAACCGACATCACTGTCACATAAGCGCCCTTATCGCTCATTCGCGGGCCGTACACATTAAAATATCTTAAAGAAACCGTTTCTAATTTATGAATCAAAGAAAATAATCTACAATATTCTTCGCCCACATACTTTTGAAGGCCGTAAGGACTCAAGGGCTTTGCTTTAAAATCTTCTCTCGTAGGCATTTTTTCCGCGTCGCCGTAAGCCGAAGAAGAAGCGGAATAAACCACTCTTTTAACTCCGGCCCTTTGACTAACCACCAAAACATTTAAAATGCCTTCAATGTTGATTCTATTAGTCTCAACCGGATTTTCAATGGAATACTGAACGCGCGGCATAGCGGCTAAAAGAAACACTCCGTCAATATTTTTAAAAAACGGACTAATCTGCTTTAAGTTTCTGATATCCGCTTTAATAAACTTGGCTTTTGGATTGATATTTTCTCTTTTGCCGGTTGATAAATTATCAAGCACGATGACTTGATGTTTTAATCTGATTAACTCATCAACCAAATTAGAGCCGATAAAACCAGCCCCGCCCGCGACCAAATATTTTTTGTTTTTTGTCTTGTTTTTCATTTGACCCAATGTTTTTGTTTAATTTCCAAATCTACTTCTTCTTTTTTTTCTTTAACTTTTTTATTTTTTTCTTTTAGTTCTTTATCTGAAAGTTTATTCAGTTCTTTGATTCTCTTTTTCAAATATTCTTTAGTGTTTTTTTCCGGCTCGTCTAAAACTTCAGAAAGCAAAGCGCTTAGAATGAAGCCGACTTTTGGGCTAGGCGGAATGTTTAAAATTTCCATCACTTCATCGCCATTGATTTTAAGCATCTTGACTGAAATCGGGTCCTTGGAAACCTTTTCAATCACATATTGAAGATGGCGGAGTTTATAAGGCACGGCCTTGGGCACCCCGCTTCCCAATCTATCAGCTACCCTCAAATTTATCAAGTCGTCAATATTTTCCGGGCCAACCCGGCGCAAAAGCCGGCGCACCGCGGCTTCAGTTACTTCGTCCACCCCATAAACAAACATGTGATTGCGGACTAAATTGGCCACTTTTTCAATTGTTTTTTTAGGGAATTTTAATCTTTCTAAAATTGCCGCGCTGAATCTCGCTCCTAATTGGTCGTGATTGTAAAAAGTTGATTCCGGGCCTTCGCCCATTTTAGTCTGAGGCTTGGCAATATCGTGAAAAAGAGCGGCTAATCTGACTTCCAGATTATATTTTCTTTGGGCCGCGTATTTAAAAGAAAGAATTGAGTGCTGATAAATCGTGTAGATATGATGCCGGTTCTGGCTTACGCCCACGCCTTTTTCAAGTTCCGGAATAACATATTTTAAAAGATTAGTTTCTCTTAAGAGTTCAACGCCCTGTTCCGGCTCCTCTGACATAATTATTTTAATCAACTCATCTCTGATTCTTTCTTTAGCAATAGCCTTTAACCAGCCGGCGTTTTTTTGAACGGCTTTAAAAGTTTCCGGCTCAATCTTAAAATCCAATTCCACGGCCAACCTAACCGCTCTTAACATTCTTAACGCGTCTTCATTAAACCGTTCATCAGGACTGCCCACGGCTCTAATAATTCTCTTTTCTAAATCATCTTGCCCATTAAAATAATCAATAGCTTCCTTACTATCAAGTGCCATGGCGTTTATGGTAAAATCACGGCGAGCCAAATCATCTTTTAAGTTCCCAGTGAAACTGACTTTATCCGGATGCCGCTTGTCCGTGTATTTCTCGTCTATCCGATAGGTAGTAATCTGAATCTCCTTTAAAGACGGCTTTTTGCTTTTAACCTGAACCGTAACAGTGCCGAATTTATTTTCATAAAAGCTTTTTGGGAATATTTTCTTAATCTGTTCCGGTTTGGCATTAGTGCAAATATCCCAATCTTTGGGCTCTTTCCTCAATAAAAAATCGCGGACGCAACCGCCCACCGCGTAAGCATCAAAGCCGCTTTTCTTTAGTTTTTCTAAAACAGATTGAACTTCTTTTGGAATAGTCATTATTTTTATCATACTCTTAAAAATCCTTTTTGACAATTGACGATTATTAGTTTTTAAGGTAAATTACAACTAAAGTATAATTAGTTTTGCGCCCGTAGCTCAATGGATAGAGCGTGTGGCTTCGAACCACAAGGTTGCACGTTCGAGTCGTGCCGGGCGCGCTAAGAATTAAAATGCGCCCATAGCTCAATCGGCAGAGCAGTTGCCTCTTAAGCAATTGGTTTCAGGTTCGAGTCCTGATGGGCGCATAAACATCAAGCGCATACGCTTTAAAAAGCGTATGTCGCAAGGCGATATTTGCCGAGCTATTGATACGGACAAAAGCTATATGAGCGCGATTGAGGGTGGCAAGGTGAATGTTACGCTGGTAGTTTTAGAAAAGCTCGCCCAAGCGCTTGATGTTTCGGTTGATGAGTTGCTGAAATAATTATGAAAGATTTGAAACGGGAAAATACGCCCACAGAAAAACAAAACCCCATTGATAGACTGGCTTACAAAGGCGATCTTGGCGTTGTCGTGGATAGAGTAGCTGGGGCGTATGAGATTGGTAGCCCAACTAATTTTTCTGTTATTGGAGTTGGGTACGAAGATTGCAATGTGGTTATACAAACCGCTGACGGGAAATATGTAGCGAAAATCTTTTCTAAAGACCGTAACCAGGAAGCTATAGCTCGCTACAGTACGATAATGGAAAAGGCGGTTGAAGCGGGCGTAAATCATCCACCGCTCATTAAGACGAGCAACGGCGAAGTGGTTTACTCTGACCCGCAAGCAAACGGGGTTTCAATGGTTTTAATGCAGTTTGTGGAAGGTCAAACATTTCTTGAACTTAATAGCGTGCCCGATGTAAAGGAACAAGAAACAGTGATTGAACAGGCGGCAAAGGTTAATAAAATTGACTACCATCCGCCGTACCTTTTTGATACTTGGGCAATTCCGAATATCAAAGAGATGTTTGAGCGCATTAAAAAGTTTATTGAACCTGCTGACTTAAAACTCATCGAAAAAGCTATGGCGAGGTACATAGAAATTCCGGTAGATACCCTGCCGCACTGCTTTGTTCACGGCGATTTTACGAAGGCCAACATAATGAGAGGAAATGACGGCAAGATTTATATCCTAGATTTTTCTGTCGCTAACTGGTATCCGCGGATTCAGGAACTTGCGGTCATTGCGGCAAACTTACTGTATGATGAGGGCAGTGGTTTATCACTACGAGATAGAACAGAGCGCGTTTTAGAAATGTACGACGAATTAAATCCTCTTACACCAGAAGAAAAGCAACATCTTTATGCATATGCGTTAGCTGGTATCGCGATGGAATTTATGGGAGGCCATCAAGAAAAGTTTATCAAAGGCAATACTACGGAAGAAACTGAATACTGGCTCAATCTCGGGCGTAATGGGTTAAGGAAAGAATTATCCAAATAAATTTATGAAGCTATATAATAAAATTTACAGCGATCTTATTAAACACGAAAATAAAAAAGCGGCAGAAATTAATAAGAAATATCACAAGTACGATGGCCACCGCTCTTTAGGAATAAAAGTGGGTGCGCTTGATAAGTTACTAAAGCAATACAAAACAGAAGTTAAAAACTTGTCTTACAAGGAAGCATTTGCGCAAGCGCAAATGCTTTACAAAGACAAAATCGAAGACACAATTTTGGCGGGAAATTTTGTGTTGCAAAACAAAATAGATTGCATTGGAAAATCCGAGTTACCACTTTTAGATAAAGCCCTCGA
The DNA here is from genome assembly GCA_001819605.1 of Candidatus Portnoybacteria bacterium RIFCSPLOWO2_01_FULL_43_11. GTDB lineage: Bacteria > Patescibacteriota > Minisyncoccia > Portnoybacterales > UBA2143 > WO2-40-15. Next base: position 8,716 of record MHNE01000031.1, read on the forward strand.
CCATTTTTGCAGTTGGTCTACGATAGACGATTTTTGTATGGATGTTTTACAACCAATTCTTTTGAAATATCCAAAAGATACGCTTCGCTTTCTCAAAAAATGGAATCAATCAAAAAATATGTGGAAACGCCGCGCAAGTGTTGTCGCGTTTGTTCGCAAAGTTGGTGAGAACGGGGAATTTACTAACGAGGCATTGGCACTTTGCGAAAATTTGATTTTTGATAAAGAGGATTTAGTGCAAAAGGGTGTCGGCTGGTGTCTTAAAGATGTTATGCGCGGCGACAAGAAAAAAGTTTTTGAGTATGTCAAAAAATTGAGAAAGCGAAGCGTTCCTGCTACAATAACCCTGTACGCAATCCGTGATTTGAAAGGCACAGAAAGGGTAGAAATTTTAAAGAAATAACTGGCGGCGAAAAAATTTTGGCCTCCCGCGAGGACGCGGCGAAAGTGAGGGTGTGGGGGAATTCCGCCGCGCCCGAGCGTTCCGCCGAAGTCCCGCACCAGAGCAAGCTCGGTGCGAGATAAACTCCGCGGAGCCGGTCAGTTCCGCTCAAAAAATGTTCGCGCAAAGTGTATAATTACAGCACAAATAAAAACACCCGCCATATGGCGAGTGTTTTTAATGTTTTCGTTTATGCCTCTTATTGCCGCGGACTACTTATTATTCTCTTTAAAATGCCGGTTAGTCGTTTCAATTAACCGCTCTGTGATTTTTATGTGCTCTTTCTCGTCAGTGATAATCAAAGAAATCTTCTCTTTTTCTTCTGGCTCATCCAAAATAGCCAGTAAGCGCTGGCACATATCCAGGGCCCGATGTTCTGCCTCAAGCCCTTTGTTCAGATTAAAAATAATATCTTCTTTGCTCATTGAGCAATTGTCTTTGGTCATAAGGGGTTACTTTTGTAATTATTGAATATATCCTCAATAAACTGCTTATGCTTTAATGATTCTCTATAAAGAATATCCATGCCGTCGCGAAAACCATCTCTCTGGTCTTCAAGTAAGCAGTTTTCAACGCCAAAATCAAGTAATAAAATATACAACGAAATTAAAGTGTTTTCCGCTTCTTCTTCTTTTAATAAATTCTCTATAATCTCGGCTGTTTTCTTTTCTTTCATGGTTTTAGTTTTAATTACCCGCATTATATCAGAAAAAATAATTCCGGGCAAGAAAAATTTGCCTTATTTGGATAGTTATGATAATATGGCTTTAAAAGACGCGGATGTTATTCCATAAGATAAAAATATTATGTTAACGCCAAAAGAAAAACAGAAAATTATCGGTAAGTATAAAACGCATGAAAAAGACACCGGTTCTTCAGAAGTGCAGGCGGCTATTTTTACGGAACAAATTGAACAATTAACCAAACATTTAAAAAAACACCCAAAAGACAATCATTCCCGCCGGGGGCTTTTGAAAATGGTTATGAAAAGGAAAAGATTATTGAATTATCTTAAAGACGAGAGCGAAAGAAGATACAACAGCGCGATTAAAAAATTGGGGTTGAAAAAATGAGCATTATCAAACACAAAGAACAACGGGTCGGCGTCCTAATTGATGTGCAGAATATGTATCATTCGGCCAGAAATCTTTACGCGGCCCGGGTTAATTTTAAGGAAGTTATGAAAAACGCGGTGGCCGGCCGGAAACTAATCCGCGCCATTGCTTATGTAATCCGCACCGAGACCGGCGAGGAAAAACCCTTTTTTGAGGCCCTGACCAAGATGGGCATTGAGGTTAAAATGAAAGATTTACAGATTTTTTACGGCGGTTTAAAAAAGGCGGACTGGGATGTGGGCATAGCCGTTGACGCGATTCGTCTTCTACCTCTTTTAGATGTTATTGTCTTAATCAGCGGCGACGGCGACTACTGTCCCTTGGTAGAATACTTAAAAAATGAAGGCCGGCAAGTGGAGGTAATCGCTTTCGGCAAAAGCGCTTCAGGCAAACTAAAAGAATTAGCTGATGATTTTATTGATTTAAGCGAAAACCAGAATAAATATCTGCTTGAAGTCAAGGGTAAAAAAAGAAAAATCTTTATACGATAATTAAATCGTCTGATCTTCAGACAGGTAGACTACTATATCAAGAAGCATACGAATAATAGTCTAAAGTCTGAAGACCAGAAAAAAGCGTTATGCAACCTAAACAATTTAAGACGGATTTTGGCGGCCAAGAACTAAAAGTTGAAATCGGCCGATTAGCCGAGCAGGCCAATGGCGCGGCTTTGGTTACTTACGGCCAAACAACGGTTTTAGCCACGGCCACGATGAGCAGATACCCGCGGGAAGTTGATTATCTGCCGCTTCTGATTGATTACGAAGAAAAACTTTACGCGGCCGGGAAAATCAAGGGCAGCCGGTTTATCAAAAGGGAGGGTCGGGCCTCTGACGAAGCTATTTCAACAGGCCGGATGATTGACCACGCTTTCAGGCCTCTTTTTGATAACCGCATTAGAAATGACATTCAAATCATTTTAACTGTTCTTTCTTTTGACAAAGAAAATGACTCTGATATTCCGGCTTTAATCGGCGCTTCCTTAGCTCTTTCTATTTCTGACATCCCCTGGGCCGGCCCGATTGGCGGAGTCAGAGTCGGCCGAATAGAAGACAAATGGATTTTAAACCCCACTTACGAAAACAGAGAAAAAAGCGAACTTGATTTAATAGTCGTTGGTCCAAGCGGAAAAATTAATATGATTGAAGGCGGAGCTAAGGAAGTTCCTGAAGATATTTTTATCTCGGCCATAGAATTTGGCCAAAAACATCTCGCAAAAATAATTGATTTTCAAGAAGAAATAATTAAAGAACTGAAGCCGGAAAAAGCGGTTTTAGAACTTAAAGAACCGGATAAAGATTTGACTCAAAAGGTCAAAGAATTTCTGACTGATAAATTAGAAGCCACCATTTATCAGACGCAAAAAACCCGGAGAGAAACCGGCTTAAATCTTTTAAAAAAAGAGTTAATTGAAACTTTGGCCCCCGAGGACCAGGAAAAACAAAAACAAACAGCCGAATTTTTTGAAAAAGAAATTGACTGGCTTGTTCATCAAAATATTTTAAATTCGCCAACCGGCGAAGAAAAAAGACCTGACGGCCGAAAATTAGACGAAGTCAGGCCATTAGACTGCCAAGTTTCGTTTTTGCCTCGCACTCACGGCTCCGGATTGTTTCAGCGCGGCAACACCCAAGCTCTTTCCGTAGTAACCTTAGGCGCGCCCGGAGACGAACAAACTATTGACGGAATGGAAATAGAAGAAAAGAGGCGGTTTATGCATCATTATAATTTCCCGCCGTTCTGTACCGGAGAAACCGGCTTTATGCGCGGCCCGGGCAGAAGAGAAATCGGACACGGCGCTTTGGCTGAACGGGCTCTTTTATCCTTACTCCCTAAAAAAGAAGAATTCCCCTACGCCATCCGGGTAGTGTCAGAAATCCTTTCTTCCAACGGATCTTCTTCCATGGCTTCGGTTTGCGGCTCAAGTATGGCTTTAATGGACGCTGGCGTACCCATAAAAGCCCAGGCGGCCGGCATTGCCATGGGATTGATGTTTGAATCTTTTGAGAATTATAAAATCTTAACTGATATCCAGGGGCCGGAAGACCACCACGGCGATATGGACTGTAAAATCGCCGGCACAAAAAACGGAGTGACGGCTTGCCAAATGGATGTTAAAATACAAGGAGTTAATCTGGACATTCTTAAAAAAGTTTTTGAAGAAGCGAGAAAAGCCCGATTACTTATTCTTGAAGAAATGAATAAAGCGATTAGCCAGCCAAGGCCGAATCTTTCTCCTTTTGCTCCTCGTATTTTAACCATTCAAATAGATCCCAAAAAAATCCGCGATGTTATCGGACCCCAAGGTAAAGTCATTAATGGCATTATCGCTGAAACCGGAGTAGATATTGACATTGAAGACAGCGGCTTAATCTATATTACGGCCAAAGACGAACAAGCCGGCCAAAAAGCCCTGACTTGGATTGAAAACCTGACAAGAGAAGCAAAAAAGGGCGAAATTTTTCAGGGTAAAGTTACAAGAATTATTGACTTTGGCGCTTTTGTTGAGGTTTTACCCGGTCAGGAAGGATTAGTTCATATTTCTGAATTAGCCCCTTATCGCGTCAAACGGGTTGAAGACATTGTTAAAATCGGAGAAATAATCACGGTCAAAGTTAAAAACATTGATGAATTAGGGAGGATTAATCTGTCCCTTAAAGAAGCTAATAATAAATCTTAAAAATTACTCTATTAGGTTAATTTTATATGGATTTAAAAATCCCCACACCGCCAAATCAAACAAATGAGCCGGAAAAAAAACCGATTCAGCCAGTAATCCGGACCATGCAAAAAGACATTAAACGGCTAAGCGGATATGCTCCGCCGCCAACTAATCTTCCGCTTCCCCCTTTACCCAAAAGTCTGGAAGGAATTCAGAAAAAATTTGTCGTAAATAAAAATGACGAACAAAAACAATCATGGATTCAAAAAGAACAGGAAGAAAGAAAAAAACAAGAAGAAGGGGCGCGAAAAGAAGCGGAGAAAAGAAAAGAAAGAGAGGAAAAAATAAGAAGAAAAGCGGAAAAGTTGGCCAGAAAAGCCGAAGAAGCCAGAAAAGAAGCAGAGGAAGAGGCCAGAAAAGCCGAAGAAGCCAGAAAAGAAGCAGAAGAAGAAGCCAGAAAAACCGAAGAAGCCATAAAAGAAGAAAAAATTAAAAAAGAGACAGAAGAAAAAAGAAAAGAAGAATTAGAAGAAAAAAGACGAAAAGAAGAAGGGGCGCGAAAAGAAGCGGAGAAAAGAATCAAAGAGGAAAAATTAAGAAAGAAAATAGAAGAAAAAGAAAAAAAGAAAGCAGAAAAACAAGCCAGAAAAGACGAGAAAAAACGACTAAAAGTCCTAAAAAAACAGACAAGAGGAAATCGCTCTAAATTCACCTTTATCATTTTAGTCATTATTCTAGGAAGCGCTGGTTTCTTTTACTGGTGGAATTATATCCATTCACCGGAGCTAATAGAGCCGGCTTCACTTATCCCAATAGATGAAACTAAAATTATTGAAATTCAAGCCGGCGAAGAATCTCTGGTTTTAGAAAAAATAAAAACAGCGGCTAATCAAACGCAGACCATAGGCGCTCGCAAGCGGATTTTAATCAAACTGACTGACGGAGAAAAAAGATACGCATCTCTAACCGAACTTGTTTTAGCCCTAAACATAAATATCCCTGAAGATATTTTAAGTAGCTTAGAAAATTATTCTTTATTTCTTTATTCTCAAGAACAAGGTCAACGACTTGGCTTGGTCGTAAAAACCAGTAAGGACATTAAAGAAAATTTGACTGCATGGGAAAATACCATGACTGAAAACATTAAACCGCTCTTATTGGGAATAGAAACAGGCGCGCCAGCGACCCAAGAATTCCAAGACAACATTTATCAAAACACGGCTATTCGTTATCTTAATTTTGCCGACTCGTCTTTGGCCATTGACTACGCTTTAGTTAGCGATAAATTAATCATCACCTTTTCAAAAGAAAGCGTGTACGCGGCCGTTGACGCTCTGTTGACCGTAAAATAATCAGATGATTGTTTCTGATTCAGAAAAAGCGATTATTTCAACCTTGGTTTATTATGACCTTCTAGATTATCCCCTGACCGGCTTGGAGGTTTTTAAATATTTAAGTAAAGATTTTTTAAAGAGCCGGCCTTCTTTTTTAAAAATCCAGACGCTTTTGGAGAATGGCTCCTGGCTTAAAAACATTATTGAACAAAAAAACGGCTTTTATTTTCTTAAAGACCGGGAAAAACTCGTCAGCCAAAGAATTGAACGGATGAAAATTGCCGATAAAAAATGGAAAAAAATTAAAAAAATCTCCAAGCGGCTGGGGTTCGTGCCTTATTTAAGAATGATTGGCGTAACCGGCTCTCTTACTTTAAATAATACCCGGCCGGAAAGCGACCTAGATTTGCTTCTTATTACCAAGCCGGGCCGAATCTGGACCAGCCGTTTTTTAGCCACTGGCTTAATCAGCTTAATGGGCAAAAAAAGACGAACAGGACTGACTAAAGACAAAATATGTCTTAATTGCTATTTGACCGAACAAGGATTAGAGATTAAGCCGGAAATTAAGCCGCATAATTTACACGCCGCCTATGAATACTTCCGTCTTCTGCCTCTTTTAGAAATAAAATTAGGTCTTTTCAAGGATTTTCAAAAAGCCAATACCTGGCTTAAAAACAATTTCTTTTTTCTTCAGGGTCAAAAAAATAACTTAAGAACCATTAAGG
>MHNE01000032.1 GCA_001819605.1 Candidatus Portnoybacteria bacterium RIFCSPLOWO2_01_FULL_43_11
ACCAGGTATCTGATACTGCGTCAGCTTTTACTATGCTTAGAGGCAAGCCCAATATTAATATTACCAAAACAACGATAAAAAATAAAGTAAAAAATCTAAAATAATTTCTTAATATACTCATTATGATTTAAAACTATTCACAATTAGGAAATTGATCCCAATTTCTGATGATTTGTCCGGTCGAGGTCCCGGGATTTGCTACTTGTTTAATTATAGTGCTTATAACAAGCCAGCTGACTAAAACAATGAAAATACCAATAAGCGTGTTCGTGAAAATCTCTCTGGCTTTTTTAATCCTGCTTTCATTGCCGGCCGAGGTTAAAAAAACAAGTCCGGCAAAAACAAAAAGGAGAATAGTGGCCGGAATAGCCAGACCATAAACAAGAAAATTTAAAACATTACTGCCCAGTTTCCAAAAATGACAAAGAGTGCAGTCCGGCGCGCCCGTGCGGCCGCAAGGGACCAAAGGCAGCCATTCCACGGCCAACGCGTTAAGGGCTGAAAACAATCCTGCGATTATTAAAAAACTTAATATTATTTTTCGGCCTTTCATAAAATTAATCACTTTTTCATCAGAATCGACACTTGAGCCGCAGCTTTTTTAATTGCTTTTTCAACTGTTTCTTCTCCTAATATTACTGATTCTATCATATCCGCAAAGATAGTTTCAATGGCCGAGTTATCCACTTGATACCAAGAACGGGCTGAAAGGGCTTGCTCGGCAAAAATTCCCAAGTCAGGATCGTTTTTTTGCTCTAAAATCAAATCGCGGCGGCTGGCCGGTTTTTTAACCTTTTCCAAATATTTTTGGCTGTTTTCTTTCTGGCTTAACCAAACGATAAATTTCCAAGCCGCTTCGGCTCCTTTTGAATTTTTTGAAACAGCCAGACCCCAATAATTAGCGTAATTAACATCAAACTCCTTGTCCTGAAGTTGAGGCATTGGCGCGGCGCCAAAGTTAAGATAAGGAGACTTGGCGCGAATCGTTGACAAATGATGAGAATAATTAAACATCATAGCGGCCGCGCCTTCGTAAAACGCGTCTATTGAATAATGCGTTCTGGTATTCCAGGTATAAACCGGATTTAAAGGATCGGAAAAATTAGTATAAAACCGCAAGGCCCGCTCGCCCGGGGAAAATTTTTCCTTCCCGGTGTCAACTGTTCTGTCAAACTCGGCGGCTGTTTTTTTCTCACTTACCATTCGAGCGCCTGACTGAAGCATTAAAAGAGACAAAATATCGGTTGAACGATTAACGTTTCTCGCCGCGCCTATGGCGGCCCCGGCTCTCATAATATTGTTTCGTTCGTCTTTAACGGTTAATTTTTCCACATCAACTAAAAACTCCTCCCATGTTTTGGGCGGATCCGGGATGCCGGCCGTGTTAAAAATATCTTTATTGTAATAAAGAGCCAAAGTGTCAACATAAAGAGGGAAAGCGTAAATGCCGTTATCTTTGACAAAATCAAAAACAGCCGCGTCAACAAAATCTTCCTTGAATTTTTTAAGAGTGATTAAATTCTCCGGCGCCGACGATATTTTGTCTTCGTATTTCGGAAACCAGGTATTATGAAGCATAAAAATATCCGGGCCCCGGCCAGCGGCCATAGCTTCCAATAAACTTTTTTCGTATTCCTGATAAGTTTTTTTAGTGTAGTTAATTTTGATATTCCTGTTTTGGTCAGTAAAACCTTTAATTAAATCGCGGTAAACATCGGAATCGTCAAAAACCCCCCAGAATTCAAGTTCAACATCTTGCGGCTTAACCGGCTTGCAACCGCTCAAGGCCGCGGTCAGACCAAAGATAAGCACCGGAGCAATGATAGTATAAAGAGTAATGGTTTTAAATTTAGCCACAATCTTAAAATTAAAGATTAGAAATTCTGATTTAGGATTTTTTAAAAATCATTCCATAATGCCGGCTGTCCACTTCAAATTCTTTTTCAAATTTTAATCCTTCCGCTTCCGTCAGTTTTCGGACTTCTTCTTTAGAAATCAACCAGCCCTCTTTAGGAGACAAAGAAGCGCCGGCTATCCAGTCAATCAGAATAACTTTACCTGAATTTTTTAAAACTCTTTTTGCCTCTTTAACAATCTCTGATTTTTTTTGCGACTGAAATAAAATATTGGCTAAAAAAACCAAATCTACGGAATTTTCGGAAAGCTTGGAACCGTTAAGATTCTCTAAATTGCCGCGAATAGTTTCAATGTTTGAAACCCCTTCTAATTTAGCCCGACTACTGACGGCGTCTAAAGCGTCTTTTCTAACGTCTAAGGCGTAAATCAATCCGTTCGTCCCGACTATTTTTGCCAAAGGAATGGCAAAATAGCCGTGGCCGCAGCCAAAACTCGCCACTTTCATGCCTTCGTTAATATCCAATTGAGCTAAAACTTGTTCCGGGTTTAAAAACCCGCCAGTACCCTCTTTCATAAAAATTAACTAATAATTATATACACGCCACTGACGCCACCTTATCTCCTTTGTCTAATCTCATAATCCTTACTCCCTGCGTGGCTCGGCCAAGAACTGAAATGTCTTTTAATTTAGTTCTAATAACCTGGCCTTTTTGAGAAATAGCGATTAAGTCTTCCAAATTAGATTCCAACGCTCGGCTAACCACAATCTCTCCGGTCTTTTGAGTAATCTTAGCTGTCTTTATGCCGCTTCCTCCCCGCTTCTGTATCTTATAATACTTCAAATCCGTTCTTTTGCCAAACCCATTTTCCGTTAATATCAATAAATTCTTTTTATCTGCCGTTTGTCGTTTGTTCTCTTTTTCAATAATATCCATTCCCACTACTTGATCTTCTTTTTTAAGTCTAATACCTCTTACGCCCGCGGCTGTCCGGCCCATTGCTCTCACGTCTTTTTCTTTAAAGCGGATACTTTGTCCTTTTTTAGTAACTAAAATAATCTCGTCTTGGCTGGAGCTCGGCTTAGCCCATTTTAATTCATCTCCTTTGTCCAGCTTAATCGCTATTAGTCCGCTCCGCCTGACATGCTTGAACTCTTCCGCCGCTGTCTTTTTAATTGTACCATTTTTAGTGGCCATCAGCAAGAATTGGCCTTCCAGCTTCTTACTACTCAAAGAAACAACGGCGGTTATTTTCTCGTCAGCGGCCAGTTGTAAAATATTGATAATAGCCTGACCTCTGGCCGTTCTTGAGCCCTCGGGAATTTCATAAACTTTAGTCTGGAAAACCCGGCCCTGACCGGTGAAAAATAAAATATTATCATGAGTTGAAGCAGAGATAAAATGACCAACTACGTCTTCTTCGCGGGGCGTAATGCCGATAATTCCCCGACCGCCTCTTTTCTGGGCCCGATAAGTCTCGGGCTTGACTCTTTTAATGTAACCGCCTCGGGTAAAGATAATAATACATTCCTCTTCCGGCACTAATTCTTCTTCTTTAAACTGACCAATCGGACTAACATAAACTTTGGTCCGTCTTTCGTCGTTGTATTTCTCTTTAATCTCCTGAAGCTCTTTTTTAATCAAACCCAAGATTTTCTTCGGGCTTTTTAATAATTCTTCAAGCTCTTTAATCAGTCTCTTTTTTTCTTCAAGCTCGTCTTTTATTTTCTTTCTTTCCAATCCGGCTAAAGTCTGAAGCCGCATCTCTAAAATAGCGGTCGCCTGCCTCTCGGTCAGCTTGAATTTCTTCATTAAATTTTTATGAGCTTCTTCTCTAGTTTGAGATTTCTTTATGGTACTGATAACCGCGTCAATGTGATCCAATGCCCTAGACAACCCTTCTAAAATATGCGCTCTTTCCCTGGCTTTTTCCAGTTCAAATTTGGCCCGACGAATAACCACTTCCTGACGATGCTTAACATAATATTCCAAAACCGCTTTTAGAGACAAAACCTGCGGCTGAAGACCCTCAACCAAAGCCAGCATATTCAAGTGGAAAGTTTTTTGAAGGTCGGTGAGCTTAAAAAGCCGGTTTAGTATTTTCTGCGGATGAGCGTCGTTTTTTAAATCAATCACCACCCTGACTCCTTCTTTATCCGACTCGTCGCGAATATCTTTAATTCCTTCTATTTTTTTATCTTTAACCAAATCGGCCATTTTTTCAATTAAACTGGCTTTATTTGTTCCATAAGTCATTTCAGTGATTAAAATCTGAAACTGCCCGGCTTTTTTCTCCGTGATTTCAGTTTTAGCCCGGCTGATAATCGGGCCTTTGCCGGTACTGTAAGCTTGAATTATGGCCTGCTTGTCATAAATAAAACCGCCGGTCGGAAAATCAGGTCCTTTAATAAATTGACAAAGTTCTTCAACGACGGCTTTGGGATTATCAATTAAAAAAATAATTCCTTCAATTAGTTCCCCTAAATTATGAGGCGGGATATTGGTTGTCATTCCAACGGCAATGCCCATTGAGCCGTTTAAAAGCAGCTGCGGCAGTTTAGCGGGCAAAACAATAGGCTCTTTTCTGGTTCCGTCATAATTATCAGCCCAGCCAACTGTTTCTTTATCAATGTCTAAAAGCATTTCTTCGGCAATTTTTGTTAAACGGGCTTCCGTATTATGATTGATAAATCCATTAGCGATAAAAGAATGACATTTACTTTCTACTTTTATGGAGTAAACTATTTCTTTCTCGCTTAATCTTTTAACTGTTTTTATTTTATTAAAAAAGAAATTATTTTTAATAATCCAATCAATTAAGTTTTGGTCTTGCGGCTTTAAAATTTTTTTAAGTTGGTAATAATTTTTTTGTAATTTATTATATCTATCAAAATTATTTCTTTGTTCCCCATTACGATGAATAAATGAATTTTTATAATTACTCCTTAAATATTCATTAAGAAAAGGGATATAATCATTTCTACTCATTCGATTAGGATTAATTGTCGATATTTGAGCTAAAGCTGCTTTTTTTCTCCCGGAAAAAAAATTAATCTCTTTTTGGAATTTTTGGATATTTTCTCTACCGCTAACCAATAACTTATAACAACTGTTTCTTTTGTCCTTATAGGGTAAACTGGTTACAACGCCGAAATTTAATAATAAAGTTTTAAGCTGTTCAATAAGTTTTTGGCTTTTTGAATTATAAGCAAGTTCGATTGATTTCCCATTATGTCTTTTATCTTTATGAACGATCACGCATCCATCGCCCTCAAAAAGACCGGTCAAAAATTGCCTTATCAGTTCTTTCTTGGACCTCAAAATGGTAAATGGTATTTCTTTTTTACTCGAGACATTATTATTTAGGCCGATATTTTCTAAAAATTTTACTGCCCTTTGATGGTAAAGACTCAATTCCCAACAATTGCCTTTTATTTGTCTTTCATATAATTTTACGCCGGCGAACTGAGATTCAATAATGTTTTTTACTTTCCTGTAAAATTCTGGATCTTGATTATTAAATAATATCTGTTTCTGATGGAAGCTCCCCTCGGCTACTAAAGCTCCTAATAAAAAAGCTAAATCATTATTCATGCTTTTTGGTAATTTAACCTCTTTATATTTTGAATTTTTGGGATAGAATGCTTTTAAGTTAGGTTGTTTTTTATTAAAAAGAGGAAAATTTCTATTTAGGACAACATAATCATTAGTAGAGACGTCTTCCAGGGGCTTCCATTTTAAAGTTGGGAAGCCGAAATCATTTAGCCCCCAACAGAGTACTGGATGATTGTATGAACCTTTTAATTTATACCCTTGCTCGGTTATCATCTCAATAATCCTATGTTTGCCAGAATTAAAAAATTTACTAGCCCTAATCTGTCTCCCTTGATAATTCAGTACCTGAAAATTAATAGACTCTTCTTTTTTATGAGAAATTTTTTCAATAGGCATTAATCCTTTATTAGTTAAAACCAATGTATCGCCGACTAAACAATATCTCATGGCGGCCGCGCTGTCTCCGTCCATTGAACCGAAATTACCCTGCCCGTCAATTAAAGGATAACGAAGAGAGAAATATTGAGCCATTCTAACCAAAGAATCATAGACAGCCGCATCTCCGTGAGGATGATATTTGCCCAGAGTTTCCCCGACAATCGTGGCTGATTTTCGGTATTTGGCGCCGCTCGTCAAACCCAAATCATGCATGGCGTATAAAATCCGGCGATGCACCGGCTTTAAGCCATCGCGGACATCGGGCAAAGCGCGGGCAATAATAACACTCATCGCGTAATCCAAATACGACTCTTTCATCTCTTCAACAATTTCTCTTTTTTTGATATGACCGATTTCCATTGTTATTTTATCGGCAATTTAGCCGGTTTGATTTCTTGAACTTCGTTTTGAGATTCAGCGCTTGGCTGTTCAATAAATGAATTATTTTGCCTCTCTTCTATTTCCGTTGATTCTGCCGATTCATTTTTTTCAAAAAAAGCTCCGAAGCTGGCCTTCAAGCTTTCTTTTAATGAAATTGTTTCTTTTTTTATGTCTTTTAATGATTCAGAGGCTTCTTTTTGAACGCCGTCAGATTCTTTAATTTCAACCGCTTTTGGAAAAGAACGCTTTAAAGAAATTGTCCATAAATAAAAAATAGCCGCCATAGAGATAGCTACTGAAATCCAAAGAATTTGAACCCGAATATGTCTCGGTTTATTTTGAATTTTTTGAAGAAAATCCATTTATTTTATGGTTTCATCACGGCCACTTCCATTTCTTTGTTGGCCAAATCTTTCTTTTTCAAAGTTATTTTATCAACAGCCGGTTTTTGGGTTAAGCCCATTTCTTTTAAAAATTTATCCACTCCGTCTATGTTAATTTTTAGTCCAGGAATTTTGTAATGCATGGGGACAATTAAACGAGGCTCAATCTGTTCAACTATTTCTACGGCCTCGTCAGCTGAAATGGTGTATGTGCCGCCCACCGGAATCATTAAAATATCCACCTCGCCAATTTCTTCCAATTGCTCATCTGTTAATTTTTCCTGGCCAAAATCACCCAAGTGACAAATTCTTATCTCGTCTATCTCAATGAGATAAATTGCGTTTAATCCTCTTTCTTGTCCTTGTTTTTCGTCATGGAAGCTGTTTAAACCGAAAATAGACACTCCCTTTATTTCGTATTCGCCCGGACCATTTACAATAAAGGGCGCGCCGCTGAAGCTCTTAATATTATTATGATCATAATGCTCGTGAGAAACAGTAATAATATCCGCGCTGCCGCGGGGAGGATTGAGTCCCACACTTTTGTCAAAAGGGTCGGTAATAATAGTTAAATGGCCGCCGGAATTGGTTATTTTAAAACAAGAGTGGCCATACCATGAAATTGTCATAACATTATTTTAACATATCTTGTCTTCTCTTGCCAAGTGGATAATTCTAAGTTATTATACGGCTATGAATAAAAATCAATCTCAAAATATGAAAGATTTGCTGACCGCGAAGCAGAACGAAATTCCGCATCTGCCTCAAATTGGAGAATTAGTGGAAGGTCAAATTATGGAAATGAGTAAAAATTCCCTGATTTTAGATTTAGGTCCTTTGGGCACCGGCATAGTTTACGGAGGCGAGCTAAAGGAAAATAAAGGTCTTTTAAAAGGACTTAAAATCGGCGATACTGTTTCGGCCTTGGTTTTGGACTCGGAAAATGAAGACGGATATATTGAACTGTCCTTAAAAGAAGCTAATTTAGAAAAATCATGGCAAGCCGCCAAAGAAAAAAAACAAACCCAAAAAGTTGTGGTTGTTAAAGTCGTTGAAGCTAACCGGGGAGGACTGGTAATCACCTTTAACGGCTTAGTTGGTTTTCTGCCGGTCTCTCAATTATCCGATAAAAATTATCCCCAAGTGGAAGGCGGCGACAAAGATAAAATTCTTAGTCATTTGAATAAATTTATAAATCAGGAACTCAAAGTCAGAATTATCGGATTGGACCAAAACAAAAAACAATTAATTGTTTCAGAAAAGGCAGTAGAATGAAATATTTATTAAAAAATCTAATCATTGTCTTCCTGGTATTTTTAATCATTTCCGGCTTTTTTACCTTGCTCTCCGGTCAAGCGGAAAAAACTGGAAAAATTTCTCTAAGTCAGCTGGTGGAACAAATCAATCAGGAGAAAATCAATAAAATTAACATTGAAGGAGATAAATTAAACATTGAAACGAAAGATAATGTTAAAAAAGAAGCTAACAAAGAAAGAGAGATTTCCTTAACCGAGTCGCTCAAGAATTACGGAGTTGATCCGGAAAAACTGAAATTAGTTAATATTGAAATAAAAGAAGAAAGCCAACTGCTCTTTTGGCTGGGCGCCGTTCTGCCTTTTTTCATTCCTCTTTTAATTATCGGCTTCTTCCTCTGGTATATGTTTAAAGGCGCGCAGAGAGGCACTATGCAGGCCTTCTCATTCGGCCGGTCAAGAGCCAAATTATTTTCTCCTCAAGACGGAAAAAATAGAGTTACTTTTAAAGACGTGGCCGGCTTAAAAGAAGCCAAAGAAGAACTGGAAGAAATAGTTGAATTTCTAAAAAATCCCCAAAAATTTACCCAGTTAGGCGCCAAGATTCCCAAAGGAGTTTTACTGGTTGGCGCCCCGGGCACCGGAAAAACACTCCTTGCCCGGGCCGTGGCTTCTGAAGCCGGCGTGCCTTTTTTCAGCGTGTCCGGTTCGGAATTTATTGAACTCTTTGTCGGCGTTGGCTCGGCCAGAACCCGCGACCTGTTTCAGACTGCCAAGAAAAACGCGCCGGCTTTAGTTTTTATTGACGAACTTGACGCTATTGGCCGGCAAAGAGGCGTTGGCTTGGGGGGCGCTCATGAAGAAAGAGAACAGACTCTTAATCAAATCTTAGTGGAAATGGACGGGTTTGAACCAAACAGCGGAATCATATTATTAGCCGCCACCAATAGGCCCGATGTTTTAGACCCGGCTCTTCTTCGGCCCGGCCGCTTTGACAGAAGAATCGTTTTGGATTTGCCTGATTTAAAAGACCGGGAAGAAATTTTAAGAATCCACAGTCGGGGCAAGCCCATGGCTAAAAACACTAATTTTACGGAAATCGCGGAAAGAACACCCGGCTTTTCCGGCGCTGATTTGGCCAATATAGTCAACGAAGCTTCCATTTTAGCGGCCCGCCGGAATAAAAAAGAAATAGACCAAGATGAACTGCGGGAATCAATTGAAAAAGTCCTTTTGGGCCCTGAAAGAAAAAGTCATATATTATCTAAGAAAGAAAAAGAAATTGCCGCTTATCACGAAGCCGGACACGCTTTGATGAACGCCTCTTTGTCTCACACTGACCCGGTTCAAAAAGTTTCAATTATTGCCCGGGGCGCGGCCGCCGGCTACACATTAAAACTGCCGACCGAAGACAGACACTTGCACAGCCGTTCGGGATTCATAGACGAATTAGCGGTTTTAATGGGCGGCTATACGGCTGAAAAATTAGTTTTTGACGAAATTACCACTGGCGCGGCCAATGACTTGGAAAAGGCTTCGGATCTGGCCAGACGTTTAGTCACCCAATACGGCATGAGCGAGAAATTGGGGCCCGTAACTTTCGGCGAACGAGAAGAACTGGGTTTTATGGGCCGGGAGATAATGACCGCGAAAAATTATTCCGAAGAAATCGCTCTTCAAATTGACAAAGAAGTGGCCCAATTTATTGACAACGGTTTTCAAACCGCTAAAAAAACTTTAATTGAGAAAAGAAAAAAATTAGACCAGATTGCCAAAGAGCTGATTAAAAAAGAAACCATTGAAAGAAAAGAATTTGAGAGGTTGATGAAAAGGAAAGTCAAATAGAATAAAAATGTTATTTGGGCCAGTAGCTCAGCGGTTAGAGCACGTCTCTTATAAAGACGGGGTCGATGGTTCGAATCCATCCTGGCCCACTCTTGGGCCTGTAGCTCAATTGGCTAGAGCACCCGCCTTGCACGCGGAAGGTTACCGGTTCAAGTCCGGTCAGGTCCACCAGCGCGGGCACTTGGCGCAGTGGTTAGCGCGCGTCGTTGACATCGACGAGGTCAGAGGTTCAAATCCTCTAGTGCCCACCAGACAGGAAATTGCAAGCAAGGGGCATTCGCCTCGCTTCGCTCAACGACCGAATCGTAAGGTTTTCTTGGCGAAAAAATCAGTTGGCGATTCTGCATTTTGGGAAAAGAAAAATTTTAAAATCATCTTATTTTTATGATTACCCAAATTTATGAAGCGCAAAATTTTGATGAGGCCAAAAACCTTGTCGAAGTCGGCGTAGATAATGTCGGCGTGTTAGTTGGTAACGGTGAATATCCTAGAGAATTTAGCCCGGAACAGGCAAAAGAAATTTTACTGGGCGTAACTGGCCAAGCAAAAAAGGTAGTATTGTCGCTCTCAAAAAATTTAAAAGACATAATTGAAATTGTTGGTAAAACTAACCCTGATATTTTGCACTTGGGAACAGCCCCCGAGTCTCTCTCGCCGGAAGATGTGCAAGATTTGAAAAAGCAGTTTCCAGACCTCAAGATTATGCGTAGTATTCCAGTAAGAGACGAGGGAAGCGTTGAGTTGGCGAAACAATACGACGGAGTTGCTGATTATTTGCTTCTCGATACTCAAAAGAAAGGAGATACCCAGGTCGGAGCAACCGGAGAAACACATAATTGGAGCATGAGTAAAAAAATAGTTGAATCTGTTTCCATCCCCGTTATTTTGGCTGGCGGACTCGGACCAGATAATGTGGCGGAAGCGGTTATCAAGGTTAAGCCATTTGGCGTGGATTCGAAAACTAAAACAGACAAGATAGGAAGTCACGAGAAAAACATCGAAAAAGTTAAAGAGTTTGTAAGAATTGCTAAAGCAACGAAATAAGCTTTTTGTCATAAGATTTTTTAAGAATTTGCCGCCAAAGAAAAACTTGAAATTGTCAAAGTTCAGAATTTCTGTTCGGAATTTTTGGCCAGATTCTCGCCGCCGCAGGCGGCGAAAACCGTCCGAACTATTTCAAGAATAGACCACCAAATATGCCCCCTAAACCAAATCCCTCCATTAAGTTAGATATTATTTATGAAGATGAAGACATAATAGTTATTGATAAGCCGGCCGGAATGCTTACGCACCCATTAAGGTCCGACCAAAATGATACCTTAATAAATGCCTTATTGGTTTATTGTCCGACCATTAAAGATGTAGGCGATAATTCGCCGACTGACGAATTACGGCCAGGTATTGTTCATAGATTAGACAAAGACACTTCCGGCTTAATAATAGCGGCAAAAAATAATAAATCTTTTGAGTATTTAAAAAATCAATTCGCCCAAAGAAAAATAGAAAAACATTATCTGGCTCTGGTTATTGGAAAAATCAAAGATAAAAAAGGAATTATCACCAAAGCCATAAGCCGCTCTAAAAAAAGCGGCTTTAAAAGAAGCGTTTTATTAGATGAAAAATCCAAAAGCGCTTGGACTGAATACAAGGTTTTAAAATATTTTAAAGATTATACTCTCTTGGATGTTTTTCCAAAAACCGGCCGGACGCACCAAATCCGAGTTCACTTAAGCTCAATTGGCCACCCGATTGCCGGCGATTGGCAGTATAAATTTAAAAGACAGCCATTGCCAGAAAATTTAAAAAGACAATTTCTCCATGCCCATGCCTTGAAATTTCAATTATTAAATGGTAAGATGGCCGAGTTCAAATCGCCTTTACCAAAAGATTTGAAAAATATTTTTGATAACCTCAAACAATAACTATGAATAAACTTGACCAATTTAATAAATCACAATTAAAAGAACTGCCTGAAATCAGGCCCGGCTATACAATTAAAGTTTATCAAAAAATCAAAGAGGCTGACAAAGAAAGAATTCAGCTCTTTGAAGGTTTAATCATTGCCAGAAAACACGGCAAGGGCGTCAACGCCACTATTACTGTCCGGAAAATCAGCCATGGCGTTGGCGTTGAAAGAGTCTTCCCCATTCACTCGCCTCTTATTGAAAAAATAGAGGTTCTTAAAAAGCATAAAGTCAGACGCGCTAAACTTTATTATCTCCGACATAAATCAGCTAAAGAAACGCGGCTAAAAGAAATAAAATAGGCCCAGGTGGCGGAATTGGTATACGCGCAGGACTGAGGCTCCTGGCCGTTTTTCGGCATGCGGGTTCGAGTCCCGCCCTGGGCATTTTTATAAGGGCGCATAGCTCAGCGGTTAGAGCATTCGCCTTACACGCGAAAGGTCCTCTGTTCGAATCAGAGTGCGCCCATTTATGAAAAACTCAAAATATCCAGAGCCGACAGTGGGAGCTTTGGTTTATCAAAAAGGTAAAATTCTTTTGATTCAATCTCATAAATGGAATAATCTTTGGACTATTCCCGGCGGCCATATTGAATCAGGGGAAACCATTGAACGGGCCTTAAAAAGAGAATTAAAAGAAGAAACTAACTTAAATTTAAAAGAGTGTAAATTAGTTTTAATCCAAGATTGTATTTTCTCTAAAGAATTTCATCAAAAGAAACATTTTATTTTCTTAGACCATATTTGTCAGGTAAAAAGCGTAAAAAATATTAAATTAAATCACGAAGGACAAAAATATATCTGGATTAAACCAAAGGAGGCGTTGAAAAAATTAAAGATAGACAGCTTTACTAAAAGACTAATAATAAAACATAATGAAAAAACCAACTATTCAAGAGATTGAGAGTTATCTTAAAAAGCATAACCCACTTAGCTTAAGCGGCGCTTCAATAAGTTTAATCAGTGAACACAATCATCTAAACTATCGGGTAGAAAAAGACGGGGAGGTATATTGCCTGTGAATGATAAATCCGGAAAGTTATCGGCAAGGAGAATGGGTAAATATACCCGAAGAATATGTGATTTTAAAATATCTTGAGAAAACAGGATTGGGGCCAAGGTCATATTTTGTTGACCCTGAAAGATTTGTCTTTCCTTTAATGATTCAAGAGTTTATAGAAGCCGCTTGCTTTAATGATTTAAAACCGCTTTCAGAGGAGCACTTAGCTGCCGCGGCAAAAGCCATCGCCCTTTTAAATTCCCAAGGAATTACACCCGAAAATTTCCCCTTCAGAAAAGGATATACCCGTTATTCATATTTAACCAGCGTAAAAACTTGGCAAAAGAGATTAAAAGAAATAAAAAAATCAGAACAGCCGGATGTTTTAGAGTGGGCTCAAAAAATTGAAAAAGTGATTGACGGCGCAAAAAAAATCTTAGAGAAATTTGAACCGCTCTTAGAAAAAGCTCCTTTTTCTTTTAATTTTGACGGCGCACATTGCGGTAATACATATTGGAAAAATAATAAAGTGATTTTCCTTGACTGGCAAAAAGTCAGTTATGGCGACCCGGCTTTTACCCTGGCTCGTTTTCTTACTTCAGTTGATAAAACGGGAGAAGTTTCCAGTGCCAACAAAGAGCTAATGGTTCAAACTTACCTTAAACGGCGTGAAGTCCCAAACTTTGCTCAATTGGTTGACCAGCGGCTTTTTGAACGGCAAACAGCGGATTTGGTTTGGGTCTTATGGAATTATGTTAAAGAAAATAAAATAGAACCGGTTGAACAAACAATCAATATTTTTCCCCGCTATAAAAGAGTAAAAAAATTATTGGAAGAATACTAAAAATTTCAAAAATGGCAAGTGAAAAAATATAATCCGCTTGCTATTTTTGATTGACTGAAAAAATGAAAAATGATAGTGTAAAATCAGTCAGGAGAGGTGTACCGAATGGCAAGGTACCGCTCTCGAAAAGCGGCGGGTAGAAATACCCTTGTGGGTTCAAGTCCCACCCTCTCCGCCTTTACTCTCCGAAGCGGCGAGCTACGGCGGACAAAGTCCGCTGGAGCGAACCGCGAAGGCGAGATTCGCCAAAAAATTTATGTGGTATGCTTAACATCCTAAATTGTAAAAATAACAGACCATATACTGGTTGCACAGATGATTTAAAGAATAGGTTGAAAAAGCATAAAAAAGGACGTACTTTTTTAATACGAGAAACTTATGTATAAATATTACCATCCGAAACCAATAATTATAAAACTTAATGACGAGTTTGGTTTTAGACTGAGACAGAAAGCCGCAGAATATATTATCCAAAATCAAAACATAACAGGAGCAGAACGAGGCAGTAAGGAAGAACAAGGATTTGGAGCTTTGGCAGAAATGGTGGTTAGAAATAAATTAGGAATG
>MHNE01000033.1:0-1254 GCA_001819605.1 Candidatus Portnoybacteria bacterium RIFCSPLOWO2_01_FULL_43_11
GAGAAGGATGGTTTGTTCTTTAATTATTTTTGTGTTTTAGATTTCTTGAATCGCTTCAGAAATTGTTGAGGTGAAAGAATGGGAATATCAACAAATTTCTTAAGAGATAAAAGATGCCTGTCGCCGGAGATAATAAATTCAGATTTAGTGACGAGAGCGGCTGAAAGAATATTATTATCAGAAGGATCGTCTTTAATAACTGAAATTTCTGGAGTCAAAGGAATAAAATAATACCGACTGGTAATTAGTCGGGTGATTTCATCGGGCGCAATGCCTATCTTTAGAATCTGCTTTTTGAATTTAGGATAAGCAAGAGCGCGCAGAAATTCATCCCAAGTCTCTTTAGTAAAGCAAGGCGTTAGTTGGTTCTGCCGAATAGCTTGATAGATTAGCTTAAGCCGCTTCTGCCACAAAAAAGCAGAAATCAAGATATTGGTGTCAAAAACGACTCGCATAAGATTATTTCTTTTTTGCGTATTTAACAGCTTCTTTAATCAGCGCCGGCGAAATTAACTTTTTTCCCTGTTCTAATTTTTCTTCATATTTATCCCAGTCTCGCTCTAATGGTTCAATGATAATCCTGTCTTGAGAAGGAATAATCAATACTTTTTTATTTTGCCAATATCTCTGTAAGGATTTCGGTAAAACAATAGCGCCGTTTTGAATATTAGTAATAGTTGTTGTGCTCATATGTTGATATTATAGCAGATTTAAAAAAGGAAAGTCAATAATAAAGCAAATTTCTTCCATCCGAGTTTCTAAATTATTTTGGAGATTTGGATGGGAGAAATGGTTCTTCCAAGAGTTCTTTAAATAATTTTTTTGCCCGGGCTTCGGGCGAAAGGAGAGGATTATAATGAAAAAAGAGATATTTGAGCATAGAGAAAGATCCTGCGTCCATTGCGGGACGCTCACGGATCTAGAGGATTGGGTTGAAGTGGACGGGATAGAGTACGCCGATCCCGTCTTGCGGCTGTTTCCAAGAACAGCTGACATGCATCCTATGTGGCGCATCGGTTGACCACGATGACCACTGGGATCATGTACTCTTGGCCCATGAGAAGGTTATGGAGGATCTTAGCCCAGTCTCTGGTATGGCGTTCTATGTTGAACGCAACGATGAGAGTTGGGCGGAGTACTTGCGGGGGGTGGAGGATGAAATCCGCTCGGCCCCATTATCCCCGTTATCCGATTAACCGCTAAAAACCCGAGAGGAATAGTGGCACTCACTATTTCTCTCGGCTCTTTACTTGA
>MHNE01000033.1:1269-15213 GCA_001819605.1 Candidatus Portnoybacteria bacterium RIFCSPLOWO2_01_FULL_43_11
TGAGAGCCTGCTGGCGAATATGGGTCCGTTCTGTTCTGTATTTTACGGAATAAATCGGACTAGCCCCGACCTTTTATAATTCAATAAACAATCATAAAATCTCTCTCCTCGGTTGTTTGTTGATAAAGATCGGAGTGAAGTTCGCGGCAACGCGGAAAACCATAGCCGCCGGCAGGCTCTCCGGATAGATTAAAAGGAGAGCAATTGAGGAGAGAGAAGTTTAAAAATATAGTAAGGAAATCACTGGCCAAAGGAAAGCTCTGTCTTTCGCGCAAAGACACCTCTCCTTTTTTCTTTTTCTTCTTTTGATTCACTTTTTCTGATAATTAAATAAATCAAGAAAGGAGGAAGTGCCCCGCTAACGGGGCTCTTTTATTTGCAAAAAATGTGGTTTTTTGATAGAATAAAATTAGATGATTAATTATCAAAACAAAATTAAAGCTCAACAATTAGAACAAGAGCTGACTATTATTTCAGAAAAAATTGAGGGGTTAAAAACGCCCAAAGGATTTTTAGAATTTATCCTTTATACAATCTCGGAACTTTCTGCTAATATAAAAGAACATTCAAAGGCGAAAAATATATTTATCAATATAAAAATCAATCAAAAAATCTGCTTTATTAAAATTGTCGACCAAGGCATTGGTTTTAGGAAATCTTACCTTTTGAAAAATATTTTTCCAAAAGATGATTTTGCCGCCATTGAGTTTGCCCTAAGCGGCTTATCAACAAAAAACTTAAAGGAAAGGGGCTTTGATCTTTATTCAATCAGAAAACTTACCGAAGAATTAGGCGGAAAAATGACCATTAAAAGCGGTTTGGCCGAAACGACTATTCAAGAGAAAAAAATAAGTTTTAAAAATCTTCCTAAAAAAATTCAAGGAGTAAACATAAGTCTTGAAATGCCGGTTAAAAAAATTGATTTTTATAAAATTATTAGATAAAAACAATGGAAAACACTGTAAAAATTAAAAAAAGATATCTATTCTTTAGAAAAGAGGCAAAAAAGATTTTGAGGGATATCTTTAAAATAAAAAACGAACAAAAAAATCTTAAAAATATCTATTTGGACTTTTTACAAGTAGCCTTTATTTCCAGAAGCTTTAGCGATGAACTTTTAAATACAATTAATTATCTTGAAAGTCAAGGCGTATTGGTTGATATAATCAATTTAAAACCTAATCTTAAAAAATTAATTAATCGAGTTGAAAAAATAAAAGAAAAAATACAAAAAGAAACAGGATTAGGAGTCGTTGACAAATAAGAAAATCAAAGCTAAACTATTGATGGGATTATGACTCAAAAAGAAGAAATTACTTATTCTAACGAAGATTCTCAAGACGATTTTTCTCCGCCAGCTTGCGGAGCGGCTGATAAAAAAAGCAAAATAAAAAAACTTAAAAAGAAACTGAAAGAATGCCAAAAAGAAAAGGAGAAGTATTTGACCGGGTGGCAGAGAGCCCAGGCGGATTTGATAAATTATAGACGCCGGCAGGAAGAAATAATGGAGGAATTTAGAAAATATAGCCAGGAAAGTTTAATCAGAGAAATACTGCCGGTTTTGGACAGTTTAAGAATCGGACAAGAACAAATTCCGGAATTAAAACCTATTAAAAAACAATTAAAAATTATTTTGGAAAAACATAATTTAAAAGGAATAAAAGCAAAAGGCGAGAAGTTTAACCCGGAATTTCACGAAGCCGTGGAAATGGTTGAATCAAATAAAGAAAGCGGGGAAATTACGGAAGAGATTCAAAAAGGATACATGCTCGGAGAAAAAGTTTTAAGAGCGAGTAAGGTGAAAGTTAATAAATAAAATAAAAAATGAAGGTATTATTTATCTATCCCAAGTATCCGGAAACTTTTTGGAGCTTTAAATACGCTTTAAAAATTATCAATAAAAAAGCGGCTTATCCCCCTTTGGGTCTTTTAACTGTAGCGGCTATGCTGCCCATTGAATGGGGAAAAAAACTTATTGATATGAATGTCAGCCGGCTTAAGGATAAAGATATTGATTGGGCGGATTATGTATTTATCAGCGCTATGATTGTCCAGAGAGAATCAGCTAAAGAGGTCATTTTAAAATGCAAAGACAGGAGGAAAAAGGTTGTGGCTGGCGGCCCTCTCTTTACCATGGAGCCGGAAAAATACAACGAAGTGGACCATCTTATCCTTGGCGAAGCGGAAATAGTTTTAAAAGAGTTCTTAAAAGATTTAGAAAAAGGAACAGCTAAAAAAGTCTATAAGGCGGCTAAACTGCCAAGCTTAATTCAAACACCTATTCCATTATGGGGCCTTATTAAGACAAGAAAATACGCTTCTATGAATATCCAGTATTCCCGCGGCTGTCCTTATGATTGCGAGTTTTGCAATATTACTTCATTATACGGCCGTCTGCCCAGAACAAAAGAAACAAACCAAATACTTGAAGAGTTAAATATTTTATACGAAAATAAATGGCGGAGAAGCGTCTTTGTTGTTGATGATAATTTCATGGGGAATAAAATAAAACTTAAAAAAGAACTTTTACCCCAAATTATCAAATGGATGAAAGAGCATAAGCATCCTTTTACTTTTTTTACCGAAGTATCTATCAACTTGGCTGATGATGAAGAACTGATGAGCTTAATGGCTCAAGCCGGATTTAAAATGGTTTTTGTCGGCATTGAAACGCCCAACGAAGAAAGCCTGAAAGAATGCAATAAATTTAACAACGCCGGCCGTAATCTCCTAACTTCGGTCCAAAAGATTCAAAATTACGGCCTGGAAGTAACGGCCGGGTTTATTGTCGGTTTTGACAGCGACCCGCCTTCTATTTTTGAAAGACAAATTGATTTTATCCAAAAAAGCGGCATTGTCACGGCCATGGTTGGCCTTTTAAACGCACCCAAAGACACTAGGTTATATAAACGTTTAAAAAAGACTGGCCGCATCTTGGAAAAAGCGTTTTCCGGCAATAACACGGATTTCTCAATGAATTTTATTCCTAAAATGAGATATAAAAAAATTCTCAAAGGATATAAAAAAATTGTTTTTTCCATTTATTCGCCTCAAGATTATTACAAAAGAATTATGGTTTTTTTCAAAGAATTTAAGCCAATAAAGCTAAAAAGAAAAGGGCGAATAAAATTTTGCTATTTTGTCGGGCTTTTTAAAACTATGTTTTATTTAGGCATTAAAGAAAGGGGAAGAAGAGCTTATTGGCGCTTTTTTATAAAAACAATTATCAAACATCCGAAATTCTTCCCCCAAGCGATGACATTTGCCGCCTATGGCCTGCATTTTAGAAAAATTTTCCAAAATAACAAAATAATTTGACATTTGGGCTTGAGACTTGATTTGACATTTGGATTTTGAAATTTGGATTTTTAAAATATAGCTAATCACCTAAAATCCGAGAGTCGAAAAAGACTGTAGGGTCAACGGTGATAGCAGAACAGCAATATGCCTATCCAATGGCGACCATTTAAAGATTTAGACCGGCCCTTTAATCTGCCTGATATGTTTGAAAAAGACGAATGGATGCCTTTTGTGCCGACTTTTCGCTCGGAAGAATTAAATGTTGACATTTACCAAGACAAAGACAACCTTTACATTGAAACTCCCCTGACCGGCGTTAAGCCCGAAGAGGTGGAAATTTCCATTGAAGATAATGTTTTAATCATTGAGGGAAAAAGCGAGGAAAAAAAGGAAATAAAAGAAAAAGATTATTTAAGAAAAGAAATCCGGCGGGGAAATTTTAAACGGGTGATTAAACTGCCGGTGGAAGTGGTGGAAGATAAAGCCGAAGCTGAAAGTGTTTCCGGTATCCTTAAAATCACTATTCCCAAAACAAGCAAAGCCGTGTCAAAAGGGAAAAAGATTCCGATAAAAATAAAATAAATTTATGAAAATAATTGGTATAGATTTAGGCACATCAAATTCTGCCGCTTCGGTGCTTGAAGCCGGCAAGACCGTGATGATTCCTTCCTCTGAAGGAACAGTGGTTGGCGGCGGCAAAGCCTTTCCGTCTTATGTGGCTTTTGACAAAAGCGGCAATCTTTTAGTTGGCGAGCCGGCCAGACGACAAGCCGTAACTAACCCGGAAAATACCATTACGACCTTTAAGCGGAAAATGGGTACCAAGGAAAAATATACTCTTAATGGAAAAAATTATACGCCGCAGCAACTTTCAGCTTTTATTCTTCAAAAAATTAAAAAAGACGCTGAAGCGTTTCTGGGCCAACCGATTCAAAAAGCCGTGATCACGGTGCCGGCTTATTTTAACGACGCCCAGCGTCAGGCAACCAAAGACGCCGGAGCCATTGCCGGCCTTGAAGTGGTAAGAATTATCAATGAGCCGACCGCCGCTTCTCTGGCTTACGGCATTGACAAAGCCGGCCAAGAAGAAAAGATTTTGGTTTTTGATTTTGGCGGCGGCACTTTGGATGTAACAATTATGGATTTTGGCGATGGAGTTTTTGAAGTAAAGTCAACTTCCGGCGACACGGAATTGGGCGGCACTGATATGGACGAGGTCTTGGTTAATTACATTTCTGATGAATTTAAACGGCAAGAAGGCATTGATTTAAAGCAGGACAAAACCGCTCTTCAGCGCGTAAAAGAAGCGGCGGAAAAGGCTAAGATTGAACTCTCCTCAACTCTGGAAACTGATATTAATCTGCCTTTTATAAGCGGGGACACAGCCGGACCAAAACATTTAACTATGAAGATTACCCGGGCCAAACTGGAAGAATTAATAAGACCTATCATAGAGAAATGCCGCGGTCCTTTGGAACAGGCCTTTAAAGATTCCAATCTTACGCCAAACGATATTACCAAAATTATTTTAGTCGGCGGGCCGACCAGAATGCCCATTACCCAGAAATTCGTTGAAGACTATGTCGGTAAAAAAATTGAAAGGGGAGTGGACCCAATGGAATGCGTGGCCCAAGGCGCGGCTATTCAGGCCGCGGTTTTAACCGGCGATATGAAAGATGTGCTTTTACTTGACGTGACGCCCCTGACATTAGGCATTGAAACTTTGGGCGCGGTCATGACTCCTCTTATTGAAAGAAACACCACTATTCCCACTTCTAAAAACCAAATTTTTTCCACGGCCGCTGACAATCAACCGTCAGTAGAAATTCATGTACTTCAGGGTGAAAGACCAATGGCCGCTGACAATAGAACTCTCGGCCGGTTTATGCTGGACGGTATTATGCCGGCGCCGAGAGGCGTTCCTCAAATTGAAGTTCAGTTTGACATTGACGCCAACGGAATCTTAAACGTCAAAGCCAAAGACAAAGCCACAAATAAAGAACAGCAAATCACCATCACCGACTCTTCGGCTCTTAAAAAAGAAGAAATTGAAAAAATGAAGCAAGAAGCAGAAGCCCACGCCGTTGAAGACCGCCAAAGAAAAGAATTGATTGAAGTCAGAAACCAAGCTGACACTTTGGTTTATTCAACGGAAAAAGCCCTTAAAGACGCGGGCGATAAAGTTAAACCGGAAGATAAAAAAGAAGTGGAAGATAAATTAACTGAACTTAAAAAATTAAAAGACGGGAATGAAATAGAGCCGCTTAAAAAATCCATAGACGAGCTTTCCGGGGCCATTCAAAAAATCGGCGCTCAACTCTATCAAAAAGTTCAGGAAGAAAAGAAAGAGCAGTCAGAGCCGGAGATTAAAAAGAGCGGCCCAAAAAACGGAGAAAGCGTTGAAGGCGAATACGAGGAAATAAAAAAAGAATAATCTTAATTTAAAAGAGACCTGAAGAAAGGGCCTCTTTTTAAAAATATGCCCTACCCGAAAGACTTGACAAACTATTGACGAATAGAATAAACTTCGGTAAGGTTAAAATTGCCTAAAATATAGGCATTTTTTTATTAGTTATTTAAGCAAAATTTAGACGGGATAATTTTATGGATTTTAAGCAAATAATTAAAATAATTTATCAAAAAAAATGGTTGATTTTTTGGACAACTCTTTTGGGGGCGATTTTAGTCTTTGATTTGGTTGTTTTTCAAAAACCGCAACATAAAGCGACTTCAAAAATATTAGTTGTCCAAAAACAAGTGGCTGGTCAGGATATTTATACTATTTCCAAATCAGCTCAATATATTGGTCAGATTTTAAAAGAAGCCGTCTATTCTGATTCTTTTCTTGACAAGATCTTTGAATCGCCTTATGGTATAAAAAACACTGATTTCCCTTCTCAATTAAAAGAAAGAAGAAAAGAATGGGCCAGAAGCGTAAAAGTCGAAATTCTTAGAGATTTAGGGGTGATAGAAATAGATGTTTTTTATCCTCAAAAAGATAAGGCGGAAAAAATCAGTCAGGCGATCACGGCTGTCTTAAAAGAAAGCCATGAATTTTATCACGGCGCCGGAGAAAATGTCTCCATAAAAATTTTAGACGGTTCTTTGGTCAGCCAAAGACCGGCCAAACCAAATTTATTTTTAAGTTTAATTTCAGGGGCAATAATCGGACTTTTAATTGGTTTAGCTTGGTCATTTAAGAATTTTCAATTAGTTAAAAAATCAGATGAAATTTCCTCTTTAGGCGAAAATGCTCCTTTTGCCTAAAAAGGAGGTTTTGTTTGTTCGTTGAAAAAATAACAATTTTTACCGGCAGGAAAGGAGGCGAAAAGTCTGGCCGGATATCGGTTGGTAATGTTAGTAGTAAAATTAAATCTTATTTTTTAGAGGAGAGGAAAAGATGAGAAAACTGGTTTTATCGATGGTGGTAGTAGCGGTCATGTTGGCCGCAAGAGTAGCAATGGCAGCGAATTTTGACGCAGTCTTCACCGATAATGGTTGTGCCATAGAGTTAAGGGTCCCATTCGTGGGACCTTTAGGGGGCGAAGATAAGGAGTGGGACCTTAAGTTCAGTGTGGTTATTCGGGATCCACAGGACCCGAATAAACTCAAACTCCTTGATCAAATTTTTGTAGCCCGTTTTATAAGAAAGGAAGGGGGTCTTCTTATTTATAAATATAAGCTCCCCTTCAATGTCCCCTTCTGGCCAAGGTATTGGGGCGAACGGAGAAACTTTAGCTGCGTGGAATTATCAGACGCAGAGTCGCTCTACATTGACCAGAGCTCCAAATACTCCAGAGCCAGTTGTAATGGCTCTCCGGGGTACGAGCAGGTGATCTTTCCGGACGAAAAGAAGATAGAGATGGTCCGGCCGGAGTGGAACGCTCCTTGTAGACCGTAGAATAGTAAGTCAAGTGGGTAGCCAATTAAATCAGCTACCCACTTTTTATTTGATTTATCTTGAGCCAGCCGGCCATTAAAACCCAAAAACTCCACTGAAGAGCTGTAACTCGCAAAATATTATCAAAAAAACTCGCTCCAAAAAGAGCCATAGAAATACCCAAAAGACCCAAACTAAAGATTTTTTGACTATTTTGAGAATTTATAAATATCTTAAAAAGACACAAGAGTAAACCGATAATTATCCAAAAATAAGCTAATAAACCCAAAATCCCGTTTTCTAATAATATTTTTAAAAAATCATTATGAGCTTCCAGACTGCCAAATTTAAAGCCGCGATAAAATTCCGCTAATTTGGTAAAAACGCCCAAGCCATAACCAAACCAGGGATGCCAGAAAAATAAAGGAATCATGTCCCGCCAAAACCGCAAACGCCAAACTACTGAACCATAAGGGTCAAGAGTAATTAATTCCCAAATTCTTTCCTGAAAAACAGGAGAAGAAAAATAAATTACCCAAAAAAGCGAAAAGCCGGCTAAAAGAAGTTTTCGGTATTTAAAAATCCCGAAAATAAAAATAAAACCGAAAAAACAAGCTAAAGCGCTCCGGCTGTAAGTAGCCAAAATCAGAAAAGTCAAAATAACGGCTGAAATCCCAAGAATTATTTTGCCGTCTTTTTCTTTAAACCACAGTTTTAGCTCTTTATCTTTTGTTAAAAGCAAAGAAAAAACCAGGCCAAAAATAAAAAAGGCGTAAAAGGCAAAAGGATTGGGATGGGCAAAAGTGCCGTAGATTCTATAAAAACCGCCAAATTCATCAACGAGACCCCGGCCAGAAATAAGTTGAAAAACGGCAAAAACAGCCGGCAAAAAATAACTAACTAAAATAATTTTTAACAATAAAAACCAGTCTTTTTTATTTTCCATTAATTGATAGACCAAAAAATAAAGCAGGAATATACCGGCTATTCTAATAAATTCTCTAAGACTAACGGAAGAATCCAAGGAGTAAAAAATACTCGCGAAAGATAAACTAAGAAATAAAATAATAGGGTAAAACAGAGCCGTTGATTGAAGAACTTTAAGATTTCTTATTAAAAATAAAAAACCAATCAAAAAAATCCAACTGCCGAGAAAAATATTGACGTTAAAATTAAAGTTTAAAAAAGGAGTAGAGATCTTAATTTCTTTCTGACTTAAAATATCCAAACTAGGTCTGATAATGACCCAAAAAAGCAAAAAATAAAAAAGTGATTTTCGTGTTTTGTTCTTGACTTCTTCCATGATTATTGATATAGCATAATCCGGGGGAAATGTCCTGGATTATCCACCGACCCCCCCCACTGACCCCTAAAGATAATGCCTAAATTTCCTCAAAAAATTAAAGATATTGTTTTAGCCGTGACCTATCAATGCAATAGCCAATGCGAATTTTGCCATATTTGGCGAAAAAAAACAGCTTCTTCGCTAAAACCAAAAGATTATAAAAACCTACCACGAACTATCCAAAATGTCAATATAAGCGGGGGCGAGCCGTTTTTAAGAAATGACCTCTCAAAAATTGTTCAAACAATAAAAAGCCGGTGCCCCCGAGCTAAAATTATTATTTCTACCAATGGATTTCTTTCTCAAGAAATAAAAAAACAAACAAAAAAAATCTTAAAAATTGAGCCGGGTATCGGAATAACCGTTTCGTTGGACGGATTAAAGAAAATTCACGAAAAATTAAGAGGCGTTAAAAACGGGTTCAAGCAAGCACTTCAGACCATTGAAATTTTAAAAAAATTAAAAATAAAAAATTTAAAAATCGCTTTCACTATTAATGACCATAATTTTCAAGAATTAAGAAAGGTTTATCAACTTAGCAAAGAATTAAATTTAGAATTTAGTTTCGCTGTTTGTCATAACTCCCCGCATTATTTTCAAAAAGAAGATAATAAAATCAGCCGTTTAAAAGAAATGGAAAAAGAAATTATTTGGCTGATTAGCCAGGAATTAAGGGGATTTTCCTTAAAAAGATGGTTAAGAGCTTATTTTGCCTGGGGCCTTTTAAGATTCATACAAACCGGCCAAAGAATTTTACCTGATTATTCCGGCTTAAGAAGCCTATTTATCGACCCTTTTGGCCGTATTTACCCCTCTGATGTTTGGAATTTAAGATTAGGAAAAATACAAGAGATAACCAACTGGCCCAAGTTTTTAAAGACCAGCCAAAGAATTATTTTAACCAAAAGCCAATCAAAGCCGAATAATTGGATGATTTGTACGGCAAGACAATCAATGAAAAAACACTGGCTTAAAGCTGGTTGGTGGATTTTAAGCAATAAGCCTTACGGAAAAATAATTTCTGTATGAAAATTCTACAAATTAATAAATTCTTTTTTTTAAAGGGAGGTACAGAAAGGTACCTTTTTGATTTAAGCGAACTTTTAGAAAGAAAAGGTCATCAAGTTTTAGTTTGGAGCACCGAGCATCCTCAAAATTTTAATTGGCCGGAGAAAACTAATTTTGTTAATTTTTATGAGTATTCCAAAAAAGAAGGGGGGTGGAAAGATTTTAAAAAAATAATCAGAATTTTTTGGAACTTTGAAGCGAAGAAAAAACTAAAGAAGCTGATTCAAAAAGAAAAGCCTGATTTAGCGCACCTTCATAATATTTTTCATCATTTTTCTCCTTCAATAATCTTCACTTTAAAAAAACATCATCTGCCGATAGTAATGACTTTGCATGATTATAAGTTTTTTTGTCCTAATTATAAGTTTTTTTCTCAAGGCAAAATTTGTTTTGACTGCCTTAAAAAGGAAAATTACTGGCCCGTCGTATTTAAAAAGTGCGTTAAAAACTCTTATCTAAAAAGTTCTGTTTGTGCTCTGGAAGGAAAGTGGCAAAAAAGTTTTCTAAAACTAAGCAAAAAAATTGATGCTTTTATCGCTCCGAGTTTATTTATAAGAAAACAAGCTTTAGAGTGGGGAATACCTAAAGAAAAAATTTTCCATTTGCCTAATTTTGTAAAAAGGGACAAAAAAGAAAATCTAAGCCGCGATAATACGAAATCAGAAAAATATCCTTATCTTTTATACTTCGGCCGATTAAACCAAGAAAAAGGAATAGATATTTTAATCAAGGCTTTTTTAAAACTCTTAAAAAAACAACCTAATTGGCAATTAAAAATAATCGGCCAAGGACCGGAAAAAGAAAAATTAGAAAAATTAGCCGGGCCAGCCGGACAAAAGATAGAATTCTTTGGTCAAAAACAGGGAAATCAATTAAAAGAATTGATTACCCGGTCATATTTAACTATTCTGCCGTCTTTATGGCCGGAAAACTTTCCTTACGCCGTTTTAGAAAGTTTTATCCGGCAAAAAACAGTTATCTCTACCAGAGTTGGCGGTATTATAGAATTAATTAAAGATAAAAAAACCGGCTTGTTGGTTGAACCGAATAATGAAATTGATTTAAGGAAAAAAATCGAATGGGCTATTAAACATCCTCAACAAATAAACAAGATGGGCCAGGAGGCCCAAAAGAAGGTTTTAGTAAATTACAACAGCAAAAAACATTATCAGGAATTAATAAAAATCTATGAACGAATCAAAAATAATTAAAATTTTAATTGGGCTATTCTTAATTTTAGTGGTTTTTGGCGGCTTCATGGTTTGGCAGCAAAGCTGGTTTTCTTTGCTCTGGCCAAGTCAATTTACTCAAGAAGGAAATATTTTAACCAATTTATCTTTTTTATCAGGAATAGCCGGTTTTAGCCAAGAAAAAACCTATCTTTTGCTTTTCCAAAATAATTTAGAGTTAAGGCCGGGCGGCGGCTATTTGGGCAACTTTGGCATTCTTAAAATAAAAAATGGGCAAATTATCTCTTTTGAAGTTCATGACACTAATATTTTTGATGGTTTTAGTAAAATCAAAACCGAACCGCCTCAACCAATAAAAAATTACTTAGGCATAGATAATTGGCAAATGAGAGACGCTAATTGGTCGCCGGATTTTCCCACTTCAGCCAAGCAAGCGGAATATTTTTATCATCTTCAGGGGGGTCAGGAAGAATTCGACGGTGTTATTGGCGTTAATGCTTCGGTTTTACCGGATTTATTAGAGTTAATCGGACCAATTTACCTTAAAGAATTTGATTTAAACTTTACAAAAGATAACGTGCTTTATCAGTTGGAATACGAAATAGAAAAAGGATATGTTCAAAGAAACATTGAAGCGGGTGAAAGAAAAACGGTCTTTAAGAAATTAGTCAATGAAGTTTTAGAAAAATTAAAACAAAAAAATCTTTGGCAGTGGCGGCAACTAAAAGATTTAGTCATTAAAGAATTAGAAGAAAAAAATATTATCTTGTATTTTAAAGATCCGGATATTCAAAAAGAAATTTTAAGACTAAATTGGACCGGTAAAATCAATGAAGAGTTTGATGGCGACTATTTAATGCTTGTTGAAGCGAATTTGGGAGCGAAAAAAAGCAACTTTTTTATTAAAAGAGAAATAGAATATCATATAGACTTAAACGGACAAAAACCTCAAGCTGAACTCCAAATTAAATATTATCATCAAGGCAAAGAAAATGATTGGTTTAATGACGATTATAAGGCCTTTTTAAGAATCTATGTTCCAAAAGGAAGTTGGTTTATTAAGGAAGAAGACGCAAATAATGAAACAAACTTTTCCGAAGAGTTTAATAAAACAATCTTTGGCCGCTGGATAGAGATAAAAACCGGCCAAACAAAAATAATAAAATATAAATACACTCTGCCGGAAACTATTAAAAAAGAAAAGAATTATAAAATTTTAATTCAAAAACAAGCGGGGGTTCATGAACTGCCTTTTGAAATTACTTTAAAAGACGCCGGCGGTCAAAATTTTAAAATCAAAAAAACTATTAAAAAAGACTGGGAAGGAATAGCCTTTCTAAAACGATGAAAATAGCGATGATTGGTCAAAAGGGAATACCTACTCTTTTTGGAGGAGTAGAGCGTCATGTGGAGGAAATTTCCTGGCGTTTAGCTAAAAATGGCCATCAAGTTTTTGTCTACGCCCGTTCTTATTATACACCGCCGAAAACAGAAAAATATCGGGGCGTCATAATTATTCGCTTGCCTTCGGTTAGGACAAAACATTTAGACGCTTTCACTCATACTTTTATCGCTACTTGGCACGCCTTGTTTAAAATTCGGCCGGAAGTTATTCACTATCACGGAATCGGCTCCGCTCTTTGTTTGTGGATAGCCAAGCTTTTTAGCCCAAAAATTAAAATAGT
Organism: Candidatus Portnoybacteria bacterium RIFCSPLOWO2_01_FULL_43_11; assembly: GCA_001819605.1. GTDB lineage: Bacteria > Patescibacteriota > Minisyncoccia > Portnoybacterales > UBA2143 > WO2-40-15. Next base: position 13,738 of record MHNE01000033.1, read on the forward strand.
TTTTACTTTTCACAGTCAAGATTATTTTCACCAAAAATGGGGGAAAATAGCTCAAACGGCTTTAAGAATTGGAGAAAAAATAGGCTGCTCTTTGGCTGATGAGATTTTAACCGTTTCTTTGCTTTTGCAAAAATATGTCCAAATGAAATATAAAAGAAAAAGCTCTTTTATCCCCCATGGCGTCAATCAAGAAAAGTATTTGCCGGCTAATCTTATTAAAAAATGGGGTCTTAAAAAAAATAGCTATATTTTAGTTGTGACCAGACTGATTCCTCATAAAGGCGTTCATTATTTAATTAAAGCTTATCGAGGCATCAAAACGGATAAAAAGCTGGTAATTGTCGGCCCTTCTTTTTATACTCGGGATTATGAAAGAAAACTAAAAGAAATGGCTAAAAATAACTCAAAAATTATTTTTGTGGGCGCTCAACAAGGAAACATATTAAAAGAACTTTACAGCCAGGCTTATCTTTTTACTTCTGCTTCAGAACAAGAAGGATTACCCCTTAACGTCATGGAAGCGGCGAGCTTTGGATGTCCTCTTTTGCTTTCAAATATTCCCGAACATCAAAATATTTTTGGCGACCTGCCCGTTTTCTTTAAAAATAAAAATGTTCGTGATTTAAGAAAGAAATTAATCTTTATTTTACAAAACCCGCAAATGGCTTGTCAAAAAGGCAAAAAGATTCAAGAATACGGACAAAAAAATTATGATTGGGATAAAAGCGTAAAACAAATAATTTCGGTTTATAATAAGTCAACCATTCTCCTCAACTAGTATTTTTAGCTTTTGCTAACGGATAAAAAATGTTAAGATAATAAGAAATCAAATTTTAATATGCCCAAAGACTATTATCAGATTTTAGGCGTTCTCAAAAACGCTTCAGAGGAAGAAATCAAAAAAAATTACAGGCAATTAGCTCTTAAATACCATCCGGACAAAGCGCCGGAAAGCCATAAAAAAGAATACGAAGAAAAATTTAAAGAAATCAGCAAGGCTTACCACGTTCTTTCTGATAAAGAAAAAAGAGCCCAATACGACCAATTCGGCCAGACTTTTGAAGGCGCGCCTTTTTCTCGCGGTTTTGGCGAACAGGACTTCAGTTCTTTCTATGATGCGTTTGGCGGCCGGGATATTTTTGAGGATTTTGGATTCAGCCGGATTTTTGAAGAAATGTTTGGTTTTCGCCGCGGCCGGGCCAAACCAGCGGCTAAATACGGCCAAGACATTCAGATAGATTTGGAAATAGATTTAGAAGACGCCTTTCACGGTTTAAAAAAAGAAGTTGAACTTCAAAAAATGGTTGTTTGCCCGGAATGCCAAGGCAGGGGAGGCGAATCGCTTAAAAAATGTTCGGTCTGCCAAGGCAGCGGCTATGAACAAGTCAGAAGCCAAAGTTTTTTCGGCATCTTGCTCCGCCAGAAAGTTTGCTCCAACTGCCGCGGCCGGGGAGAAAGACCGGAAAAAATATGCTT